>JAGYOA010000041.1 GCA_018399355.1 Candidatus Woesearchaeota archaeon | reverse complement strand
TTTTTAACCTGGTTAGTATTACAAATGGAAAGATTTTCGACGCAAAAAACACTTCTTCAATTGCTGATTTTATTAAGGAGAATTCAAGAAGGAAAAAGATTGATAAAAAAAGCTATTCCTGGATTTTCATGCTTTGCGCATTATTATTGTTTTTAATAGAGGTTTGCATAAGGAGGATTGCTGAAAATAGGAAATCTATATAAATAATAATCAATAACAGGTGATATAATGGCATATATGAAAAGAAATGTTAATTTTGGATTTTTTCTGTTATTAGTAGCCAGTATTATATGCCTTGTTGGAGTAAGCATTTATTACCAAATAACATTCAAGGACCTTTATCTTGACTATAAAGAAAAGATAGATTCATTAAATGAGCTTTCCTCTACACTTGTAAGCGAAAGGGACAGGCTTAACCAGACAAGCTACCAGCTTATGGTAAAGGAGGAGAGGGAAGAAGAGTTAAGCTCGCAATATAAAGATATACAACAAGAAAAAGATAAAGTTCAAGCAGAAAAAGTAAAGCTTGAGCAGCAGCTATATTCAAAAACAGCTGAATTAAAACAAACAAAGGATGAGCTTGCCACAACAAAATCAAAACTTGCTGTAGCACAAGCTGATTTATTATCAACACAAGATGAACTTGAAGATGCAAATAAAGAAATAATAGATCTTGAACGTGAACTGCAATTATGCAATTGCACTTCTTAAGAATAGAATATCTATCAAAAGGTACAAAATGAAAAAATTCACAAAAGTTTTAAGGGAAATAAATTTTACATTTAACAATATAATAATGTTTAATGTATTTCTTACATCTGTTTTAATATTCCTTTCAGTTTATATAATCTTATCATTATTTAACTTTTATAAAGAATATGCTTTGATTCCTGCATTGCTATACTTTTTTATATTTTCAATAAAGGGAATAAGTGAAAAACACCTGCTTGAAGTTGAAAGAAAATATCCTTTTCTTAATGAAAGATTAAGGACAGCAAGAGACAATCTCAGAATGGAGACACCAATTGTTGACAGCTTAAAATCAGATATTATGCATGATATGAGATATGTTAATGTTTCATCTTTTATGAATGAGAAAAAAATATCTTATAAAATATTAATTAGCATTGTTCTTTGCTTTTTGTTGGTTTTTAGTTCCCAATTTGACTTATCCTTTAATCTTAGAGATACAGCAAAGAGAGCCTCTGATTTTATATACAGCATAAGAGATGGCAATGAAGAAGGAGGGGGAGGAGAGCAAGGCCACCAAAGAATTGCAGGCTCAGGTGCAAGCGAAAGCATGTTTGGAGATCCAAGCATTGCCGAGATGGGCGATGAAGAGATTGATATGGTGTTGAAGCCTTCAGGATATGAGATAAAGCTGGACAGTGTCAAGGAAAAAGAAAAAAGGGACTTTGAGCAGCTTTTTCCTGATGAAGTTTTTATTGAATCAGCTGGTGTTTACCAGGAAAATATAGAAAAAGAAAAGCAGGATATAGTAAAAAATTACTTTTTGAGGCTTGCTGAAGAATGAGAGGTGTAAAATGATAAAAAAAGAAACATTTGACAATTTATACAAAGAGGTTGGTAAGGTTGTTGTCGGGCAGAAAGAAGTTGTTGAGCAGATTCTTATTACAATACTTTGCGATGCAAATGCATTATTGGAAGGATATCCAGGACTTGCAAAAACACTGGCAATAAAAACAATGTCAGACCTTATGGACCTTAAGTTCAGTAGGATACAGAATACGCCAGATTTAATGCCGTCTGACATCACAGGAACTTACATTATCGAAGAGGTTTCTGGAAAAAGAAGCTTTAAGTTTCAGCCAGGCCCAATATTCGCTAATATTGTATTGGCGGATGAAATAAACAGGGCAACTCCAAAAACACAATCTGCATTATTGGAAGCCATGCAGGAGAAGCAGGTTACAGTCGGCAACAAGACTTTTGAGCTTGACAAGCCATTCTTTGTCCTTGCAACTCAAAATCCAATAGAACAGGAAGGAACTTATCCCTTGCCTGAAGCGCAGTCAGATAGGTTTTTGCTTAAGATTAATGTAAGCTATCCCAGCTATGATGAAGAGGTAGAAATAGTTGACAAATATGCATTTCAGAATACTGAGAAAAATGTTAAAACAATTTTCAACAAATCTGATTTGATTAAAATGCAATCCCTTGTAAGACAGGTTCCTATTGCAAATGATTTAAAAAGAAGAATAGTTAAAATAGTTTCAGAAACAAGAAAGAATCCTAACCTTATTGAATATGGGGCGTCGCCAAGGGCATCAATAGGGCTTGTTTTGGCATCAAAGGCAAGAGCCATTGTAAAAGGAAGGAAATATGTGAGCAGGGAAGACATAGATACAATGGCCTATCCTGTATTAAGACACAGGATAATATTGAATTTTGAAGCAGAGAGAAAAGGAATGAAGACGGATGATGCAATAAAGGAAATTCTCAACAAGGTAAAATGATAACAAGCGAGTTTTTGTCTCAGCTTTCCAGATTTAACTTAGTCATTAGAAAAAGAGTTACCTCAAGTTATACTGGAGCTAGACGCTCTGTGATGCGCGGAAGAGGTATGAACATAAAAGATCACCGTATTTATACTCCTGGAGATGATTTCAGGTCAATTGACTGGAGGATATTCGCAAGAACTGACGACCTTTACATAAAAAGATATGAAGAAGACAAAAGCCTTACCACACATATAATCGTTGACCACAGCGCAAGCATGAATTATGGAAAAACAACAACTAAATTTGATTATGCCTCTATGCTTGGGGTTGGAATGGCTTTTATCTGCATGAAGGAAAATGAAAGATTTCAGTTTTCAACATTTGCTGAAGACCTTGAAACATTTAAGTCATGGAGAGGAATGAAGCATCTGGCAAATATGATTGATCATCTGAACAATATAAAGTTAAGCGGAATTTCCAACTTCAGCGATGCAATAACAAAGTATAAGAAGATTATTGACTCTAAATCTTTGGTAGTTATAATATCAGATTTTTTATTTAATATTGAGGATATAGAAAATTCCCTTTTTATGCTTGGCGAACACGATATGAAGGTAATAATGGTTATGGACCCTGTTGAGAGAGATTTGTCATTGAAAGGAGATTTTAAACTCAAGGATTCTGAAACAAAAGAGATGATGAGAACATATGTAACGCCAAGATTTAAAACAGATTATAAAAGAAAGCTTGAGCAACATATATCCAAAATAGCAAAGATTTGCGATGAACTAGGAGTTGAATTCCACCTGGTTACTACAGACAAGCCTATATTTGACTCTTTCTATGACATACTGAAATAGAATAATTTAAAAACAAGCATATTATTTATTTTTATATGAAAACTTTTTTTATTGAAGCAATATACAAAAAACCCATTAATATTGGAAACAAGATTTTTAAATTGCCTAACAAGATAGGATTAGTTGCAACAGTCCAGTTCATAGGCCATTTAAGTGAAATAAAAAAAGCTCTTGAAGAAAAAGATAAAGTTGTTTTTTTAGGAAATGGATTTCATACTGTTTATCATGGTCAGGTGCTTGGATGTGATGTATTATCAGCGTCATCAATTAAAAAAAAGGTTGATGCATTTCTTTATATTGGAACAGGTAGTTTTCATCCCCTGGCAATTTCTCTGGAAACAAAAAAAGATGTTTTTATGTTTAATCCAATTGCAAATAATCTGAAAAAATTTGATTTTAGAGAGGCTGAGAAAATTAACAAAAAAAACAAGGGTGCATTAATTAGGTTCTTTAATTCAGATGAAATAGGAGTTATATTAACAACCAAACCCGCTCAAAAAAACCTTGATAAAGCATTTAAACTGAAAAAAAGGTTTAAAGAAAAGAATTTTTACTTTTTATTATTTGATACAATTGATTTCAGCCAGCTTGAAAACTTTCCTTTTATTGAGTGTTTTGTAAATACTGCCTGTCCAAGGATAGCAATAGACGATTCAATTAAACTAGAAAAGCCAATAATCAATATAGATGATTTAAAATAAGGATTTTTTTAATTTATTTTTAATAATTTTAACCTTCTTAAAAAAATCAAATAACCAAATTATAAGGCTGTAAATAAAAAGCTTTTTAAATAACTGTTTTTTCCCTGTATTTCATATATTAAGATTAAATAAAGCTTATTTAACAGGTTTAAAAGTTCTTTTTTAAACTAAATCATTTAAAAAAACTTTTAAGAGCTTTTAAGCCTTTATTTTAGCTTAGAAAGGTAAAAGAATGGAGGTATGCTTATGAAAAACGTTTATAATGTTCCTCAAAATGATTTAATAGAGGAAATTGCCTTAGAACTGAAAAAAATTGATTTTATAAAGCCACCCCTATGGACAGAATTTGTTAAAACAGGCGCTCATAAAGAGAGACCTCCAACAAGAGATGACTGGTGGTATATAAGAGCAGCATCCATATTAAGGGCAACATATAAAAACGGCCCAATCGGCGTATCAAAGCTAAGGGTGAAATATGGTGGTAAAAAGAACAGGGGAATGAGACCAGAAAAGTTTTACCGCGCTTCAGGAAACATAATAAGAAAAATCTTTCAGCAGCTTGAGCAGGCAGAGCTTGTAAAAAAACAAGAAAAAGGCATTCACAAAGGAAGAATGATATCTCCAAAAGGAGCATCTCTTATTGATAAAGTTGCAGCTAAAATCACAGGTAAAAAACCTGAAAAGGCAGAAAAACAACCAGAGATAAAAAAAGAAAAAGAAATAAAGCAAGCTGAAACTGTTGATAAGAAAAAAAGCGAGCAGGATAACGATAAAAAAGCTGAAAAAACATCAAAGGAAGATAAAATTGATGATAAATCAAATCAAAAATGAATGATATTGATGAGATAAAAAGAAAAAAACTTGAAGAACTTAAAAAACAACAGCAAAACAGCTCTGAGAACTATCAATTCCAGCAACAAATTGCTCAGCTGGAATCAATGGTAAAAAATTCATTCAGCAAAAAAGCGCTCGAAAGGTATGGAAACATAAAAACAGCCCATCCAGAGCTTGCAATTCAGCTCATTACATTTTTAGGGCAGGCAATAAGCACAGGAAGAATAAAACAAGTTGATGATGAGGCACTGAAAAACCTGCTTAAGAGAATACAACCAAAAAAAGACAAATTCAAGATTATAAGGAAATAAAATGGCAAGATACAAGCATTTAAGCAGAAAGCTAAGATTAGCTAAACTCAATAAGCAAACTAGGTGGGCTCCTTTTTGGACTGTTATGAAGGTTTATGGAAAAGGAAGAAAAGTCCATCCAGGAAGGCATACTGAGATTAAGCGCTCTTGGAGAAGAACAAAGACAAAGGCATAAAAATGGCAAAGAAAGAGGAAAAACCAAAAATATCAATTGAAAGAGAGTATGTTATCCCTCTTAGAAAAGAGTTTCAAAAGACTCCTAAATATAAGAGAGCAAAAAAAACAATCTCTGCTGTAAAGGAATTTCTAATAAAGCATATGAAATCAGATAATATTAAGCTTGGAAAATATTTAAACTTAAAAGTATGGGAGAATGGAATTAAGAACCCACCTCATAAGTTAAAAGTCAAGGTTGAAAAGTATGACGATGGATTAGTCAAGGCAGAATTAGTGGGAGCTCCGGTTGAAAAGCCAAAACAAGAGAAAAACAAGCCTGCAAAAAAAACAGAAAAACCCGAGGAAAATAAAGAAGACAAAAACAAAACAGCAAAGAAGGAAGATAAAAAACAACCTGAAGAGAAAACAGGGCAAAAGAAAGAAGCAAAGGAGCAGGAAAACAAACCAGATGAAGGCAAGGAGTTAAAAAAAGAAGAATCTGAAGAAAAATCAAAAGAGAAACCAGCAAAAGAAGAAAAGAAAGAAACTGCAACTGATGTAATTAAAAAAGAAACCAAGGAAAAGGCTGAAAAGCCAAAAACTAATTCTAAATAATCAAAACCTTATTAAATAATTAAATAATCTTTTTTTTATGGAAAAAAATAACCTCTTGCCTTTTGAAAAGCATAAAAGACAAATTCTAATCAGGAAAAAAGCTGAAACAAGCGATAAATTTGGCTGTATTCCAGAGAACATGCCTGTCAAAGAGCTGATAAATTATGGAATAGTCAATATAGACAAGCCTTCTGGTCCTACGAGCCACCAGGTAAGCGATTATGTGCAAAAAATTCTCAGCATATCCAAGGCAGGGCATTCAGGGACTCTTGATCCAGGAGTTACAGGCGCGCTTCCATTGGCCCTTGGAAGGGCAACAAGAGTTGTTCAGTTGCTCCTCACAGCAGGAAAAGAGTACGTTGCTTTAATGCATATTCATAAAGATGTCTCTGAAGACAAGATAATGGAAGTGTGCGGTAAATTTGTTGGCAAGATATATCAAATTCCCCCTATAAAAAGCGCTGTAAAAAGAAGGAAAAGACAGAGAAGCGTTTATTATATTGATATAATGGAGATTAATGATAGGGATGTTCTGTTCAAAGTTGGATGTGAGGCAGGAACATACATAAGAAAACTGATACATGATATAGGAAAGCAGCTTGGATGCGGCGCGCATATGGTGGAGCTTAGAAGAACAAAGGCAGGTCCATTCAATGAATTAACTAACCTTGTTACAATGCAGGATTTAACAGATGCATTTTATTATTTTAACGAAGAAAAGAATGAAAAATATATCAGGTATTGCATACAGCCAATTGAAAAGGCAGTAGAGCATCTTTTAAAGATTTATGTTCTTGACAGCGCCGTAGACAGTTTATGTCATGGAGCAAACCTTAATCTTCCAGGAATATCTCAGTTAGATTCAGGAATAGAAAAGCAGGATATTGTTGCAGTTATGACCTTGAAAAAAGAGCTGATATGCTATGGGGCTGCAAAGATGAGCTCAAAAGAGATGCTTGGCGAGAAAGGGCTTGCTGTTAAGACAGACAAGGTTTTTATGCTTCCAGGAACATATCCAAAAATTGAGAAATCATAATGAAAAAAGATTTTTTAATAGGACTCTTGATTGCGTTTTTTTTGATACTTCTTTCATTCAATATTCTTATTCATTGCAGCTGGTTTCACCAAAAATTAATAGAAAGATACAGCAATAATACTTATTTTTTTGAAATTGATAAAAATGTCACCGAATATATTACAGGGTTCAGCCAAGAGCTGAATGTTGATTTCAGCGATAATGAAAAATCCCATATGAAAGATGTGAGAAACCTTATTCTAATTCAGCAATTTATTTTTATTGTGTTATTAATCACCTTTTTTGTTTTAGTTTACAAAAGAAAAATAAAACTCAATCAGATCAAAAAATCCACATTAATAATACTCTTTATTGGTTTTTTATCTCTTATCATATTATTATTTTTCAATATCTTTTTTACATTTTTTCATTTACTTCTTTTTCCACAGGGCAATTGGCAGTTTTCATCTGACTCACTAATGATTCAGGTTTACCAGCAAAGCTTTTTCAGAAGTTTTTTTATTATCACCATTATTTTATCGCTCTTTATTTCAGTAATTATTCATTTTATAGTAGGTATAAAAAGAAAGTTTTAAATAATATGCTTAATATTATCTATATATGAAGAATAAATATACAATTGATCTTGATGCAAAAATATTAAATAAATATCCATTAAATAAGAAGAGAATTCTAAAAGTTGATAAAAACAGCGCAAAAAGGATTTCAGGAATAATTGATTACTTTTTGCAGGAAAATAATGCTCCTGTTAATGAGCTTGGCTATATTGAAAATAATAAAAGGGCTGGAATAATAATCCCAAAACAAGGAATAGGAATGACTGATAACCCCTCAAAAATGGGAAGTTCGGTTATAGTTACCTTTGACAAAAGCAAGGGGAAAAACAAAAACTTAATGATCTATGAAAACGAAAAAGTTCATTCATTAGACAAGGTTATTTATAACACAATTAAAGATGGCAATTTTATTAAATCAGAAAATATACTGAATACTTAAAAGAA
>JAGYOA010000040.1 GCA_018399355.1 Candidatus Woesearchaeota archaeon | reverse complement strand
TAAATTTATATTTTTTAAAAGATTAAAGAAATTACCCAAATCAATTTTTGTGATTATAAAAACAAAGAGCAATATCCCCAGCAGTTTTACCAACATCTTTTTTATTTTCATCTTTTATCACAAAAATTTAAATTGTAAGTTTATTATTAAAAGACATTCTTTTTATTATTTACTCTCATAGAAACTTATTTAAATAACTTACTATTCAGTAGATAGAATGACTCAACTAATATCTGTTATTATTCCTGTTTATAACGAGGAAAAAGCTGCAAAAGAAACAATAGAATCCTTAAAGAAAGTAATGGGCTCTATCAATTATGATTATGAAATTATAACCATAAATGATTGTTCTGAAGATGAAAGTGGGGAAATCCTTGATAAGATAAATGGAATAAAAGTTCTGCATAACCAACCAAACAGAGGATATGGAGCTTCATTAAAAAGAGGTATAAGGGAAGCAAAAGGTAAATGGATATTGATTACAGATGCAGATGGAACTTATCCCATAAACGAGATACCTAATCTGGTTAAACATATAAATGATTATGATATGGTTATTGGAGCAAGGAACATAAGAAATACCAATATACCTCTTTTAAGAAGGGTTCCAAAATGGTTTTTAAATAAGTTTGCTGGTTTTCTAGTTAAAAAGAAAATACCTGATTTGAACTCAGGTATGAGAATTTTTGAAAAGGAAAAATGCTTAGAATTTTGGAAACTATACCCTGAAAGATTTTCATTTACATCTACAATAACAATGTCTTTTTTGAGCAAGGGTTATAACCTAAAATATGTACCTATCAATTATTTTGAGAGAAAAGGAAAATCTAGTATTTCTCCTTTTGATTTTTATAATTTTAACAATCTAATTTTGAAAATG
The DNA here is from genome assembly GCA_018399355.1 of Candidatus Woesearchaeota archaeon. Lineage (GTDB taxonomy): Archaea > Nanobdellota > Nanobdellia > Woesearchaeales > CG1-02-33-12 > M55A3. The sequence continues at coordinate 7,511 of JAGYOA010000040.1, read as the reverse complement.
ACCTTGCTTTTTAATCCCATTAAAATATTTTCAATAATAAGTTTATTTCTAACTTTAATAGCTGTTTTTATTGCAGTTTACAGTATATCTTTTTTGGGCCAATTAATGGATGTAACAGTTCTGCTTCTGATGCTAACCGCATTGCAGATATTCATGTTTGGTCTGATAGCCCATATAATCGTGAGGTATAAATAAGATGGATTATAAAGAATACTATAAGGACAGAGAAAAGAAAAAAGCATTAGGTTATCGTCTCAGGAGGAGAACAAGCGAGGTAATCAAGATTATTCTGAAATATTATGGAAAAAACGTTCAATCCATCATAGATGTTGGTTGTGCTGATGGTAAGATGTTAGAATTAATTATTAAAAAGATCAACGTTACGGAATATAAAGGTATTGACTTTGACCAAGAATTGACTTTGACCAAGAATTAATAAATCTTGCAAATAAAGAGATAAAAAAACACTTGATACAAGGGAATGCGCTTGATTTAAAATTTGAGGATAACAGTTTTGATGTATTAATCTCCACTGCAATGATAGAACATTTGAAAAACCCAGAAATATTTTTAAAAGAAACATACAGAATTCTAAAGGAAGGAGGGATAATAATTATCACTACACCAAATCCTTTTTTTGAAAGATTAGGAACTTTGGTTGGACATCTGAAAGATGATACTCATTTTAAGACATATAATCTAAAAGAATTAAAAAAGTTGTTAGTGGATAATCAATTTAAGGTACTTAAATTAAAAAGGTTTATGATTTCTCCAGTTGGTATGCCATTTGAAATTCCAATAGAAAATTTTCTTAACAAAATAGGCTTACATTGGATTATGTGCAACCAATTGATTGTAGGGAGAAAATAATTGCTACTTCTTTCTTATTGCTGAATACAGGAAAGGAATACCTAAAATTGATAGGAGCCAATATCTAAAAAAAGAAAATAATAGGCCAGCAGCAAGAAGAACCTCATTACTTGCAAAATTCGAAAAAAGATATAGGATAGCACTTTCTCTTGTGCCCATACCTGCAATTGTTATTGGTATAAGGCTTATGAAGATAACAATGATAATAGCTGAACTGAAATATAAAAGACTAACATCTGCTGATACTGCTAAAAATAAAAGGTATATTTGTATGATAGAAGAAAACCATATTAGTAAAGATAATAAAAATAAAATAAGGGCTTTGAATGGCCTCTTAATAATCCAATTAATTGAGTACAAAAGATTTTTTAATAATAAATATCTATTTAATTTTTTTCTTAGTACATACAACAAGGACATCGATATAATAAAAATTAGCATTATTGTAATAGATATATAAACAAAAATAGGTTTATTTAAGGTTAAAGAACCCATAATCAAGAGCAAGGTTAGTGTAATAATGTCTAATAACCTTTCTGTGAAAACAGCCCCAACCATTTGAGAAATACCATAATTTCTGAAATAATAGACTTTGAATAAATCTCCCAGTTTTGAAGGCAAAATAGAATTTAAGGATGAAGCAGACATTGTTGATATTAAAGAATCATGAAATTTGGATTTTGGATGTAATGTTCTCAAAATGAATAACCATCTCACTATCAAAAAAAATAAAATTAAGAACAAGAATAGTAAAGATAATATTATGAAAACAAGATTCGCTTTTAGTATTATTTGAATTGATTTCAAGAAAGATATTTTTGATAAGAGCCAGTAGAAAATTAGTATGGTCACAACACTAATAATTAATATATTTAAAGGTTTTATCTTTTTCTTGAGATTTGGATAAACTAGGCTATTTGATCTCAATTTTCCTCTCAGTTTTAAATGTTTTTGTTTTATTAAATTTAGACAATTCTTCTTTGTTTAGTTCATATCCCTGTATTTCAAGTTCTACCGGTTGAAAAAATCTTGATTGGGGTACATACCTTACATAAGAACATCCACCAATCTTAAAATAGTTTATATTATTCTTTGATTTGTTTTTTATGGAATCTTTTATAATAATACTGTCTTTAAACTCTATCTCCCTGGTAAAATAAACATCTGGTTTGTTTTTTCCAAAGATAATTATCTTCCTTATCAAACCTTTTAAATGGTAAGATAAAAAAGTATTCCATCCCAACAAGAACATTACAACCCTGAACATAATACCTTTTAATGGCGTAAAATTTTTCTGTGGAATAAAATTAAGTTTTCCTTTTACAATTACCTTGTTATCATCTGATTCTATCTTAAGTTTATTGTCTACCCATTGAGAGGTTATAGCTTTATTGTTGTCTAGTTTTCCTACATAACAGTCATCATTTAATATAACTTTTTTGTTTCTTACATCAAATATTTTTATCACTCCCCCCTTTTTCATGTTGCAAAGAAAGTAAGTATCTCTTATTTTTTTTACATAAATTCCTGCATGCTTAAAGTTGGTTGTAAAATCTTTCTTTTCATAGGGAAGCTTTGACTCATCAGATTTTCTTTTTTTGTTGTAGTCTATATATGAAAGCAAGAATTCAGGTATTCTATAAAGAAAATATCTATCTGCCTGTATCTCCGGGGGCACTAGCTTTCCTTCACTTAAACCTTCAAGCATCTTGTCAGCAATTCTTCCTGCAAGAGGTATTTTTTCTGCAAATATCTCATAACCATGCGGATAAAAATGCAGGGTTTGCCTTGAGCCCATACTTCCCGCATAATAGTTATTTGGATAAACAAAATAACTAGAGAATTCTATTGATTTTTTAATTACTCTTTCTATCTTATCATCTTTATATCCTAAATTGTGAAGTTTTGATAAAAAACTAACTGTTGCAGATAAATACCCTATATCTGGTCCATCGTACTCCAGAGACCATCCCTCTTCTGAAACAAGGGTATAAAAGTATTTTAACTTATCATGGAACAACTTTAATAAGTATTCATCTTTAAGGAGAGTATAAGTATCATATATCGGTAGCAAAGCCATTGCGTGATGGTTTGCCAGAATTCCTGATTCATCATATTTGCCTAGAAATATTGCTGCTTTCCTGCATGCTTTAAGAAAATTTTCTTTTTCATTTTTTGTCATTCCTTCACACAAAAGCTTATACGATTCAACCATTGCATACAGAAGGAATCCAGTTGGTCCTGCCCATCCATGCTCATTATAGTAGAATTCATCAAATGAACCATCTTTGTGCTGTATCTTAACCCAGTAATTCATGGCCGCAATTGCCCACTTTTTTATTTTTTTATTGTTATAATAAATATTATTAGGCATTTTATAACTATAAACTAAGGCAAGTGAATGAACTCCATACTGGGGCAGAGCATTTACAAAATCATCGCTTTTGTCAAGCCAGTAAGTTCTTTGAAATGAACCATACGTCTTTGAGAATTCATTTCTGTCAAGAAGAGTAAGTAATCTTGGTATTTGGCAAAGCGCCTTTTCTGCATAAATATCTCTTAATTTTTCCATTTTTTGCATTGAGAATACCCATAATAATCCTTGTACCATTCAACAAATTTTTCAATTCCCTGCCCTATTTTAACACTTGGTTTATAATTTAAAAGTTTTTCTGCATTGCTTATATCAGCATATGTTATTGGAACATCGCCTTTTTGCATAGGCATCATATTCTTTTTTGCCTTTTTACCTACTGCCTTTTCTATGCATTCTATAAAGTAAGAAAGCTCTACTGGATTATTGTTGCCAAGGTTGATTATTTCATATGGGAAGGGATTGTCTATTGCAGCAAGAACTCCGTCTGTGATGTCTGAGATATATGTAAAATCCCTTTTCATCTTCCCATTGTTGTAAATATCAATTGGCTTGTCTTCTAAAATGGCTTTTGTGAACTTGAAATAAGCCATATCAGGCCTTCCAAATTCTCCATAAACTGTAAAAAATCTTAATCCTGTGCAGTTTATTTGATAAAGATGATGATACGTGTAAGCCATTAACTCATTTGATTTCTTTGTTGCAGCATAAAATGACACAGGATGGTCGACATTGTCATCTTCTGAAAAAGGTGTTTTTTTGTTATTGCCGTAAACAGAACTGCTTGATGCAAAAACAAAGTCCTTTATGCTGTATTTTCTGGCCATCTCAAGCATTACCAATGTTCCCATTATATTTGATTTTTCATAAACCAATGGATTTTCAAGAGAGTATCTTACACCTGCCTGCGCAGCAAGATGGCATATCTTGTTGAATTTATGATTTTTGAAAATATCATCCATTGCATTATGGTCAGAAATATCCGCTCTTATCAAATTGAGATTATTGTGATTGCCTAATTCTTTTATTCTGGCTTCTTTTAAGTTAACATCATAATAGTCATTGAAATTGTCTATTATTGTAACATTGTCTCCTCTCTCTAATAGAGATTTTGCCACATGAAAACCAATGAATCCAGCTCCTCCTGTGATTAATATATCCATATCTACCCCCTTAATAGATTTGAAAAATCATTAACTTTATAAAGATTTTCAATATATTTAGTGTTATGTTAAATAGGAAGGTTTGTGTCGTTGGTTTGGGTTATGTAGGACTGCCTTTGTTGTGCCTTTGCATTGAAAAAGGTTATAAGACATACGGCTTTGATATAAATGAAAAATCAGTTAAGATTATAAGCGAGGGCAAGAGCCCTATAAAAGATAAATTTCTTGAAGAAAAACTTGATAAGCTTAAGGACAAGATAGATGTTGCAACTAATCCTGAAGTAATTGGAGAGGCTGATATAATCATAATATGCGTTCCAACGCCAATAGATGCACATTATAATCCTGATTTGAAGCCTTTGGAAAAAGCTGCAAAAACAGTTTCTGAAAATTTAAAGAGAGGAGATTTAATTGTTATTGAATCAACTGTATTTCCAGGAACAACAGAAGAGATTGTCAAGCCGATTTTAGAGAAATTAGGATTAAAAGCGGGAGAGGATTTTTATCTGGCTTACTGCCCTGAAAGGGTTGATCCGGGAAATAAAAAATGGAATGTAAATAACCTTCCAAGAGTTATAGGCGCTTTAAGTGTTGAGGGACTAAAAATGTCATCTGAATTTTACCGCACATTAACAAGCTCTGAGGTTCTTGAACTAAACTCAATTAAGGCAGCAGAGGCAACAAAGATAATGGAAAATACATTCAGGGACGTCAATATAGCTTTTGTGAATGAGATGGCGAAATCATTTGACAAAATGGGGATAGATGTTACAGAGGTTATTAAGGGAGCTAGCACAAAACCATTTGGTTTTATGCCGCATTGGCCCGGATGCGGCGTTGGAGGCCATTGCATAAAGGTTGACCCTTATTATCTGATAAGCAGGGCAAGGCAAAACGGCTTTACCCACCAGTTTTTAAATCTTACAAGGGAAATAAACAACAGCATGCCGCATTACACTGTTGAGAAGGTTATTCAGGGACTTAATGAGATTGATAAATCTGTTAAGGATACAAAGATAACTGTTCTTGGATTGGCTTACAAGGGCGGTGTGGATGATATGAGAGAAAGCCCTGCTCTTGAAATTATTAAAGAGCTTGAAAATTTAGGGGCAGATTTAAAGGTGTTTGACCCTTATATTCTGGATAAGTCAACAGTTAAAGATTTAGATGAGGCCCTTGATGCAGAGTGCATTGTCATTGCAACAGACCATCCTGAGTTTAAGGCATTAAGGCCTATTATGTTAAAAGAAAAAGACGTTAAGGTAGTTATAGATGGAAAGAACTGCCTTGATAAGGAGAGGATTAAAGTTCTTGGTATTGTATATAAGGGAATTGGAAGATAATTTTTTATTTTTAAGTTAATCTTAATTGGTCATTTACATAAATTTATATATCTCTTAAGAATTTTGATTTAATATGAACAATATTAAAAAATCATTACTTAAAACACACTCATTCGATTTTTATATCATCTTGTTTCTTTTTATTTTAGCTATTGCTACAAAAATACCTTCTTGGAATTATCCTATCTCTGGCGATAGCAATTACTATGCTGAACTTACTGAACATATTGCTACTAACTTCGCATATTCAAGCCCTATTTCTTCTGGTAGTGATTTACCTCATGGTAACTATCCTCCATTATTTCCTTTATTCAGTGTTCCATTCTTTCTTATATTTGGAAAATCTGTTTATGCAATAAAATTCTCTGCAATATTTTGGAGTTCACTTACCATTGTTTTTGTTTATCTTTTTTCAAGGTTTTTAAAAATAAAAAGAACAGAAAGCTTTTTTGTATCATTACTAGTATTGTTTAACCCTTGGTTTTTTTATTTTAATGGAATATTGCCTCTTTCAGAGAGTTTAGCTAGTTTCTTGTTAATTTTAGGTATTCTTATTTATTTTCTTAAAAAGAGTTTATCATCTTACTTATTAGCTGGACTTATTTTTGGGCTGGCTATAATCACAAGATTTACCTCTGGTTTTTTTATTATTTTATTTGTCTTATTCAGCGTGTATAATATCTTTAGGCGAGAGAAGATAATAGAAAATATTTCTTTTGTTATGGCAGCATCATTGCCTGTTTGTCTCTGGATTTTGAGGAATGTAATAATATTTAAGGGACTATTTCCAGAAGGAAGTGGTTATTCAGAGGTTTTATCATTTTGGGTAAAAATACCTTACATGTTTGTTGTTTATACTATTGCGATATTGTTGACTTTTTCCTTTCTTCTTCCATTTATTTTAAAGAGGGCAACATTTGCTTGGAAGAAAAAAGATACTTTTTGGCTTTTAGTTATTGGAAATTGCATAATCTTTATTTTTGCGCATATAGCATTAAACTATAATCCATCATCAGTATTTCACGTTATAATGTCAAGGACAAGATACCTAACACCCCTTATTCCAATACTGACTATTTTTGCTTTTCTTGATTTTAAAAGATTAAGGTTTAAATCAAAAAATTTTAAATTTATCCTTATCATTTTGTGCTTGGTTAGCTTTATGTTCTTAAGTGCAGTATTAAGCTATGGCTCTTTTAAGGACTCAATTGATAAAGTGATTCCCCTACCTTCAATTTATTCTCAAAGGTCTGAGCACAGGGCCCAAGCTATAGAATGGGCAAATAGAAATATTTTACTAAACTCGAAAGTCTCAATTATCTTTTTAGAAGGAGAAGAAGGAATGACTATACATGGTTATTTTGTTAAGGATTTTTTAGATAACAAGCTTATTTACGTTGATTGGCAGAAACAAAAACCTGATTTTATAATCTCAGATTTGCCCGATGAAAGAATAACTGAAATTACAAATTTCCAGCTTAAAGAAGTTTATAAGACAAGAAATAGGCCTTTTAGTTATGTTTACAGGATAGATTAAAGTTTTTGGCTGCAATCAATATGAAAAAATAAATCATTAAGTTTATAAAGATTTTTGATTATCCTGGGATAGTTCTAAGATGGCCAATGAAAAAGAGATAATAAGAGACACATCAATATTTACAATAGCAAGATACAGTGCTTATTTCTTTTCTGTCTTGACAGGGTTGATTATTGCTAAGGTTTTGGGGCCGGCATCTTTTGGTGTTTACAGCGCCCTCATGC
>JAGYOA010000004.1 GCA_018399355.1 Candidatus Woesearchaeota archaeon | reverse complement strand
CAGCTTTCATCTGAAATCAAGGGGTGGGTGGCTAAAATAACAAGTTTTTTATATGAAATACTAAACCTTATTTTCATATGGAGTAAAAAATGGTACAAAAGGGGTTAGGTAGTTTTTTTGAAAAATTCTTAAGTAAGGAATCCTTGTTTAAAAGCAAGCAGATATTCCTTTCAACCTACTTTCCTGAGCTTATTTTGCATAGAAATGACCAAATACAGCAGATAGCAAGCATATTAGGACCTTCATTAAGGCTTGAAAAGCCATCAAACTTGTTTGTTTACGGCAAAACAGGGGTTGGAAAAACACTTTCCATTAAATATACTATACAGCAGATGTCAGAAATAGCAAAAAAAGAAAAAATACCTTTAAAGCTTATTTATATTAATTGCAAGCTTAGAAAGGTTGCTGATACAGAATACAGGCTAATGGCCCAGCTTGTAAGGGAGTTTGGCAAAGAAATACCTCCTACAGGCCTTCCAACTGATGAAGTATACAAAATATTTTTCAATACAATTGACAGTGAAAAACAACTTTTAATAATTGTTTTAGATGAAATAGACCAGCTTGTTAAGAAAGTTGGTGATGAGCTGCTTTATAATTTAACAAGAATAAATGCAGAGCTTGAAAAATCCCAAATATCTATAATAGGAATATCAAATGACTTGATTTTTGTTGATAATCTTGATCCAAGGATTAAATCATCTTTATCAGAGGAAGAGATATTGTTTCCCCCTTATAATGCCCTTCAAATACAGGATATATTAAATCAAAGGGCAAAAGAGGCCTTTAATGAACAAGTTATTGAGCCAGGTGTGATTGAAAAATGTTCTGCTTATGCTGCCCGTGAGCATGGAGATGCAAGGCGTGCATTAGAGCTTTTAAGGGTTGCAGGTGAACTCGCAGAGAGAAATGGATATACACAGGTTAAAATAAAACACATAGATGATGCTGAAGACAAGATTGAAAGAGACCGTATCATGGATATAATAACAACACAACCAAAACAATTTCAGGCAGTGCTTCATTCAATATTATCACTTTATACCAAAAAAAACAATATAATATTTACTGGAAAAGCCTATGAAGTTTATAAGGGAACATGCTTTAGGGCAGGATTAAGACCATTAACCCAAAGAAGAGTTTCTGATATAATAGCTGAACTTGATATGCTTGGAATAATAAATGCAAAGGTTATATCAAAGGGCCGTTACGGAAGAACAAGGGAAATATCCCTTGCAATAAGGTCTGCATCTGAATCCAAAATAAAGAAGATCTTAGAGGAAGGGTTAGGATTAACTTGAATTAATCAAGATAAGCTCTTCTTACCTAAAAAATGGAAAATAATTTTAATAAACAAGAGGAGATAGTAGATTTCTTTTTAAGAAAAAACATCTTAGTAAGTCCTGGTTTTATTGATAAAATAAAAGAAAATACAAACAAAGAAGAATTAATAAAACTTATCTCTGAAGATAAAATTAATGATGATTTTCTTTTTTTAAACAATGATTCTTATAAAATATTAAATAATAAAAATAATAAGGAAACCAATTGGGTGGAGTTTGAAAGGTTAAAAGTTTTGTCTGAAAAACAGAGAAACAACAGTTTATATGAAAAATTTCTTGATATTTCCACTGAAAATGAAAAACAAAAAGAAAAACCAGATTTTTCTGATGTAAAAATTATATTTTCATATAAAGAAGAATCAAAAAAAAGGGATGTTCAAGACTTTGTTTCATTGTTTAATGCAAGATATAAATCTATAGAGGATATATTAAAAAACAGACAGGAATTTCAAAACCTGATGTCTATAAGCAGGATTAAAAACAAAAAAGAAAAGGAAAACATTTCTTTGATTGGAACAGTGATGGAAAAAAAATACACAAAAAATAATAATTTATTAATTACTCTGGAAGATCAGACAGGTTCTGTTAATGTTTTGATAAACAAAAACAAGTCTGAGATTTATAACCCTGCAAAAGATATTGTTCATGATGAAGTTATAGGTATAGTTGGGGTAAGCGGCCAAAACATTGTTTTTACAAACAATTTAATCTTTCCAGACATCCCACTAAATAAAGAATTAAAAAAAGCACCTTATGAAGGATATGCAATATGCCTTTCTGACATTCATTACGGCTCAAATAACTTTCTTGAACAAGATTTCAACAAGTTTATTGAATGGATTAACCAAAAAACAGGAAATGAAAAACAAAGAAATATTGCAAAAAACGTGAAATATATATTTATTATAGGAGACCTTGTTGATGGTGTTGGGATTTATCCAGGCCAGGAAACAGAGCTTGTTGTAAAAGATATATATGAACAATACAAAGGATGTGCTGAATTTTTAAAAAAAATACCTGAAAATATAAAAATAATAATATGCCCTGGAAACCATGATGCTATGCGCATTGCAGAGCCCCAGCCTGTTTTATACAAGGATTTTGCAAAGCCAATATGGGACCTTCCAAATACAATCCTGGTTTCAAACCCCTCTGTTGTTAATATAGGAGCAACAAATGATTTTCCTGGTTTTGATGTATTGCTTTATCATGGATATTCTTTTGATTATTATATGGCAAATGTGGAATCTATAAGAAACAATGGAGGTTATGACAGGGCTGATTTAATGATGAAATTTTTATTGCAAAAAAGGCATTTGGCCCCTACACATACATCAACGCTCTATATACCTGATGTTAAGATAGACCCTTTGGTTATAAACAAAGTGCCTGATTTTTTTCTTACTGGTCATATACATAAAACATCAGTTGCAAACTATAAAAATGTTACAATGATTTGCGGCTCATGCTGGCAAAGCAAAACATCTTTTCAGGAAAAAGTAGGACATCACCCTGAACCATCAAGAGTTCCTATAATTAATTTACAAACAAGAGATGTAAAAATATTAAAATTTGGAAATTAAAATGGTAGAAGATATTAAAACAAGCTCTGAAATCCGAGATTACATCAATAAAATAGATGTTGAAGTTAAAAAGGCCTATGAAATTGCAGGAAAAGCAAGAAAAAAAGGATATGACCCAGAAGATGAAGTCAGCATACCTCTTGCAAAAAACATGGCCGAACGTGTTGAAGGCCTTGTTTCAACAGTTGCCCCCCAAATAATAAATTCAGGAATATCAGAAAGAATAATTGAGCTTGAAAAAAAATATGGTTCTCAGGAATGGAGAGTTGCATTGACAATAGCACTTGAGATTGCGCAGGAAAAATTCTGTAAATTTGAAAATAAAAAACAAGCAATAGAAGTAGGAATAAGGGTGGGATTTGCATATATAACAATGGGTACAGTTGCATCTCCTTTAGAAGGCTTTGTTGGAATTGAGATAAGAACAAGAAAACAGGATAATAAGGAATACTTTGCAATAAAATACTCAGGACCTATAAGAAGCGCAGGGGGAACAGGAGGCTCTGTTTCTGTTTTGATTGCAGATTATGTAAGAAAAAAAATGGGTTATTCCACTTATGACCCTACAGAAATAGAAATAAATAGGATGATAAGGGAAACATTTGATTATCATGAAAGAGCAACTAACTTACAATATCTTCCCAGCGAAAAAGAACTTGAATTTTTATTGAAAAAACTTCCAGTTCAGATTGACGGCGACCCTACTGAAAGTATTGAAGTATCAAACTTTAAAGATATTGAAAGAATACCCACAAACAGAATAAGAGGGGGTTTCTGTCTTGTTGTAGCAGAATGCCTGTCCCAAAAAGCAGCAAAATTATGGAACAGGCTTTCAAAATGGGGCCATGATTTTCAGCTTGAGCACTGGGATTTTCTTGAGGAGTTTTTAGAAATTCAAAAAAAGATGAAGGCAAGGGGCAAGGTAAATAAGGAAAATGAAAAAATATCTCCTAACTATACCTTTATACAGGATTTAGTTGCAGGAAGGCCAATTCTTGCATTTCCAATGAGAACAGGAGGATTTAGATTGAGATACGGCCGCTCAAGAACATCAGGATATTCATCATCAAACATCAATCCTGCAACAATGGTAGTCTTAAACGGCTATATAGCAACAGGAACGCAGCTAAAGATTGAAAGACCGGGAAAAGCAACAACAGTTAACCCATGCAATTCAATAGAGGGCCCAACAGTAAAGCTTAAAGATGGAAGAGTTATAAGAATTGATTCTGAAAAAGAAGCTAAAAAATATGTTGATGAAATAAAGGAAATAATTTTTCTTGGGGATATCCTTTTTAATTACGGCGACTTTTTTAACAGAGGCCATATTCTTGCTCCTGCTGGATATTGTGAAGAATGGTGGGTGCAGGATCTTGAAAAGGCTGTTGTTGACACATTTGGAAGCTTAGACACAACAAAGCTATCAAACTTATTAGAAATAGATGAAGAAAAAATTAACAGCATAATAAAAAATTATTTTTATATAAAGCCAGGTGCAAATTTGTCAATAAAAATTTCAGAAGAATTAAAGATACCCCTACATCCAAGCTATACCTTTTACTGGAAGACAATTTCTTTTGATGAATTTATTGTTTTTTTAAATTGGATTGATGAAATGAAGATAATAACAGAAGAAAAATTAAAATTAGTGCTTCCATTAAGAAAAGAGCCAAAAAAAATACTTGAAAATCTTGGGGTGCAGCACAACGTTGCAACAAATGAGTTTGTAGTTATTGAGGGAAATGATGCAGTTGCATTGCTTTCAAATTTAAATATAAATGAGAAACAGGATATTGAAAAAACAAAAAAAATAGTTCAAGAAAACAAGGATAAGAATGTTCTTGATATAATAAATTTAATTTCCAGTATAAAAGTAATGGACAAGGCAGGGATATTTATTGGTGCAAGGATGGGAAGGCCTGAAAAAGCAAAAATGAGAAAGCTTACAGGAAGCCCACATGTATTGTTTCCTGTTGGTGATGAAGGGGATCGTTTAAGATGTTTTCAGGCAGCAATTGAAAATGGAAAGATAACAGCAGAGCTCCCTTTGTATAAATGCCCTAAATGTGATAATAAAACTATTTTTTCAGTATGTGAAAAATGTGGTTCGAAAACAAAAAAAATGTATTATTGCAACATTTGTGGGGATATCGAAAAAGAAAAATGTGAACATGGGGAAGCAAAACCATACAAAATACAAAGCGTTGATATTAAGAGATATTTTGATTATTCTATGAAAAAATTAAAGATTAAGACATGTCCTGACTTAATAAAAGGAGTTAGGGGAACTTCCAACAAAGATCACATTCCTGAGCATTTAATAAAAGGAATATTAAGGGCAGAGCATGATATTTATGTCAACAAAGACGGAACTACAAGATATGATATGACACAGCTTCCTATAACTCATTTTAAACCAAAAGAAATAAGGACATCAATAGAAAAATTAAAACAATTGGGATATGTAAAAGATATTTATGGCAAGGAAATAATTGATGAAAACCAGGTTATTGAAATAATGCCCCAGGATATTATACTTCCCTCTTGCCCTAACTCAAGTGAGCTTGGCGCCGATATAGTTTTGTTTAATGTTGCTAATTTTATTGATGACCTTCTTTCCAAGATTTATCAATTAAATCCTTACTATAAAATAAAATCTCCTGATGAGCTTGCCGGCCAGCTTGTTGTTGCCCTTGCTCCCCATACATCTGCAGGAACAGTCTGCAGGATTTTAGGATTTTCAAAAACACAGGGATTCTATGCACATCCAATGATTCATGCAGCAACGAGAAGAGATTGTGATGGTGATGAAGCAAGTGTTATGCTTTTAATGGATGCTCTCCTTAATTTTTCAAGGCAGTTTCTTCCTGCACACCGCGGTTCAACACAGGATGCATGCCTTGTTATCACATCAAAGGTTATTCCTGCAGAAGTTGATGACATGTTTTTTGACCTAGATGTTGCATGGAAATATCCTCTCGAGTTTTATGAGGCATGCATGCAATATAAAACCCCTTATGATGTTAAAATAGAACAAATAAACACCAGATTAGGAACAGAAAAACAATACGAAAAAATGGGGTTTACACATCCTGTTGAAAATATGAACTCAGGAATATTATGCTCTTCATACAAAGAGATTCCATCTATGGAAGACAAATTAAAAGGCCAGATGGAACTTGCTGAAAAAATAAGGGCAGTCAACCAGACAGAAGTTGCTACAATGGTTATTGACAAACATTTTATAAAAGATATAAAAGGAAACCTAAGAAAATTTTCAATGCAGCAATTTAGGTGTGTTAAGTGCAACAAAAAGTTCAGAAGGCCCCCTCTAATGGGAAAGTGTGATAAGTGCGGCGGAAAAATAATATTTACAATATCTGAAGGATCAATTATCAAGTATTTAAAGCCAAGCATAAGCCTTGCCAATAAGTATGATGTTCCTGTTTATTTAAAACAAACATTAGAATTAACCCAAAGAAGGGTTGATGATGTTTTTGGCAAGGAAAAAGAAAAGCAGGAAGGATTAGGCAAGTGGTTTGGTTAATTTCAATGTTTATTAGCCACAGAAAAAATTAAACAAAATGGTTATAAAAACAATAATTTCCAATTTAATTTTATTGTGTTTATGTATTATTATGATGGGTTCAATCAACACTTTAGCCTATAGACTATTTAAGAACCATAAAATTGGGAGTTTATTTAAATGCTATTGTGAAAATTGTGGAAAAGAAATATCCTTTTGGCATAAAAATCTTCCAATTATAAATTATATAATTTTAAAAGGCAGAACTAGGTGTTGCAATAAAAAAATATCAATAATCCATCCAGTAACTGAATTAATTGGAGGAATAATCATATATTTAATAATAAGAACATTAATTATTTAAAATTTAATTTTCCATGCTTACTGCCTGGACATAAGGAATATTATCTATTTTGATTATATCCTGTTTTGATATTATGTTTAATGTTAATGCAAGATCAACTGATTTATTTCCCACAAGATTTACCATATAAGCTGCCTCAATTAAGTTTATTGTTTCCTGCTCTGTTTTTTTCTCACCTTTGTAGAAATCAGAGCTTAAATCAAGCTTGAAATCATCTGTATGAAATTTTCTTCCAATTATGTCTTCATCACAAACACAAAGAATAAGTCTTCCTCCTTCAACAACATGCTTTTTCACTATCATTTTATATTTTTGTTTTTATAGGGTGCCTTGCGCCGCATGCAAGACATTTCATAAATGTTACACTTCCCTCTTTTACTATCTTTGTGTCAGGCCTTTTGCACTCATGGCAAACCACAAACAATTCAACATAACTTGTAATTTTTTCATTTATTAGCCGTGCAGAAATCTTTCTACCCAAAATAAGGGCATTGGTCTTGAGACTTCCAGGAGTGGCAAGCTCTTTAAGAAGGTATTTTAAAAGATGCTCAGGCTTTCTTCCCAAAACATTTGCTATCTGGTGGAAGTTTGATATAACTGTTTTATTCCCCTGTATGTGGCCCAATACTTTAGGAATTTCCAGCCTTTCTTCACTTTTTTTTATATCAGGAAGCTCTTTTCTCGCTTTTTTCAGCATTTCTTCATAATCCATTTTACTTAGTGGAACCCTGGTTGATATATAAATTTATCTGAAAATCAAAAAACAAAACATATATAAATTTCACAGAAAAAATATTGGATATGGTTCTGGAAACAATAATAAATCCTATTACAGCTGAAAGAAAACCTTGGCACATGATTTTTATTGGAATGTTATATTCAGGAGTTGCACTATTTTTAAGTTATTGGGTTTTTGCTGAATATGTTAGCTTGGTTATGGTTTTTTTAACTGCACTTGTCTGCGCCCCTTTAATTTATAATATAATAAAATTAGAAGAAAAAAAAGATATGGTTGTGGATGATGAGGTAACCCTGTTAAAAGAACACTGGAAGGTGCTTTCTTTTCTTATTTTTCTTTTTATTGGTTTTGTAATAACATTCTCTTTGGCTTATGCCCTGCTTCCTAATGATATGGCCCAACATGCATTTTCAGTGCAAAGCCAGACTATAGCAAGCATAAACTCAAGTGTCACAGGAAATTTTTATTATGGTCTTAATATTTTTTGGGCTATATTTTCAAATAACCTAAAGGTTTTGGTTTTTTGCATTATATTTGCTTTCATATACGGGCTTGGCGCAATATTCATTCTTACCTGGAATGCCTCGGTGATTGGAGCTGCAATTGGAAGCTTCATAAGAATAAACATAAGCAACAGAGCAGCAGAACTAGGATACACATCAATAGCACATTATTTTGCCGCTGTACCAATTGGCTTACTGAGATACGCACTTCATGGAATACCAGAGATTGCAGCTTATTTTATTGGAGGAATAGCAGGCTCAGTAATCTCAATAGCAGTCATAAATCATGACCTTGGAACAAAAAAATACGAGAAAATACTTCTTGATACTTCAAACTTAGTGATAATTGCAATAGTAATTTTATTATTCGCAGCTCTCCTTGAGGTTTATGTGACTCCTTTATTATTCTAAGATTTTTATTTTACCGGGCCTTATCTCAAACATCTCTCCTTCCATCATAAACTTTTTTATTATTTCCTCAGCATTGCTTAATTTAGATTTTTTTATTATTTCATCAATATCTGCTCCATCGCCCTTATCCAGCTCCTTAACCTTATTGTAAACAGTTTCATGGTCTTTTCCCATATTATTTTCTGATTTTGTGTTTTCATCAATCTCTTCAACTGCATATTCTTTTTCTTTTTTTGTATCTTGTTTTTCCTTTATATCTTCTTTAAGTTCTTTCTTCTTATTTTCTTCTATATCAAGCTCTAGTTTTCTTACATCAATCCATTTTTTGTTTTCAATTTTTTTTATTATTTCAGGCATAATATATTTTTCAGAACCATACTCTCTTGGCCTGCCCACAACTAAAACAACATCACCAACATCAAGACTTTTTATTTGCTGATTTTCCTCAAAAGACCTTAATGAAATACTTCCAGTGCCGTCATCAACAACCGCAGAATTATAACTACCTTCATTATTTATAGATATTACTGCTGCAATCAGATTTACCCTTGATATTTTTTCTCCTTTTTTTGTAAAAATATAATTAGGGTTCCATCCCTCTTCTTTTATATAATCTCCTTCAGTGAGGTCTGAAACGCGCACCTTACACGCAATTTGTCTTTTTTGAGGTTCTGGCATTTTAAAGCTTGCTTAAAAAATTTCTTTTTGGCTCAAATATATCTCCTGAGCGTTTAAGCCTTTCTATTATTTCTTCAACCTCTGCTTCCTCTATTCCTTTTTCAGAGGCAGAGCTTATTATATCTTCCAATGGAATTGTTTTTCCGAATGTGCCTTCAAGCTCATTTATTATTTCCCTAACCTGCACTATTCTGCTTCTCTGACTTGCAGGAATTCCTGTTGAAATCCTGTCAATATCAATGCGGCCAGTTTCATAATCAAAACCGACTTGCATAAGACAGTATTTAAGGATTCTTATTGCTCTTTTTGCATCTGATTTTGTAACTTTTTTTGACAGTCTTACCTTTGCTGAACCCTCTGCAAATCTGACTAAGGCCTCAAGCTGCCTTGCTGATATAGGGATTGGCCTTATTCCCTCTTCATCTGTACCCATATTCCTAAGCTCAACATAAAAATTTTTTATTTCCTCTATTGCACTGTCAGTAAGCTTTGGTTTTATGGTTTGCTTGGCATAAGCGACATATTTTTTAAGTAAAGGTATTGATATATCAGGCTCTCTTATATTCATACTCTGCTGAATATTTAAAACATGGCTTGCAATCTTATCATCAACTTCCCTGCTTGGCAGGTCTCTTACAGGGAATATTAAGTCAAACCTGTTTATCAATGCAGGAGGCAAATCAATCTGCTGGGCAATTGGCTGATAAGGATCAAACCTCCCAAATTTAGGGTTTGCTGCAGCCAAGACAGTTGTTTCTGCCCTTAAGGTTGCCTGTATGTTTGCCTTGCTTATACTGATTTTTTGCTGTGATAATGCTTCATGCAGCGCAGACCTGTCTTCTGTGCTCATCTTGTCCATTTCATCTATCATACAATAACCACCATTAGCCAGAACCATTGCTCCTGCTTCAAGAGCCCATCCTCTTAAAAATTCATCTCTTACAACAGATGCAGTTAATCCAGCTCCGCTTGCACCTCTTCCAGCAACATATCTTGCCTTTGGGGCTGCATGCGACATAAATATAAGAAGGGTGCTTTTTGCAGCTCCTGGGTCACCAACAAGAAGGATATGCATATCTCCTCTTGTTATTGTGCCGTCATTTCTTTCTTTTTTCACTCCCCCCATTAACTGCAGAACAAGAGCCTCTTTTATGTCTTCGTGGCCATAAACAGAAGGAGCAATGCTTTTTACAAGCTTTTCATATATCTTAGGATCTTCTGAAAGGCTTATTATTTCTTTTTCATCTTCTTCACTTATATCAATAGTTTCAAATGTTTCTTCTATTGGCTCTATATAATTTGCTTCAATAATAATATCAAACCTTGTTGAAGTTCCCCCTTCTCTTAAATTAATTGGAAGCTCTTTTAATATTCCTGCTATTAAAATTTTGCTTCCAGGAGTGGTTTTTCTTTCCATTACTGGTTCTACAAGGTCTTCTCTTAAGAAAACAGATATACGCTTTGGCTGCTCTCCTCCATCAAGAAATTCAGGTGCTTCCTCAACAACAATACGCTGTGAGTCAACAAGCTCCTTGCTTAAAAGCCTGAATTTTCCCTTTCTTCCACATGAACATCTTGTTGGCTCTTTGAATTTTTGGCCTGTCTGCAATATAGAAATTGTGTTGCCACAGCTTGGACATTCAAACTTTGCTGATACAGTCTGAGGCCTTACATCAGAGGATTGCCTTACAATCCCCTTTGAAACAATAAGTTTTCCTATATGCATTGCTCTTATATGTCTTATTGCAACTGTTTGGTCTTCAGGTATATTAGTTAATCTTATTCTGAATCTTTTTATGGGGCTAGGCAATTCAAACTGCTCAACTGCTATCTCAGCTGCCTTTATTGTTTCTTCTGGCTGCTCAAGAATCTCTTCAGCGAGTTCATGGTCAAACATAGAAAGCTTGGAAAAATCCATGATAAGGAAGTTTTTCCCTCTTCTGATATTTTCCAGAAGTTTATCCTGATAATTTTTTTCAAGAAAATTATAAAATCTTTTTATTTGCTCTGAAGCATCCATCTTAACTACCTACCCTAAAAAACAATAAAAAAACTTCTTTATAAATTCTTTTGTTTAGCTAACTATATTTTAAAAAGGTTATACCCCCTTAATTTCAAATGGAAAAACCTCATTATAAAGCTTTTGCTTGCTTGTTTTTTAAATATGAAATTTTTACTGTTATGACACCCCCTTATTTCCACTGGAAATTTTTTATATTAGGATAGGTAAAACCATACTAATCTGTTTTTCTTGTTTTATAATTGAAGAGGAGAAATCTATACTTTTTTATAATATTCCTTTAATTTAACTAGAAAACTTCAAAGGAAAAAATAAAATAAAAAAATTATACCTTTATTTCTTTTGGAAGCCCAAAAATCACTTTTTCTTCATGCTTTCAAGAGCTCTTAGTGCTTCTAGTGGAACTGCAAATACTACTGTATTGCTTTGGTCAGAGCTTATATCATTTATGCTCTGCAGTGTTCTTAAGTGCAGTGCTCCTGGAGCTGTAGCAAGGGTTTTTGCCGCCTTGGCCATGTTATTTGCTGCAATAACTTCTCCACTTGCCTTTATTATCACTGCTCTTTTTTCTCTTTCTGCCTCTGCCTCTTTTCCAATAACTCTCTTTAGGTTTTCTGGAAGCTCAACATGCTTCAGCTCAACAGATTCAACTTTTATTCCCCATGGATCAGTTGCCTTATCTACAATCATTCTTATCTTTGATGAGACAGAATCTCTTTTGCTTAACAAATCATCTAAGCTTACTTCTCCAACAACATCCCTCATTGTTGTCTGGGCTAACTGAGAAACAGCATATCCATAATGCTCAACCTGGATTATAGCCCTTTCTGCTTGGGCAACTTTATAATATAAAACAGCATTCACTTTTATAGAAACATTGTCTCTTGTTATTGCATCCTGGTCTGGAACATCAATAGCCTTTGTTCTTATATCAGCTTTCTGCCATGTCTGTAATATAGGTATAACAAACCTTAGTCCAGGCATAATAACCCCAGAATATTTCCCAAGAGTAAACCTAACTCCTCTTTCATACTCATTAACAACCTTTATTCCTGCTGCAATAAAAACAACAAGAAGTCCTAACCATATCCACATATTACCACCCCAAATATTTTATAACTTTTAATTACTGTTTGAATTAATAAACCTTTTGATTATTTTTTTATCAAAAGAAATATAAACAACCAAAGAATTCAAATTAAAATGGAAATAACAAAACAAACAAAATTAGGGGAAATAATGGAATTAAAAGGAGCAAATGAGGTTCTTTCAGAGCACGATGTGCCTTGTGTAAGCTGCCCAATGGCCCAATTTGAGATGAATGAGCTTACTCTCGGCCAAATATGCGAGAACTATGACCTTGATGCAGAGAAGCTTATTGAAGAATTAAGCAAGCTAAAAAAATAACTTATTTTTTGTAATTTAATATTCCTATTGTTTCATTTTTTGCATTGTCATAAAAAAAGCAAAGAATAGTGTGATTACCTCTTGGAACTTCTCCTTGAATTCTACCTTCAATTCCTTTATTAATTTTATTCATAACAAAATTGTTATATTTATTTCCATCCACTGAAATAAAAAACCTTTCAATATCCTTTCCTTTATCATATATATTCATCTTTAAGTTACAAAGCATTATATTTTCTGTTGGTTTTATTGAAAAATTTTTTATTAAAACAGGATGATTATACATTGGATCTCCTATGCTTATACAGTATCCTTTATCATTTTCAAACCCTTTTATTTCAAACAGCTT
The DNA here is from genome assembly GCA_018399355.1 of Candidatus Woesearchaeota archaeon. Lineage (GTDB taxonomy): Archaea > Nanobdellota > Nanobdellia > Woesearchaeales > CG1-02-33-12 > M55A3. Next base: position 22,002 of record JAGYOA010000004.1, on the reverse strand, counting down.
ATCTTTTTTTTCATTCATAAGATTGTTTACTATCTTTGCAATAGTATCAGGACTATTAAAGTCAGGATATTCTTGCTTGCTGTTTGTTTTTAAATCCAAATTTCTGTAATTTACATTCATGTTTTGCTCCATCACTTCAGGCAGGAATCTTTATTTTTGTGTAGTCTCTCCACAAGCTAAAGCCAAAAAACTTGTTGAACTCAGGCAATAGCTCAGGCATTTTTTCCTCTATTATCTCTTTCACTTCTCTCATAAAACAAAAGGTACATATATTCACTGGATTACCACATTTTATGCAGTTTAAGCTGGAGTCTTCTCTTTCAAGATAGGGCATACTCTTTCTTAAAATATCAACATACTTGAAACCCTTGCTTGAAAGCCATTCCTCAACCTCGCTTTCAAGACATCCTTCACACATTGGATTGTCTATGATGTCCTTGCATACAGGACATCTTGCTTCCCAGCTTGTTTTTTCCATTTTTACCACCTTTTATTGGTTTTTACTGGGCGTTTGCAATAATCTAAAATTTTTAGAAAAACAAAACATTGCAAGCACCCAGGTTTTTTGTTGGGTTCTTACCATGTCTTGTTATTATAGCAGTCGATTGATGTCAGCTTAATAACATGGGACATTGGACTAAACAAAACTCTACACACTTTAAATAGTCCCATATCTAACATACTTATGGTTAAAATCAACATTAGTATAAATACTTTTCTGTGGTCGAGTATAATATTAACTACCACACAATATGACAAAACCAAACTAATATAAATCAAAAAAATTTTTTAAAAATATGAAAAATGTTGTTTTGGTTAGGTATTCTGAAATAGGGTTAAAAGGAAAGAACAGGCCCATGTTTGAAAACTATCTGGTTGACAATATAAAGTATTATTTTAAAAAACAAAACATAATTTATGAAAAAATAGAAAAACCAAGAGGAAGAATATTGATTTATACAAATGAAAAAACTGATTTTCTTAAAAACATATTTGGAATATCCTCCTTCAGTTATTCTTCAAATGTTGATTTAGATATTGATAAAATAAATAAAAAGGCCCTTGAAATTCTGGAAGATATTGATTTCAAGACTTTCAGGGTTTCTGCACAACGCGCAAACAAGAATTTTAAGATTAATTCTGTTGAGATTGAAAAAAAAGTTGGAGGTTTTATATGTGAAAACATTAATAAAAAGGTTGATTTAAAAAATTATGATGTTAATCTTGGAATTGAGATAAATGAAAAAGCCTATGTTTTTAATGATAAAATAAAGGGTTTAGGAGGGCTTCCTGTTGGTTGTGAGGGAAAAGTTGTTTCTTTTATAGAGGATGAGAATTCATTGATTGCATCATTGTTAATAATGAAGCGCGGATGTTCAATTATTCCTGTTTCAATGAAAAAAACTGATATTTCAGTTATTGACAAGTTTTCCTGTGGCCGCAATGAAAAGTTAAGGATAATAAAAGATGTTAAAGAAATTGATGAGATTGCAGAAGAAAATAATGCAAAGGCAGTTGTCATCGGTGAAACACTTGAAAATTTCAAAGAGAGAGAGATTAAAACAATGGTTTTGAGGCCCCTTGTTGGGTTTAGTTCTAGTTATATTAATAAATTAAAGAAGATTTATAATCATTCGTTACCTGTGAAATAATCCCCTCTAATCCATTTATATGTTTTGATTTGTTGTATAAATAAAGCATATTAACATCTTTCTTAGGGAATTTTTTTCTTTCTGGCCACCTCTTTATTTCTTTTATATTTAATATGTTGCCCTCAATATAACTAATAATTCCTTTTTCCCATGTCCATTCAATAAACTTTCTTAAGCATTTTTCCCTGAATCCTTTTTCTTCAAGGCTTTTGTAAAGGTTTATTTCTTTGTTTTCTCTTATTGCATAAACAGAATCCTCAAATGCATTTGATAAAACATCCGTGTTTATATGGTATTTTTCTGTTTCATCAAGGTCTTTGCAGGCATTTGTTATTATTGTGGATAGTATGCTGTCACTATAAATCTTTGTCTGCTTTCCTATCTTTTCCATGATTTTTTCTACAGAATTATCATAAAAAAGATTTTTATCATTTACCTTTACTCCTTCTGTAAGGATATGAAAAGGATTTCCTATTGAAACAGTTCCATAATTTATTATTTCATCATAGCTTAATGCAAAAGGAATTATGTAAGCAGGCCCACCTATTGTTCTCTGTAAGCTGTCAATTAATTTTCCAGGAGTTCTCTCATCAGAAGAATTATATATATCATATATTGAGCCAGTAGTTGATCTTGTTCCCATTGGAAAAAATACAATAGACTCTTTTTCCTTGAATTTTCTTTTTGCTGTTTTTAATTGAGTTGGCTTTATACCTTTTCTTCTTACTGGAATTGAATCAAACACATAGTTTAATACTGAGTTAACCACCCAGTTTACATCATACTTCTTTTTGTTAATCCTAGGCCCAAATCCTCCTAATTTAGGGCTTATATCATCTATAAAATCATCTCTTGCAAGAAAAGGCCTTTTTTGAACTTTGCTGTAAAATGCCAAAGGATCTAAAAGCCTTGCGTGGTTTCCAGCAAATATACAATACCCTTCATTAGGGATGTTTTCTTTTCCTTCAACTTCCAGTTTTTTTATTTTGCACGTATTAAACCAGATTATTGCAAGTTGGTAAAGCAGATTATTAACTGATATTTTTTTGGTTATTGGCTGTTTTTCCATTTTTAGGAAATACAATTAAAATTTAAGAATTTATAAGAATTATTGTAATAAAAGGTCATTTTTATAAACTATTGTTTCATTCATATCATTATGGCCTATGAAAAAATTGAAAATAAAGTTAGAGATACAATAAAAAAATATAACCTATTTTCAAAAAAAGATTATGTTCTTGTTGCCTGCTCTGGCGGGAAGGACAGCACAACTCTTGCCCATATATTAAAGAAATTAGGTTATAATATAAATGCAATAACAATAAACCCATCAATAAAGGCAAGGGAGTCAAGCAGTAAAAACATTGAAAACCTGAGAAAATTCTGCAAGGAAAACGAAATCAGGCTTTATGAGTATTCTTTTAAGGAAGAGTTTGGGCATACTTTGTTTGGGATAAACAAAATTCTTAAATCAAAGGGAATTGATATGCCCTACTGCACAATATGTGGGATATTAAAGAGGTATCTATTAAATAAAAAATCCAAAGAGCTTAAGGCAGACAAGGTTGCAACTGGCCATGTCCTTGATGATGAGGCAGAATCAGTTTTTATGAATCTTTTAAGGGGGAATATTGAGCTTTTGTCAAGACTCGGGCCAATAAGCGGAGTAAAGAAAAGCAAAAAGTTTGTTCCAAGAGTAAAACCTCTTTATTTTTGCAAAGAAGAGGAGATTATCTCTTATTCAAAAAAGAAAAAATTTCCAGTTGCATATGAAAGATGCCCCTACGCAAAATCATCTTACCGGGAGATAGTAAGGAATGAATTGATTGATTTTCAGAGAAAAAACAAAAAAACAAATGAAAACATAATAAAATGGTTTTTACAAATATTGCCTGATATAAAAAAAGAGTTTGAAAAACAAGGCGAAATATCTTTTTGCGAAATATGCGAAGAGCCGTCAAAAAACAAGATTTGCAATGCGTGCAGTATTATAACAAAAATAAGGTAAACTATTTAAACACAAAAAAAGGTTAGAATTAAGATGTTTGTTGATATTATTTTTCCAGATAAAAATGAGAAAAGGTTTATTGAAATGGCCGAGAAGCTAGGAATTGAAGGCCTTTGCTTTGCTTACAACCTTAAAAATAAAAAGGATTTTCTTGAAAAAAAAGAAATTATATCAAAGATAAAGGAAAAGACAAAGGTTAATCTTTTTACAGCAATTATTTCAGAACCAAAAGATGTAAGAAAAGCAAGACAGATAACAAAACTAGTTTTATGCAAGTCACCTGAAGACAACAGACATGTTTTTGAGAAAGGAAAGCCGGCTGTTATTTTTGAGCTTGAGAAAACAGCAAAAAAAGACTCAATGCACAGCCGCAACTCAGGGCTTAACCATATTTTATGTGATATTGCCAATAAAAACAATATTTTAATTGGATTTTCATTATCATCTATTTTGGATTCAAAAGAAATGCTGAGAACACAGATAATAGGAAGAATGATGCAGAATATAAGACTGTGCAGAAAATATAATGTTGGATCTGTTATTGCATCTTTTGCTGATGATCCATATAAGATGAGAACCTTTTATGATTTAAAAAGTGTTTTTACAAGTTTTGGAATGCACCCCAAGGAAGCAAAGGATTCACTTGAAAATATCTTTAAACTATATAAAAACAATTAACTTATCGAAAGGTTTTAATATAAATATTTATTTGGTTTATAAAGATGCTTAAAAAAAAGAGGGGACAGGTAACAGTTTACATAATTCTAGGTATTATTCTACTTGCATCAGCAATTATTTACTTTTATTTTAAAGGCTCATCATACAAACAAATAAGCCAGGAAGGAATAATAAAAGCACAGAAAATCCCAAAAGAAGCACTTCCAGTAACAAATTATATAACAACACAGCTTGATGATGCAACCAAAAAAGGCCTTTACTTAATTGGAAGACAGGGAGGTTATATCTATGAAAGCCAGGGTGGGCCTATTCCTGATCCTTCAAAATTTATAACTTATGATACATCTACTCCCACTTATGAAGACAGGCATAATGTTTCATACTGCATAGAAAAAGAAAATGAAATAATAAAAAATTATTATTTCCCAGATACTCCCCTTTACCCATGGAAATTTTATCCCTATCTTGCAGAAACCACTCTTGGCAGAAATCCAAGGTTTTCAGGTTTTTTTGGTAAAAGTAACCTGCCTGATTTAAACAGTTCAGCAATTTCAATCAGGGCGCAAATGGAACATTATATCCTTAATTATCTTGAGAAAAATATTAACTTCAGTATATTTGAAAATCAGGGATTTTATATAAATGAAGGAAAAATAAATATATCTTTTATAATTACAGAAGATGAAGTTTTTTCCATCCTTGAATATCCTCTCTTAATAGAAAAGAAATCAATAGGAATGGAAACAAATGTCAGTTATTTTTATTCAAACCCTGAAATAAGATTAAGAAAAATTTATGATTTAACAGAATTTACAATAAACAAGGATATAACAGACATATTGTTTAACATAACTAACCCAGATTCACCTAAACTTAAGGAAGGGATGAGAGTATCCAGAGAAAAAAATGTTTATGAAGATGAAGATATAATCATTGTTTATGATAATAATTCACTGCTTTACACAGAGCCTTATGAATTCAGGTTTGCCCGGGAGAACAGACCCCCTGCGCTGCGTTTCATTTACTTACCAACCATTATATTTTCTGGTTTAGAAGCTATAACAGGAGCAAGGATAACCAAAGAGCACATAAATCCTATTGCAGATGACCCTGATGAGGATGAGATAATATTTACATATTCGCCTGAATTGCCTTACATAGTCAGAGACCCAGATTTTGAAAAAAAATTTGTTGAATTAAATGTTTGCGCGCATGAAAAAACCAATACAAACAACAGAGATTGCCAAACATTCAATGTGTATGTGAGTGGAGAGGCATTTTCAATTATTTAAAATAAACAGATATAAAAACAAAAAGATTTATATAGAGATTTGTATAAAAACCATAATAACATAAAAAGAAAACGAAAAAGAGGAATATTAATGTATCTTAGAAAGATCAGAAAAAACAAAAAAGGATTTGATCCTTTAACTGCTGTAGTAGTTTTAGGTATTGGGGGGATATTATGGTTACTTTTTAATAACTCTCCTTCTACTCCTGAGGAGGAACTCACACCACCAGATGAAACTTGTGAAGGTTTCTGCGAAGCATCAAACCCTGCGCCATATGATCCTCCTTTAGATGCAGCATGTTTTAGTTCTTGCCCAGATAATATGAAACGTTCAGGCACATGTAATTGTAAAAATGTTTATGATGATGAAGGAAATATTGTAGATGAAACTTGTGATAGCTGGTGCGTTCCAAAAAGTTGTGGTGATTCACCATATGAAGGTTATAAATGCACGGGAAATGATGTTTGTCCAGACTGTTGGGTTAATCCTCCTGATGGTTGTCCTAACTGCTGTTCTGTTCCATGCGTTACTCCATGCACTATGGAACAAGGAGGATGTGGTTCTGGCGCTATATCTTTAGTTGATTATGATGAATCTTCAGTAGGAGAAGGATTTGCCACATGTGCATATGGGTGTCCAGATGCTCCTAATCTAGTTGAATATAATTTAGGAACAAGTGATTGGTGCACTCTATGTTCAGGTCAGGGAACACATTGTTGCATATACTGCCCACCAAAAACATATTACTGCTCAAAAGCGCAAAAATGTGTGGGGGCTCCCGTATGTGATTCATGCGAAAATAATTCAGGTCTTCCCTTCAACCTTGATATGAGTTCATTATCAAGTTATATTGAAACTGGATTTTCTTCATGCAGTACAAACTGCTCAAATTATGATTTAGGTAATGATGTTATTTGGAAATCATATTCCATTGGAGAACCATCAGACGAATGGTGCAAAATAGAAAATGGAGGAACAACATTTGAAGGGAATAATAAATGCTGCGCTTACTGCCCCCCTGGAAAAATTTATAATCCTACAACCTTATCATGCGAGGAAATTGCAGTTACAGCCGCAGATTTCAAGGCAACCTTAGAAAGCTGCGATTATGTACTTCTCACTTGGGGAGAATATGAAGAGGCTATTTCATATGAAATTGATTTATTTTATGATGAGGATGGCACAGGAGGAGAAGACGGCTCATGTGATGTAGATGTTACTCTATCTGAAACATCTGTTGAAGGGAATTCTTTTTTTGTTGCCTTTTATTATTTAACTGAAAGCGAATGTGTTGAACACCTTACAGGAAAAATAATGTTTCGCCTTTATCCTCAATATCCAGAAGGACAATCAAATTACGATGCCTATGAATCAGAATGGCTTGATGTAAGCCATTGCGAATTTCAAACTGAACCTAGAGATTGCGAAGACGGAACAAAGGATGGAGAATGTAATGAGACAACATCCCAATTCTGCCGTGATGGTGAATTGTCTTATGATTGTGTAGCATGTCCATGCCCTGAAGGTTATGAATGCCTTGGAGACCTAACATGCAGGGAAATTCCTTCTGAATGTCAGAATAATATAAGAGAAGGGCTTGAGGAATGTGACGGAACAGATGATGATGCCTGCCCTGGAAGATGCACAGATGAATGCACTTGCCCTGATTCAGATTGTGAGGAAGATTCAGACTGTGGGGAAGGATATGCCTGTTGGGAAGGGGTTTGCATGAGCGATTATGATGGAGATGGAAATCCTGATGAATTTGACCCTGATCAGGATGGAGATGAAGTGTTGAATCCTATTGATGAAGAAGAGTGGACTCCTTTGGGCTGCGAGGTTAATGAAAAAGGAGAGGCAATAGATAATGATGAAGATGGTTATTGCCTGGGATTAGACTGCAATGATTATGATGATTCTGTTCAAATAACCAAAGATGACCCTGCGTGCACAAGAGACATACTCTGCTTTAACAAGGAAAAAGATGAACAAATAGGAGAGGTTGTTGTTGATTTAGGGGGAGAGTGCAGACCTTACATAGAACTTGCTGAGCCTAGTTACGGCGTTTCAGACAAAAGCCCATTTGATATAGTTCTGTTAACAGACCATGATGCAGAATGCAAATATTATGATAGAATATTAAACTACAAGCATATGATTGATTTTGAAATTACAGGAGGAGAAGAGCACAAAAAAACAGATTATGAATTAATTGAAGGAAAAACAACTAAACTTTATGTTAAATGTTATGATGGTTATTGGGATGCGGACGGAAACACATATAATTTTGAGCTTTCAGTGGATTCTTCAAAACCAGTTATACACACTTATTATGCGCCAAAAATAATTGAATATCCTCTTGAAACTGTACTAGTTGTTGGAACTGATGACAAAACAATATGTAGGTATGATACAACAGAACAGGATTATGAGCTGATGGAAAATAAATTTCCTGATTTTGATAAAAATATATTCAAAGATGCCCATCAGGCAACAATTACCATAGACAGCGAAGAAAAGAATTCATATTCTTACTATGTAGCATGCATGAACAGGGCAGAGATTGTATCTGATACAAAAGAAATAACAGTTAATGTTGATCTTGATGCAGAAATTGAAATTGAAATAATCACAAAAAAATACAACAATGAGTCTTATGTTTATTTAGAAGTAAAAACAAACAAGGACTCAGAATGTTTCTACGGCAATACTTCCTCCAATATAGAAGAAAGATTAGGTTCAGGAGGATATGAGCATAAGACAACCATAAGTAATCTTAATGATGGCACACATACTTATCATGTAGAGTGCCATAGTGGCGGAAATAGCGCAAATGAAGTAGCGCAATTTATTGTTGATACAGCGCCTGTAAACATACCAGTAGTTGATGATACAAGCAACATAGATGATTTCCCTGAATATTCTTACTACACAAACAAGATAAGAGCTAAATGGGAATTGTATGAAAGGCCATTATCAGGAGTTGATTACTTCCTTTATAAAATACAGGATGAATCAGAAAATATTATTGTTAACTGGACAAAAAGCCATGATGAAGATATGTTTATTTGGGTTGACCAAGACCATAATAAAGAAGACCTTAACCTTACAGAAGGAACAAAATATTTCTTTTTTGTAAAAGCATCAAATAGGGCAGGATCAGTAGGCCAGCCAGGACAAAGTGATGGGGTTATTGTTGATTCATTGAAAAAACCTGCAACATGCTATGATGATATACAGAATGGATATGAAACAGATACTGACTGCGGAGGAGGAATTTGCCCTGAATGTGGATTGGGAAAAAATTGTTCAGAAGATAGTGACTGCCATAGCGGTTTTTGCAACTCAAGCAATATGTGCGCAGAGCCAAGCTGTTTTGATGGTGTAAAAAACGGCGATGAAACAGATACTGACTGTGGAGGATCTTGTGATCCATGCATAGAAGGAAAGGAATGTGAGGATAATTCAGACTGCACTTCAGGAAAATGTGATGGCATTTGCATTGGAGTGGATTCATGCTCAAACAATAAATTAGATGAAGATGAAACAGATGTTGACTGTGGGGGATACTGCGCAGAATTTAAAGATAAAAAATGTGCTATAGGTAAGAAATGTGATGAAAAATCCGATTGTGAGTCAGGATATTGCAATGAATTTAACAGATGTGAGGAATATACACCTCCTACTCCCTCAAAACCAACATCTGATGAACATATAAAAGAAGAACCAATAGATGATGAACCAGATGTTTCAGAATCAAGATTTTGGCCATGGTTCCTTTTAATAATTGGAATAATCTTTTTGGTATCAGGGTTATTATATCTTCTTGTTTTTAAAAACAAAAAGAAAAAAACCAAGCCAACAAGTTCATTCACAACAACAAACTTTAAGCCAATTCAACCAAAACCAAACCCAGGAAATTCTTACAGACCTCCTCCTTCATTAACTCCTCATGAAAGTTCAATTGAATTAAGAAGAAAACAGGCAATGGATAATTTAAGAAAAGATAGGGAGAGGTTTAAGGAACATGACAAGATTTTCAGCACCTTTTCTTCTCCTAAGAGCGATGCAGGAAGCAAGATACATTCAAGAATGGATATTGGAAAAACAGAAACTTTAAAACAACCTGAAAAAACAGAAAAAAAGAAAACAACTAAAAAGAAAACAACTAAAACTGTATCTTCAAAGAAAACAAAAAAACCAGCTTCAAAGAAAGAAAAAAGACCAAAGGATGTTTTTGAAAAATTATCTGTAGTTGCAACTGCAGAGCTTAAAAAATACAAGAAAAAGAAAAAGTAATTTCTTAATTGAGATATTAAAAATGAGTTCAAGAAAAGGGGTGATTGATGTACAGTTTAACTGGGTTTTCATTTTAATAGCAGGAGTTCTTATATTATTGTTTTTTGGTTCAGTTGTTTTAAAGCTTAAAGACAATTCAGAAACCAATATAGCAAACAATATTCTTACTAATATGCAAACTATAATGTCTGGTGCAGAGGTAAGCGCAAATACAGTGAATCCGATAAGCATTCCAGATACAGAGATTAAGGTAAGCTGCAATTCAATCTCAGTTGGAAGTATAACAAGCGACATAACAAAAAACAAAATAGTTTTTGCTCCTGATTTAATCAAGGGAAGAACAATGATTACCTGGTCTTTATCATGGGCTTATCCCTATCATATCTCTAATTTTCTTTATATAACCACTCCTGATTTCAAGTATGTTATTATGGATTCAGACAAGGGAAAAGAGATTTATTCAATGCTTCCAACAGGAATAAACAAGGAACTTATTGATGATGTTTCCAGCTTAAGGAAAACAGGACACAAGCTTAGCTTTGTTTTTTTTGATAATGTTTATCCAGAGGATATTTCATTGCCTGATTTTGCAGGCAACATGAAAGATAAGGAGGTTGTTGCAGTGCATGTTGACTCTCTTAATAATGAGATAGAATTTTACAAAAAATCAGGAATAAGGTTTGAGCCTGTGAGGAAAATGCCTTATCTTGGAAATGAAATGATCATAGGTGCAATGTTCAGCCAAGATGCTGAAAATTACAAGTGCAATATGGAAAAGGCAATGGAAAAAATGAATATTGTAAGTATGGTCTATAGAAAAAGAACTGAAATTTTAAGAGAAGAATACTCTAACACAATTTGTAGGTCCTATTATCCTCTCACTCCGTTTACAGTTGATTACAACATAAACAATATAGGTGATATTAAAGATTCCAAGGAAAGTCTTGAAAAATATAATAATTATCTGCAGTCATCATCCTGCCCAACAATATACTAAAATGAAAAACAAAAAAGCTCAAATTAAGATGTTTGAAACAATAGCTGTGCTTCTTATATTCTTTGTATTAATTGGATTTGGACTTATTTTTTATGCAAGAGTTGCCAATACATCTGTCAGCGATGCAAGCAAGGAGCAGTTTCAGCTTAAGGCAATACAAACAGCTCAATTAGTTTCTTTTCTTCCTGAGCTTCAGTGCACTTCTTCCACTTCTGCAAACATAGTTGTTGATGACTGCTTTGATGTTTTAAAAGTAGAGGCATTGTCTAGCATACTTAATGATTCTTCCAATCAAAAGATAAAAAATGAGTATTATTTTGATAGCTTTGGATTCAGCAAAATACATATCAAAAAGATATATCCTTCTGTTTCAGAATGGACAATATATGAAAGAACAAAAACAAACAGCAGGGCTTTGTCTTCTATAAAAGTTCCTGTTTCGCTTTACGATGCTGTAAGCAACTCTTATGGTTTTGGAGTATTGACTGTTGAGGTTTATGATTAAATGATTGGAAAAAAATCACAGGCAGAAATAGTGGGGCTGGTTATAATAGTTCTCCTTATAACTGTTGGTTTGCTTTTTTTTGTTAAGTTTGTTGTGTTAAATGATTCAGACTCAGATCCTAAAAAAAATTATGTTGATTCAGAGCTTGCATCAAATATGATAAATGTTCTGCTTAAGACAACAACAGACTGCAAGAAAAGTTCTATGACAGAGTTATTTCAGGACTGCGCAGGATTCCAGAGAATAGAGTGCAATGATGGAATGGACTCCTGCAGTAAAATACAGCAGGTTTCAAGGAATATTTTCAACAACACTCTTGATGAATGGAAAAAGCAATATAATTTCAAGGCATATACTGTAGGAGGAGATACAATAGAGAATATAGATAGATGCCGGCCAAGGTCAGACAGAGTATCAAAAACATACCCTATTCCAACTGACAGAGGAACATTGTTTATAACCCTTGATATATGCAGCTAATAGCGATAATTTTAAATACTAGAATAGCTAAAACCAAGATATAAACATTATATTAAACATGAGGTGAAAAAATGAAACAAAAAAGAGGCCAAGGCCTTCCAATGAATGCAATTGTGATTGCGGCCATAGTTCTTGTAGTAATGGTAGTTCTTATCTTGATATACACAGGCAGTATGGGCAATTTTGTAGGAGATATCCAAAAGTGTGAGGCAAAAGGAGGAGAATGTGTTGCTCAAAGTGCATGTACAGAAGGAAATATAATAGAAGGTAACTGCGATCATATTGATGATGATAATATAGACAATCTAGTCTGTTGTGTTACAGCTGCTGAGGAAATTACAGGAGGAGAATAAAAATGAAAAGCAAAAAAGCGCAAAGCATGCCAATGAACGCAATTGTGATTGCAGCAATTGTGCTGGTTGTTATGGTGGTTTTGATATTAATATTTACAGGTGGAATTGGAACCTGGAGACAAGACAAGGATACAACACAATCTGAGGCAATGGCCAGAGCACAATGCATTGGAAAAGGAGGCACAGTAGAAAAAAGGAGTGATTGTTTAACAGATACAGAAATAGAAAGAGATCTTGGTCAAGGATTAGTTTGTTGTATTGAAAAAGTAGAGTTTGAGGAAGCAAAAACAGGAATAGAAGGAATGACTGAAGAGGAGAAATCTGATATTCCACGTTCCTCTCCAGAATAATTTTTTTCTTTTTTTAAAATCATAAATTATTTATAGGGCCCTTTTGTTTTCTTTCTTATTGTTTATGTTTTGGTTGGCCAGCCTTTCAATCAATGGCCGCAAAAAAGAGGTGGATGATGTCTTCAGATGAAATTGGCATGATTATAGATGAAGTTATTAAAGGGCCTGATGGAAAACCTCTTCTTCTGCCTTTATTGTACAAAATACAGGAAAAATTTGGATATATCTCAAAAAACACAGCCCATGAAATAGCTAAAAAAACAAAGATTCCATTCTCAACAATTTACGGCGTAATAACATTTTACGACATGCTTTACACAGAGCCAAAGGGAAAACACATAATAAGGATATGCAACAGCCCTTCCTGCTATCTCAATAATTTAGTAACACTGATAAAATTTCTTGAGTTATTATTAAATATAAAATCAGGCCAGACAACAAAAGACAAAAAGATATCATTGGAAATTGTCTCATGTCTTGGCTGCTGCGACAAATCTCCTGCAATGATGATAAATGATCAAGTTTATGGCAATTTAAATGAACATAAAATAAAAAAGATAATATCAAGGTTAAGATGAAAATATTAAGAAAAACAAGGTTTAATGGGCTGAGAAAAGCAATGCAGATGAGTCCAGAGGAAATCAAAGAGAAAATAAAAAAATCAGAACTTAAAGGAAGAGGAGGCTCTAATTTTCCAACTGGTGAAAAAATAGAAATGACAATGTCAAGAGAAGGAGTAAAAAAATACATAATATGCAATGCAGATGAGGGCGAGCCCGGAACCTTTAAAGACAGATTTATTCTTAAAAAAAACCCTTTAAATGTAATAGAAGGAATGCTCATTGCTGCAAGGGCAATAAACTCAGAAGAAGGGTATATCTATCTTAGGGGCCAGTATTCTTATCTAAAGCCAAACATAGAGAAAGCAATTCAAGCTGCAAAAAAAGCAATGAAAAAGATTAACATAACCTTTAATTTTCATATAATAATAGGGGGAGGAGCATATGTCTGCGGTGATGAGACAGCAATCATAGAATCAATAGAGGGCAAAAGGGGAAATCCAAGGATAAAACCCCCCTTTCCATCAAGAAAAGGGCTTTTTGCAATGCCTACTTTGGTTGATAATGTTGAAACCCTTGCAAACCTTCCCTTAATTTTCACTGACAAGAACTGGAATGATAACTGGAGACTCTTTTGCATTTCAGGTGATGTTCGAAAGCCAGGAGTTTACGAGCTTCCTCTTGGAATTCCATTAAAAAAAGCAATTCAAATGGCAAGACCAAAAAACAAAATAAAGGCAATTTACTTTGGATGCTATGGCGGATGCATTCCCTATGATGAAAACTTAATACTTGACTGTGAGCCGATAAGAAAAAAAGGAGCTATGCTGGCGTCATCATTAATTCTTGTTGATGAGACAAGAAACATTCTTGATATCTCAGCAATAATCTCAAAATTCTTTGAGTTTGAGAGCTGCGGGCAATGCACTCCATGCAGGGAAGGAAATATAAGGGTTCTTGAGCTGCTGCAGAAAATTTCATTAGGCAAAGCAAAAAGAAAAGATCTCAAGCTTTTAGAGGAATTATGCGGTGTTATAGGAGATACTTCATTATGCGGGCTTGGCCAGTCCTCTGTAAACCATATTATGAAAGAGTTTAAGTATTTTAAAAATGAGTTTCAGGAAAAATTAAAATGAAAATAACCCTTAATGGAAAAAAAATAAAGTGCGAAGAAGAGCAGACAATACTTCAGGTTGCAAAAAAACAAGGAATAAAAATTCCAACTCTATGCTACAGCGAGAGATTTCATCCAAAATCAGTTTGCCGCGTCTGCCTTGTAGAAGTTAATGGAAAAATGATGCCTTCATGCTCAACAAAAGTCAAAGAAAGAATGGTTATTGACACAGAATCACAGCGCGTTTTAAAAGCAAGGAAAATCAACACAGAGCTTTTGATTTCAGAGCACAAAGAACATCTTACACAAACAAAAAAACATGAGCTTTGCGTTCTTGCCAAGGATGTAGGAGTTAGGCAAACAAGGTTCTCAACAATAGGAAAGATACACAATCCTAATGAAGGAATAGGAATAGCAAGGGATGACAACAAATGCATTTTATGCGGAAAGTGCATTCAGGCATGTGAGATGCAAAACGTAAACGCAATTGACTTTGCATATCGTTCATACCACACGAAAATAACACCTGCTTTTGAGGGAAGAATAGATGATTCTGTCTGCATTCATTGCGGGCAATGTATTTTGGCTTGCCCTGTAAATGCAATATATGAGAAAGACTCAATAAAAGATGTTGAAAAGGCATTGAAAAACAAGCATGTTTTTGTCCAGACAGCCCCTGCTGTTAGGGCTTCATTAGGAGAGGAATTTGGATTAGAACCAGGAACTTTAGTTACAGGAAAGATGGTGTCTGCATTAAGAAAACTCGGTTTTAAAGAAGTATTTGACACCCAGTTTGGGGCTGATTTAACAATAATGGAAGAGGCAACAGAGCTTGTTGAAAGGGTTAAAAAAAATAAAAACCTGCCAATGATAACCTCATGCTGCCCTGCATGGATAAAATACATAGAGCATTTCTATCCAGAATTATTAAATCATGTTTCCACATGCAAGAGCCCTCATGAGATGTTTGGGGCAGTTTTAAAAAATTACTATATTGAAAACAGCAGGATAAAAAAGAAAAATGCAGTTGTTGTAAGTATAATGCCCTGCACTGCAAAGAAATTTGAAGCACAGAGAAAAGAACTAAACAAAGATGTTGATTATGTATTAACAACAAGAGAACTTGCCAGGATGATAAAAAATCACAGAATAAACTTTAATAATTTAAAGGAGGATAATTTTGACGCTCCTTTAGGAATTTCATCAGGAGCCGCGACTCTTTTTGGAGCAACAGGAGGAGTAACAGAAGCGGCATTGAGGACTGCTTACGAGCTGGAAACAGGAAAGGATTTAGAAATCCTTGAGTTCAATCAGATAAGGGGATTAAAAAATGTTAAGGAAGGGAATATAATGATTAATGGCCATGATTTAACCTTTGTTGTTGTTAATGGATTGCATTATGCAAAAGAGCTTCTTGAGCAGATAAAAAAAGGAGAGTGCAAGTATGACTTTATTGAAGTTATGTCCTGCCCCGGCGGATGCATTGGAGGAGGAGGCCAGCCGATTCCTACAACTAAAGAAATTATCAAAAAAAGAATGCAGGCCCTTTATGTCAATGATGAAAACAAGATAATAAGACGCTCCTATGAAAACCCTGCAATAAAGCTTTTGTACAAGGAATATTTAGGAAGGCCTTTGAGTGAGAAGGCCGAGGAACTTCTGCACACAAAATATACAAAGAGAGGTATTTAGAATCAATTAATCAAGAATGGATATTATTTTTACTACTAATAATAGTTTCTTCTTCAGAACTTTTGCCAATATTCCTTATTTTAAACCAAAAGAGGTAACATTCAGTCCTGCATTGTTTGTTCTCTAAATCTATTCTTGAATCAACTTGAACACCATCTTCACAAGTGATTATCTCCTGTGTCTTACATTGTTGCATAATATTTAATATACCTGTCGTAAAAATAGGTTCAGAGAATGAACAACTATTGCAGGGTCTTTCACCAGAGATATTTCCACAAGGGCAACCCATCGCAGTGCAACCTACCAAAGGAGGAAAAACTCTAATCACAAATCCAAGAACAATAAAAGAAACAATAATAACCCCTATTATCCATCTTAGTTTCATATGATTACAATCATTTTATAATCTATATAAATCTTTGTAAAATTATTAATTAATTTGAGGAGGTATATAACAAAAGCTTAATATATCCTTAAGTGTTTTTAAGGCATATGAGGAGTTATAAAGAGAAAAGTTCAGGCCAAAAGAAGATAGCCCTTGAAAGGATTGAGACTCTTTTTAATGAGGCCAATGAGGTTTTCAAAAAAAATAAAATTCTTGCAAATAGGTATGTTGAGCTCGCAAGAAAGATAGCCATGAAGTATAAGGTTAGAATTCCTTCTAGATTACAAAAGCAGTTCTGCAAGCACTGTTATAAGTTTCTTATGCCTAATCTAAACTGCAGGGTAAGGCTGAAAGATGGCAAGGTTGTTTATTACTGCCTTGAATGCAAAAAATACATGAGATTTCCTTACAATAAAGAGAAAAAAATCAAAAAAATAAAGTTATAATTCTATTTTACTACTTATATGTAACAACAAAATAGAAAGATTTAAATACTAGTATTTCCTTTTACTTATTAAATTAACTGAGCGATAAATATTTATAATTGCTTTAGCTCAGTAAAATCCCGGGCTTGTTCTGGGATTAAAAAACAGTGGAGGGATAAATATGGAAAATAAAAAAGAAATTAAAAAAACAGATTCAATAGACCTTGTTTTTACCGAGGAAGATGAGCATTGTTTAAACATGAGTAAAAAGATTCCTAGTAAAACTTCAGGGAAACATGAATTTGTTACAGGTCCAGAAGGAGACATATATAATACTAACAGTTCCATATATAACGCTAAAGAGATTAATGAAGGTTATAATAAAGAAAGACCACATTCAGATTAAATTTAATTTTTATTCTTTTTTAATTGGATTGCGAATTTACAGATGATTAAAATGATTGAAAAATATAAAAGCATGATGTCAGACATAAAGAAAGCAGCCTATATAGCAGGAGGTACTATTTTAGTCAGTGCTGTTCTCAGCACAGGAGTCTTCGCACAGCAGGGAACAATAGAAGAAAAGGTCAATGACAACATATCTCCTTCTGTTAAAATCACTGAAAATGCAAAAGTAAATGAGGAATCAGAAAATCCATACCAAGAATTAAGCGATGAAATAAACCTTAATTTTCATGAGCAAATGCCAAATTATGTTAAAATAGGAGTATGGGAAGGATATGAAAAAAAAGTAGATGGACAGACTCTTTGCTTTGTTGATGGATTTGATTATGCATTCTTAAAACTTGAAATCAAAAGCGATGAAACTCCTGATTTTGCTTCATGTGCAAACTATGGAATTGAAAATAAAATCAAAGGAGTTGCATCTGCATTAAAATACAACAAAAAGGATGCATTGCTTTTCATGGCTTCAGTAACTAAAAAAGGTGAAGGGATTTATACTGTTTATGTTAAAACAAACATAAAAAACAAAGAATGATATTTTTAAGAAAAATGAAATATGAAAATACAAATACTGAGAAGCAGAAATCAGATATAAAAAATTTAGAAGAGATAGCAATAAAAAAAGGATATTCATCCAATCTTTTAAGATTTAAGCTGGAAGAGGATTATACTATAGGAGATTTTCTTGCAGAAACAATTGAGATTGTGAATAACCCAAATATTTCTTTAGAAAAACACAATCAGGAAATTATGAAGGATATAGATATGGCAAATAACAAAAATAAAGAAAAGCCTGGATATGCATCAATAAGATACAGAAATGCTGGTCAAAAATCTCTTGCTTTATCAGGAAAATTTCAAGATAAGAGATATTCTGATTTAATCAAAAAATGTTTTTTATATGCTAGCAAATGTGAAGAAAAGATAAAAAACAATCGGTCAAAAGAATATAAAATGATTTCAGATAATATCCCTATCTTTCAGGAAATGCTTTTTGATTACTTTAACCATGAAAAAAAAATTGATTCCTTGATAAAAAAAACAGATGAAAATGAGATTACTCTTCCTTATTTTTTATACCATCCATTAGACTGGATTGATATTATCAATAAATATGCAGAAGAAAACAAAGACATTAATTCTAAAGAAATGCAGAATAGGATACTGACAGAGTATGTTTTGTGCGGAATAAATCATATAAGAGATTATAAAAAACAAGGGTTAGATGTTAATTCTAAAAAAGTTCAGCAGACAACAAAAGAAGTGTATACAAATTCAAAATTTTTGGAATTAGACCAAAGCAAGATAAAATCCGCGATTGAAAATATCTTTTAGAATATGGAATACATAAATATAACTCCTGAAAAACATAAATTATACATCACGCGTCTGGAAAAAATAGTTTTACAAAAACGTTTTCCAGTTAATCTTTTAAAATCTAATCTAGAAAAAGATTATACTATAGGAGATTTTCTTGCGGAAAGAATAGAACTCTTAAATAAATCAACAATCTATAAAAAGATAGACAAGGATTCAGTAAGAGAAGAAGTATTCTATTCAGATGACTATATAAAAAATCACAGATCAGGGGCAGCAGTGACATTTGATTTCTTTGGAAAACTCTGTTTTGATATGGCAGTTAAAGAAAATGACCATGAATGGATGGAAATATCTATGAAAAGCTTTTCCAATGTTATAACTTGTTACAAAGGATTGGGGAAAGATGTTGAAAAAACAAAATTTCTTTTAAATCAGTTACCTCTTCTTAAAGATATGGTCAGCACTTATTTTATTGAGTACAGTCATTCTAAATCAATTGACAAAATTCTAGATTATATAAACTGTTTAAAAGGAATAAAAAATAATTCTAAAAAAGCAGAAGAAATCAAAAACAGGATTTATGAAAATTGCCAGCTTATACCAAAAAACGATGCAGACAAGATTTATAAATTAATGGACAAAATATTAAATAATAAATAATTAGAAAGGCTTTTATACTGAATTCTGTTTTTTTGTTTTATGGATTATGATTTAGAGATTGACAAGGTCGTTGAAAAGATAAAAAAAGAAAAGGCCAAACTAGTCTGCATACAGCTTGCAGACGGATTAAAGCCAGAAGCAAAAAACATACAGCATGAAATAGAGAAGAAAACTAAGGCCCAGGTTTTAATATGGGGCGGTTCATGTTTTGGAGCTTGTGATATTCCTACTCAACTAAAAGATCTTAAAGTAGACCTTTTGATTCAGTTTGGCCACAGCGAGTGGAAATAGCAATATCTTTTTATATTATCTATATTTTTCAAATTAAATGGAACTCTTAAATTATTCTTTAACCTTAATTGTCTGCTTTCTTGGGCTTTTCTTTGGCGTTATTTTGGCATTTTCAGCAAAAGAAGAGCTTAAGCCAGGAAAAAAATACTTTGTTTTGATGCAGAAGATAATACTTTTGATTATCCTTATAGCCTTACTTAAGATGTTTAATGTTAATGTTTATATGAAACTTTTTGCTTATGCTGTCTTAATACTACTGATGGAGATAAACATAAAAAAAGAAATCATATATTTTCTTCTTGGGTTTGTTTTTTTCTTTAGCTCAAAAAACACAAACACTTTCCTTTTAGTGGCTTCCTTAATCTTTCTTTACGGATTTCCAATTGGCTCTGTTTTTGCATCTAAATTAATAAAAAACAATATCTTTTTTGTTTTCAAGAAAATATTCTTCAGTTATTTTTGGTTTTTGCTTGTTGCGCTTGCCTTAAAACTATTTATTAATTAAGTTATCCAGCCAAATTTCAATGGAATAAAAAAAGGATTCTACTTTTTCAATAAATGTTAGTTTTTCAAGATTTATTGAAAAGCTGCTTTCCTCTTTGTATGTATTTTCCTTGTTGTCTTTAAAGCTTGCGATTATATTAAAATTGTTTTCTCCCTGCCTTAATGTTTTTGAGTTGAGATTTATGTTGATTATTTGGCCTTCTTTCATCTCACCAATCAACCATTCATTTGAAAATCTATTTTGTTTTAACTCAATATTTACTTCTTTAGGATTTGAATAAGATGTTTTGTTTACAAAAAGACTTATTTCATATTCTTGCCTGTATTTAACTTGTTTTGGATAAGTTATATTTATTATTTCAATAGTTGGATAATCAAGGACATCATACCTTAAATATTCTGTTTTTGATACATCACTGCTTTTTGCGTTTATTTTTGATTGCTGCCTTCCAATTTCATAGACTTTATCTGAAAAAATCACTGTTTTTTCCTGAGCAATTCCCATATTGATTGTTTTGCATATTTTATCGCAGCAAACATCCACTTTTTCAAGGATAACATTTCCAGTATTCTTTACATAACAGGTTACCTTTTTTTCTTCATCACTATAATACTCTTCTTTATCTGCGCTGCATCTAAGCTCAATATTTTTTGAATAAACCTTTTTATCTTGTTCAATCATACTTTCAAGAACATCCTCAATCTCTTTTTTTGATATAACTAAATTATTTGACTTAGAGGTAAAGGTTGATGTTGATGAAGAATTCATCGAGTCATAAACACTTAAAGGAATAGTGTAAACATAATTTCTTTTTAAGTCATCTGTGAGTTCTAAAACCCAATATATCTTTTTTGTTTCATAAGGCTTAACAATAAATCCTCTGCTTTTTTCCTGCTCAACATAAATCTCATTAGGCGCAGAAAGGAATATCCTCACAGGAATATAATAATTCCTTAAGTTTTCAATACTTGCCTCAATAATATTATAAGAGCCAAATCCTATGTTATCCTCAAAAAATTTTGTTTTAATATTCACCATTGGCATCTTTTTCCCAGAATAATCCACAACATTTGCATTTACATCAAGAGATTCTGTTTGTATTTTAAAGTTCCTTCCCTTCCATTCATAGCTTGTGGATAATTCTCTTGAGTCAAAAGAACTTTTCATCTTTACATGTGTAGGGTTTATCATCCCAAATTCCTTGTATGTAACATCGAAAGGAACCCATCCATATTCTGGAAAGTAAACTTCTGCCCATGCATGGTTTCCAAAACCCTCTATTTCAGGAATGTTTGAGTATGCTATTCCTGAAACATATCTTGTAGGAATCTTAACAGCCCTACACAATGATATAAACAAGGCAGATATCTCATCACAGGTTCCTTTCTTATTTTTTAAAACCCACGATGCTTTTTCTGTTGTATTTCCATATTTCAAGTCATATTCAACATTTTCACTTACCCATGAGGCAATTTTATGCGTTGCAACATACAAATCATCTTCACCCTGCACTATTTCAGATGCAAGCATAACTATATCATTATTTATATCAAAATTTTCAGATGGCTCTGTATAACCAAAATATCTACCATCTAAAGAGACGATTGGGAAGTCAACCTTTTTTCTTATTTCCATTATTTTGTTTTCTGTTTGCACACTGTAATCCAAAGAAAATTTAAGTTTTTCATTGTAAGGCTCTTTCCAGTTAAACTCAATAACCTCCTCTTTTTTCATTGAGTCAGGGTTTGATTGAAAACTTAACAATTTTTGCTGAAATCCATCATCTGGAAAAAAAGAAATTTTTGCTTTTATATAATCAACATAATAGTTTGGGCTTTCAGGAATAATATTTATTGTTGAAGATATTCCTAAATCAATAACCATCTTCTCGCTTTGATATATCCATGACTCATCTGCATTACAGAAAGGCAAAACAAGTAGAATTAATATTAAACATAATATACTTCTCTT
>JAGYOA010000039.1 GCA_018399355.1 Candidatus Woesearchaeota archaeon | reverse complement strand
GTCATTTTTATGCTATTAAAAATGAATATGTTTTTAGGATACAATCAATATCATAAAGAAAAAAGAAAGTATTTCGATGTTTAGGATGAAAAAAAATAAAAAAATAAAAAATTATTCCTGTGGTTGTGGATCAGGCATGTAAGGTTTAAATTCATCTCTCATCTGTTCATTTCCTTTTTTAAGCCCGTAGCATGAGCTTAACAATCCAATCATAACATCCTTTGTTTCAACCTTGTTTGCGTCAAGAGGAACATTCGCGTAACTACTAACTTCCTGCACCAATGCAGGTATATCTGTGTATTGAAACCCGTTTCTTACCAAATCAGACAGTTTTGAATTTATACTTCTTGTTCCATGCTGATAAGCCTGTGAAATACCACTAACAGGATCTTTCTGAATTGCTTTAACATGCTCTTCACTAAAATTGCCAAAGTTTGAAATCAATGCCTCTCCAATTTCATTTCCTGCTGTTACTTGGGATATATCTATAATTCCTTTATTAAATCCATTTTTGTATTTTTCTGCTGCTTCTCTTTGCTGCTGCTCATTAAGATTGCTCCAACTGTTTCCATTATCTTCTATGTAATGTGATACTGATCCATGTGCCCTGAAATAAAGGTCTTTGTTAATTTTATCTATCTCTCCAAATTTTCCCATTAAATCTTCAAGATTTACCATGTTTATCCCTCCTCATCTTCTTTTAATATTATAGTTTATACTACAATATTAGTAGCATTACTACTATATAAATGTTTTGTTTTTTGTCACAAGTAAGTGGTTACAAATTAGTATACAGCACTTCTGTTTTGTTAAATCATTAAATTTATAAAAGTGATTTATTCTTATTTTTTTATGAAAATTAACATTGGCTCAAAAAACAAGATAAAGCTTGATGCTGTGAAAGACGCTGTAATGAAATATAAGCTTTTCTGTGATGCAGAACTTGTTTCATTTGATGCAGACTCAGGAGTTGACAACCAGCCTAAGTCATTGAAAGAAACAATAAATGGAGCTATGAAAAGAGCTGAAAACTCATTTGAAAACTGCGATTACAGCTTCGGCATAGAGAGCGGCTTAATGGAAGTGCCTTATACAAAATCAGGGTATATGGATGTTACTGCATGCGCAATCTATGACGGAAAAGATTTTCACCTTGGTTTGTCATCAAGCTTTGAATATCCTTTAAAGGTCACAGAGCTTGTCTTGTCAGAAAATATTGAAATAGATGAGGCAATGCACAGAACAAAACTTACAGAAAACAAAAGAATAGGATATTCTGAAGGAGTTGTAGGTTATCTTACAAAAGGAAGAATCACAAGAAAAGACTACACAGAGCAGGCAATTATCATGGCCTTAATCCACCTTGAAAATCCAGAGCTTTTCAGGAAACAACCTTAATTCCATTGATTTTATCAAGAATCTCAACAGCATAATTCAATTTACTTTTGTTTTCAGAATATATTGTGATTATCTTTTCATGTTTTTTCACTTTTTGGCCAGCATGCTTGTGAATGTAAACTCCTGATGCAATGCTTTGAGGAGCTCCTGAAGCTCTGGCTATTTTTGATATGGACTTGTTATCAATATGCAAAATAGTGCCATTTTTCTTTGCCTTAAAATCATGCCTTAATCTTCCAACCTTTATCTTCTCAGGGCCTATTGTTTTTCCGCCCTGTGCTTTTATTATCTCGCTCATCTTTTCATACGCCTTTCCTGATTCAAGAATCTCAAGAGCTTTTTTATAACCCTGGCCTTTTTTTGCCTTTTTCCCCATCTCAAGCATGATTCCAGCCATTTTTAATGACTTTTCTCTTAAATCATAAGGTTGATTTGGATGATTTTTCAAAACCCATAAAATATCCCTTGCCTCTAACGATGGCCCAATTCCGTTTCCAATTGGCTGAGAGCCGTCTGTTATTATTACCTTAACTTGTATTCCCAGCTTTTTGCATATCTCTTCAAAAAGTTTTTTGTACTTCATGGCTTTTTTTCTTGTTTCAATTTTTGCTCCCTTTCCAAGAGGTATGTCAATAAGAAGATGGGTTGCTGAAACAGATTTTTTCTTTGCAAGGACGCTCGCAAGCAGTTGCCCAACAGGATCCAATGAAAGAGGATGCTCAACTCTTATTATCTTGTCATCAGCAGGAGCAAGGTTTAATGAACCTCCCCAGACAAGACAGCCGTTGATTTTTTCAACAATATGCTTCATTTCATTCACAGAAAGATTTACATTGGCAAGAACTTCCATTGTGTCTGCTGTTCCTGCAGGACTTGTTATGCTTCTTGAGGATGTTTTTGGCATTGCAAGCCCTGCTGCAGCAACTATGGGCAGCACTATCATTGTTGTCCTGTTTCCAGCAACACCGCCAATGCAGTGCTTGTCCATCACAGGATATTTTTTCAGCTTTAATATCTCTCCTGTGTTTACCATTGCCTTGGTCAAAGAAACGCTTTCCTCTAAATCAAGCTCATGGGTGTAGCATGCAGCCACAAAATAAGCTGTCTCAACCTGGCTTAGCCTGTTGTTTATTATATCCTGTATTATTTCATAAAATTCTTTATAGCTTAGTTTTCCTTTGTTAAGCTTTTTTCTGATATAACTAAGCGATGCAGGCCTAGAGACAATTGATATATTCACACTGTCGCCTGTTTTTGAATTAATTTTTTTCAATACCTCTTCACAAAGTCCTATCTTTCCCTCTGGAACAAACTTGTTTGATTCTGAGATATTAGTTATGGCAACAACGCACTGCTTGCCTTTTTTTATAAGAATCCTGTCTTCATAATAGAGGTCAAGCTTATTTGCATCTTTTTTGTTTACTATTGCAACAAGGGGCAGGCCTGTTGCTATGTCCATGTCCTTAACTTTGAGTTTCATTTTTGTATATCTCTATAAACGTTAATAAAAGTGAAAGAACTAAAGGTCCAACAAACAAGCCTATAAAGCCAAAAGTTGAAACCCCTCCCACTATTCCAAGAAGTATTACAACAGGATGGATTTTTGCCCTGTGGCCGATTATCTTTGGCCTTACTATGTCATCAATTGTTGAAATTACCAAAAATCCGTAAAGCAAAAGCCCTGCTCCCTGAAGTATTCCTAATGTGCTTCCTGCTGTTATTCCCTGTATAAGCTTTACAACACCCAAAGGAATCCATACAACCGGAGCTCCTACAAAGGGTATCATGGCAGCTATCATCATCACTATACCCCATATCAAAGGAGAGCTTATTCCAAATGTATAAAGTCCAACTAATCCAACTACTCCCTGAACTAATGATGTTAAAAAATATCCATATATCACTCCATGAGTCACATCTCCAAATTTTTTCACAACCTGGTTTTTGTGTTTTATTGTTATTGGAACAAACTTTTCACACTTCTGTATAATCAACTCACCATCTCTTATAAAGAAGAATAAAAGAAACATCATTACAAAGAAGCTCACTATTCTTTTTGGTATTGTAACAATAAATGTTGATAGAGTACCTATTATTGAATTTATTGCCCTGTCTATATAATTTAGGAATTCAGGCCTTTTCATCAAATCAACCAAAAAATAATTTGCCTTTTCAGTTAATGGGTCATCCTGGTAATCCTCTCCAATTATATTGCCCTGCTGTATCCTGCTCCTAACTCCAAAATAAACAGAGCTTATCTCTCTTGTAAATAAATTTATAATGAAAATAGAGGGAATAAGCAAAAGAATAACAATCAAAACCATGACAATAGTTGCAGAAAGGTTTTTTCTTTTTGTTTTTTTTAGAATCCATTTATACAATGGAAAGAAAAGGTAGGCGATTATAGCGCTGGTAAGAATAGTAGTTATATAAGGCATTAAGATGATAAATGTAAGTAGGATAAATACAATAAAGATTAAAAGAATAAAATATTTTGATAAGTCGTCTTTAATCTTTCTGATTTTTCACACCTCTTATTTTTAGCTTGCAAGCTTCAGTGAGCACGTCCAGTTTTATGCTAGACTTGCATGCCAACTTAGCAAGAAGCTGTATGGGCCCGCCCGGACTTTCACCAAATGCTACATCTTTGATTTTAAGCTAAAACTTGTATTTTATGCGAGCGTTAGCGAGCTCGGTGGGCTTGAATTTTTAATTCAATGCCTGCCCTTGCGTATCAAATGAGCGTAACCATTTGTTTTGAACCGGGGATCCTCACCACGTCAAGGTGATGTCATAGCCACTAGACCACGGGCCCGATAATAACTTAAGATTACAAAGAATATATAAATCTTATGGAAAAAAAGCCCCGAGCAAAATTTGAAATCAGCGCAGATTTTTTAAAAAATCTGGTAAAAACAGATGCGGCTCCTAGCCTCTGGCCGGAGCCCCATAAAGCCCCGAGCGAGAGTCGAACTCGCGACCTCCACCTTACCAAGGTGGCGCTATACCACTAAGCCACCGGGGCAAAATAAAAATAAAGCTAACCTAAATTTCTAAATGAAAGGATTCCTGTTTTCCTCATCATCTTCGTCATCGTATCCTTCGTAGTCAACAACGCCTTGGTTAGTCTCTTCTTCATAGACTGACTCTCCAGAGTTTTTCTTCTTTATTTCTTCGTTTTTTTCATCTTCAAGGCTGTATTCATTGTCTATAACCGGCTTTATTTCCTTATTTACCTTTTTGTATTTTTTTCTTGCCTTTTTCTTTTTCATTTTTCTTTCAGGATTTTCTTCTGTTTTTTCATCCTGTTCAGGTTTTTCAGGATTATTATCCTTCTGGTTTTCTTTAAACTCTTTTTCTGCCTTGTTCTTTTTTTCTGTTTTCTTGCTTTCTTCTGGCTTTTCCTTCTTTTCTTGAGCTGCTTGCTCTTTTTCTTCTTTATTTATTTTTTCTGCATCCTTCTTGTGTTCATCTGTTTCTTCATTAGTCAAATCAATATCAAAATCATCATCACTCTCTTCTTTTTTTCCAAACAGCAAAAGCAAAAGCATTATTCCAACAATTATTCCCAGCAAAACAATAAAAACATTCCACCAGTTTACAACTGTTATCTGCTGTGGGAGAATATCAACGCACTTATGGTTTACTATTGTTTGGCCTTCCTCACAGTCCAGCTTTACACATTTATATAAACTGAATGTATTGCAGTATTCATCATCAGCACATCCATCATCAGTTCTGCACTCAATCTTGTCAAGAGGTATAACTGTAAAGCTTTTTACTATCTTTCCGCAAATCTCTGTTTCTTCATCAGGATTTTCCATGTGTGAAACAGTGAAGCATGGAACATAATAAAAAGTGTAACCTTGCGTTGGGGCCTTTACTGTGCTTTCAAATCTAAAGTCATAAGCCTCATTTAGATTTAAGACAATGTCATCGCTTGTATCATAAGCAAGAATAGTTCCGTAATCTCTTTCCTTTATATAAACATCTTTTACAATAATTGTTTTGTTTATGTTGTTGAGTACAGTTACATTGAAGCTTATTTTAGTTCCTTCCATGCAGTTCTCATCCTCACATTCATAGTTTGAGTCTACAGCTGCAGAAACCATCATGTTTCCAACTAAAAAAACCACTAAAAAAATTTGTATTGCTCTATTTATTTTCATTATTATCACCATGATTATTTATATGCGGGGGATGGGATTTGAACCCACGGACTCACTAAGAGACAGGATATCTTACTGAAAAGCAAGCGCCTTAAGTCCTGCGCATTTTCCAGGCTTTGCTACCCCCGCAGGATAGGTAAGAAAGAAAAATAAAACATATTTAAAGGTTTCTAAACGCGGCGTTTGGTTGCGCACTTCCTGCATAGAAACGAGCCTTCTACTTCAGCTAAATAAGTTGACGGAAAGCCGCATGCTTCGCATATTCCCTCTGATATTGCCCCTCCAAAAACAGGCTTTCTTGACTCTTCCCTTAGCTCATATTTTTCGACCATAAGTTCGAAAAGCTCTGGCTGTATTTTCAGTATGTCTTTTAATGTTAATAATCCAATCATTTCTTTTTTATCCATCACAGGAAGGTGCCTTATGTCCCTGTCTTTCATTTTTACAAGGGCATCATAGATATCTTTTTCAGGAGTTATGGTTATAACATTATTTACCATCACATCTTTTGCCTTAAGCTTTTTCGGATCTTGCTTGCTTGCAATAACCCTTCTCACAATGTCTTTGTCAGAAAGTATACCAAGAAGCCTGTTTTCTTGTGTTACAATAAGGCCGCCTATTCCGTGCTGCCTCATTTTTAATGCGCATTCATAAACAGAAACATCTGGAGAAACCGTTATCGGCTTTTTTGTCATTGCATCGCATATCCTATAACCAGTTTTGTATTTAGCTGACATATAAACCCCTTAAAAATTTAAAATAGAGTTCTGATTAATAAAAATATAGTAAAACAAAAATATATAACAGAAAAGCTATTAGTAGTTCACAAGTATCTCAACATCTTTTCCGAATAGCTTTCTCATATCCTCAAATATTGGCTGTTTTATGAAAACCCTTGAGAAGTTTTCCATATTTGCTAAATCTTTCTCAAGCTCTTCAAAAGAACTTTCTGTTATCTTACCAAGGCTTCCGTCATCTTTTATGCTTGCTTTTGTAACTGTCTTTTCCTCGCTGTCAATATCATGTATTATATACGCCTTGTTTCCAAGCAAAAGGATTTCACCATACTTTTCTCCGTACTTAACCTTTATCTTGGCTTTCTCTATTTCTATTCCCCTCTTCCTCTGTATATGTTCTATCATAAACCTTATGAATTCCTGGGATTTCTTTTTTATGCTTTCAATTTCTGTTTTTGTAAGCTTTTTCTGGTCATAATCTTTTTTTGCCTTTATTATCTCCTTGAATATCCTTAGGAATTTTGCAGGGACATTCGCCTTACATATTATTTCATCATTGAACTTTTTTTCCAGCTCTGTATCCTTTACATTGAAAACTCCTTGTGTTTTAAGCACATCCCTTACTATTGTTGATGCTGTCTCATAAATATGGACTATTGATTCTTCTTCTTTTGTTTTTTCTATTTGCCCGAAAAGCTTCTTTATCCTCTTAAGATATTGTTCTGCATTCTCAAGAAGCTCGTCAATCTCCTTTCCGCTGACTTGCTTTTTTGAACCATGTTCACATTCTTTTCTAATCTGTATATTTTTCTCAAGAATTTTAACATATTTATCTTCGAGCATCTTTTCTTTTTTTACAAATATCTGCCTCATTAAATCAGGAGTTTCCTTTGGTGTTGGAGGGGCAACTCCATAAAGCATTAATGCAGCCTGGCTTGGTGTCAGTATCGCCCAATATGTATCTTCCATAGCAAGGTCCCTTATCTTTAAATTCACTGCCTTCAGCATCTGCTCTCCACTGTGCATGTACATGTCTATTGCCTCTGTTGAAGGCTTTATCTTTCCCATCTTCAGCAATTGTTTCCATGGCATGAAGATTCCCCTATCATACAGGGGGATACCATCTCTCAGGAAAGTGAATATTATTGGATTGGCTTCTTTTATATTGTCCCAGAAGTCAGTTAATATATAGACCTGCACATTAAGCTTGTTCTTTATTCCAGTCATCTCACCTGCTTCAAATCCCATCTGTATTATTATTGCCCTTAATTTGTCTTTAAGTTCAGCCCTTGTCATCTTCTTTACATCAGTGTCATCAACAACTATAAAGACGTCAATATCTGACTCAGGCGTTGCCCTGCCCTGGACTAAAGAGCCTGCCAATACATAACTAACTATATACTTTTCAAACTTTTTTATTGTCATTGACTTATGAATTTCAGCTATTTTTATTGCAGAAAGCATTCCCTTATCATAGACAGGGGCTGACATTGCAATCATCTCAAGCATGTCATATTTTCCGTCATAGCAACTCTGCCAGAGCTCTGAAATAATTATTGTATGGGGCTTTAAATTTCCATCAGTTTTTTTTGCCATGTCCTCTATAATGGATGAGAGCTTTTCCTTTAATTCCTCTTTTGACATTTTTTTGCTGTCAGAATCATCAACAAGAACAAGAACATTTATGTCTTCAGACGGCGGGTCTCCCTCTTTCTCTGGCTTTTTTGGAGGCAGCAGAGCAACCCCTATTATGTAATCCTCAAATTTTTTTATAACAGAATCCTTGAATTTGTCAAGCTTTAATTTTATGTTTTTGAGCTTTTTTTGCGCGTCTTTTGGAAGTTTTGACTCAATCTCCTTGAAATTATCTTCAGAATTTTTGTTTTGCTTTTTTTTATTTTTAACCATTAGCTCACCTATATGTTGATGATAATATTTGAATTATTTTTGGTGATTTATAAATGTTTTTAAAAAACCTCGGAATTCTTCCGAAATTGCAAAAGGTTTAAATACTAAAATATGCATTATATATAAAAAACTTAAGGGGTGATTAAATGGCAGAAAAAAGTGTATTAGATTGGATAGCTTTGGTTTTGGTCATTGTTGGAGGCCTTAACTGGGGACTGGTTGGTTTGTTAAACTTCAACCTTGTTTCAGCGATATTTGGTTCAGTGACTTGGCTGATGAATTTAGTGTATATTTTGGTGGGAGTTGCAGCCTTGTATTTGATATATTATCTGAGAAAGAAATAATTCTAAATTTTTTTTAATTTTTTTGAAAGAATTTGGCGATTTGTTTCGTCTATAAG
>JAGYOA010000038.1 GCA_018399355.1 Candidatus Woesearchaeota archaeon | reverse complement strand
CCCTTGATGGTGATCTTTTCTTTTCCCTTTAAAGTTTTTAATGGTATTATTAATCTTAGAAATATATTTTGTCGCAATATACTTTTTGATTAAATTATTAATATGGGTCATATTATTTTTTAAATATGTTTAATGTTTTTATATTTTGCTGTGGTTTTTTAAAAAGCTTTTTAAACAATCTCCTTTCCCAAAATCTGATGAAAAAGGAAAGGAATATTCTAAAAGGCGATTTAAAAAAAGTAATATTAATGCTTTCTCTTCCTGTTATGATCTCAAACTTGCTGCAGTCAACCTATAACATAACAGACACTTTCTGGGTTGGAAAATTGGGAAGTTATGCAATTGCAGCAGTAACCATAAGCTTTCCCATTGTTTTTCTTATAATATCTATTTCAATGGGAATAGGTGTTGGAAGTTCAATATTGATAGCCCATGCAGTGGGAAAAGCCTTTAAAACAAAAAAAGAAAAAGACAAAAAAGAGGTTGATATAATAGTTACGCAGTCATTTGTTGTCTTGTTCTTTTTGTTAATAATTGTTTCAGTTTTGGGCTTTATCCTTACACCTTATATTGTATCTTTTTTGAGTTCTGATATAAACGTATACCAAAGCGCAGTTATCTATCTTAGGACAATATTTGTCGGCCTTTTGCTTATGATACCCTACTATATTTTTGAGGCAGCATTAAGAGCAATTGGCAATACAAAAACCCCTATGAAATTTGTTTTTATGTCTGTTTTAATCAATGTGATTCTTGACCCATTAATGATATTTGGAATAGGGCCTTTTCCTGAAATGGGAATATTTGGAGCGGCATTAGCTACAGTTATATCAAGGGCAATTGCAAGCTTTGTTGCTATCTACCACTTAATTAAAAACACTTACGGGATAAAGTTAGACTTTAGTTTTATAAGACCAAGAATGGATATAATAAAAGATCTTTTCAGGCTCGGAATACCAACATCTTTAGAGATGAGCTCGATATCAATAAGTGTTTTTATACTAACTTCAATGGTAAGCTCGCTTGGAACTATAGTACTTGCAGCATTTGGAATAGTCACAAGGCTTTTCAGTTTTTTTATGATTCCCTCATTGGGGATATCTGTAGCAGTATCAACAGTTGTTGCGCAGAACTTTGGCGCAGGAAAGTTAAAAAGAATATTCTCCTCATTGAAAGATTCTACTATAGTTGGATTGCCCATAATCTTGTTTATAAGCATCATAACCTTTATTTTTTCAAGGTATATATTATCTGCATTTACAACAGATGTAGATGTAATAGATCTAGGAACATCCTTTTTAAGAATAATTTCCCCTTTTATCGCATTTGGATTTGGAAGGCATTTACTCATAGGTTTTTTCAGAGGCGTAAAGAGGACAGATGTTGCAATGGTTATAAGCATAGTGCATAATTTTGTTTTTAGGCTATCGGGAGCCTATATTCTTGCATTTGTTCTTGGTCTTGGAGCAATTGGTTTGTGGTGGTCTTATCCAATTATGATGATTCTCGGCCTTATCATGACATACTTGATATATCTTAAACTGAAGGAAAAAATAAAAGCAGATAAGATTGATGTTAATGAGATAACCCTTGAATCTCAGGCAGAGGAAAAGGTTATAGGATAATGTGAGAAATATGATTCGAAAACGCAAACATTTTTATATAATTCTAAATCAAAATTGGACATGTATAGGTTTTTTTTAGCTAATTTAATGGGCTCTTTGTCTTTAATACTAATCTTTTTTATACTTTTTCTTAACATTCGAGCAGGATTATTGATAAATAAAATAATAAAGCCAGAAAGAGGATTCTTATCTCGGGTAGAAATTGGTATTTTTTTAGTTTCCCATCTTTTTTATAATCCGTATAAGGATAATATCTACTACAATAGAACAATAATTGCTTTAAGAATAGTTTATATCATAACTGCATTATTTATTTTACTTTTTAACCTTCTTCTATAGTAAAATTAATATTGAGAATTTCACTTCGTTCGTAAAAAAGAGCAATCACTTCTGAAAGTCTCAGCGGCTCAGTCTCCAATAAACAAAATATTTAAATAAAAACATAAATTATTGTTGGTATGGCAAAGAAAAAGGAAAATATTGGAATTACAGTAAAAAAATCCGAAAACTTAAGCGAGTGGTACACACAGGTTGTACAGAAGGCTGAATTAGCCGATTATACTTCTGTCTCAGGGTGCATGGTTTTAAGGCCAAATGCATATGCAATCTGGGAGAACATACAAAAGATATTTGACGATATGATTAAAAGCACGGGCCATAAAAATGCCTATTTCCCTTTGCTTATACCTGAACACCTGTTAACAAAAGAGAAAGAGCATGTTGAGGGATTTGCTCCAGAAGTTGCCTGGGTTACACACGGCGGAAACACAAAAATGTCTGAAAGGCTTGCAATAAGGCCAACATCTGAAACAATAATAAATGAGTCATATTCAAAATGGATAAGGTCATGGAGGGATTTGCCTTTATTGATAAACCAGTGGTGCAATATCGTAAGATGGGAATTTAAGTATCCAAAACCCTTCTTGAGAACCAGAGAGTTTCTTTGGCAGGAAGGACATACGGTGCATGCTACAAAAGAAGAAGCAGACAGGGAAGTTATGGATATTCTTTATATGTACAAAGACTTAATGGAAAACTACCTTGCCGTTCCTGTTTTAACAGGCAAGAAAACAGAAAAGGAAAAGTTTGCAGGGGCTGTTTATACAACAACCTTGGAAGCTTTTATGCCGGATGGAAAAGCACTGCAGATGGGAACATCACATATGCTCGGGCAGAATTTTGCAAAGGCATTTGACATAAAATTCCTCGGTAAGGATGAAAAATATCATAGTCCATGGCAGACATCATGGGGAATAAGCACAAGAATGATTGGTGCAGTTATAATGCTCCATGGAGATGACAAAGGATTGGTAATTCCACCAAGAGTTGCTCCTGTTCATGCTGTTATAATCCCAATAATAATCGGAAAATCAAAGGGCAATATAGTTGAGAAAGCACATGAAATTAAAAAATCCTTAAAAAACTACAACATAAAAATTGATGACAGGGATGAATATAATCCTGGATGGAAATTCAATGAATGGGAGCTAAAGGGTGTTCCAGTCAGGATAGAAATAGGACCTAAGGACATGGAAAAAAACCAAGTGATCATGGTAAGAAGAGATACAGGAGAGAAAGAAGCAGTTGGTTTTAATGAGATAAACAAAAAGCTAAAGGAAACTCTTGATAAAATACAGAAAAACCTTTTTGAAAAGGCAAAAAAGCTTATTGATGAAAATATTGTTGAAGTTGAAAAATGGGATGATTTTGTTAATCAGATAAAGAAAAAGAAAATAGTAAAGGCATTTTTCTGCGGAGATAAAGAATGTGAGGAATTAATTAAATCTGGAGCAGACGGAGCAACCTCAAGATGCATAACTTTCGATGAAAAAAAACAAAAAGGCAAGTGTATAAAGTGCGGCAGGCCCGCAGAATACAAGATTTATTTCAGCAAATCTTACTGATTATATTATCCAGTTTTTTTGAAATTTCTAATGAAACAGCAAAGGCTCCTTTTTCTGCATTTTCCTTTTTATTCGCGAAGCATATAACCAAAATATTCTCCCTCTTAAGCTCTATTGACGAGATTATATTATCATAATCATTTGGATAAGTTTTTTTGAAATCAATATTAGGACAGGGAATAATAAGTTTCTCTTTAAATTGAGATATAATTGCACCATTTGCCCCATGTCTTACCGCAATATCACGGTGCTCAAAACTTATTCTTTTTCTCTCTCTCGTTTTAATCAATATAACAGACTTATTCATTCCAGGATAAATCTCATTGAATTCTATGTCTTTTATTTCAATAATTGAATTTATCTCTTTAATAAAATTTAATCCTTTCCGAGTTAAAGAATGTCCTTTGTTTGTTGATATGATTAATTCTTTATCTTTCATTAAATCAAGAATGCTTCTTACTGTACCTTCACCAAGATTAATTTTTTCAACGAGCTCTACCCTGCTTGTATTTTTGTTAATTAATAATAATGTTCTTAGAACATCCATCCTTGAATAATTTGGTTTGTTTCCAGGCATAACAAACAACAGATTTATATATTATTTATAGTTTTCTGTTGGATATGGTATCCAATAAGAGTAATCAAACAGAAATTAATAATAGATTAATTGAAAATAGCCTTATTGAAGTAATAAATAGTATGAAAAAAATAAAGAATAAGCCTAGATTAAAAAAATCAACTAATATTGATTCAGTAGTATTATCTGGATTAAAACATAAAAATTTACAAAAAAAAGATAAAAAATCTCATCAAAACCTTAACTATTTTTCTCTTATGCAAAGGATCATCCATGAAAAATCTTTTTATGAGCAAAATATTAGATTTAACTACGATGATTACTTAATATCAAATATAGGCAAAAAACAATTAAATTTTCAGAATTCTAATTGGGAATCAACTAAAAAAAACAAGGAAAAAAGAGAGTATGATGCGCCGATTGTTGAAAACAAAGATATTGATCAATTTCTTGGAAAAGTAATAATGATGCAGAATATGGGTCAGGCAACATCTGACTACACAAAGCCAGAGGGTATGAGCATTGATGATTTTGAAAGGATTAACAACTACAAAAAGATTAATTCCGGATGGATTAAAATAAAATACAGCCTTATTTCTGTTTAGATAAAAGGCAAAATATTTATATTGTGATTTTGTTCTAATAAGTAATTTTATGAAAGAGGTGCTTAATGCTAATAGCTAATACACTGGGGCTTTTTGCTTTCCTTGCCTTAATACCCCTAATAATAATCTATCTTAGGAGACCAAAGCCTCTTGAAAAGGTAATTCCGTCTCTTATGTTCTTTATGAAGGGCCAAAAACATGCCGCAGAAGACTCATTTTTCAAGAAAATTCTTAGAAACCTTTTATTTATTATCCAGATTCTGGTTATCTGCCTTATCGCATTATCAATAGCATCACCTTATTTAATAACATCTGAAAAAGCAACATCTGAAAATACTGTAATTATAATAGATACAAGCGCAAGCTCCCAGGCTTTAATCAATGGAAAAACAAGGTTTGAAAAATCTGTTGAGATTGCCAAAGATTACTTTCAGGGCAGAATCAGCATAATCTCTGCATCAGATATTCCTGAAACATTCTTGGAAGACGGAACAAAAAATCAGGCCACAACAATAATAGATGCAATAAGGCCAAAGGACACCCCTACAAACATAGAGGGCGCGCTTTATGAGGCAGAATCTATACTTGAAGGAAGAAAGGGAAGAATTGTTGTTATAAGCGATTTTTTAGTTGATGATGCAAACGAAATCCTCAAGTCAAAAAGAATAATATCATCAAAAGGAATTGAGGTTGAATTTGTAAGCACATGGACAAGTGCAGAAAATGTTGGCATAGTTAATCTTGATATCAGCAAATACAGAGTTATTGCTGATGTAAAAAACTTCAATGATAAAGAAGTTGAAATTACAGCAGCAGTTATCAAGGATGATATTGCAATTGAAAGAAAGTCAAAAAAAATAAGCGCAAAATCAACAGAAAAATTTGATTTTGAAACTCTAACAGGCATAAGCCAGATTAGTATTAACTCAGATGATGATTTTATCTTGGACAATACTGTTTACATAAGTGCTCCTGAAAAAAAACAAATAAATGTTCTTCTTATAACCAACTCTAAAGAAAGCTATCTTATGAAAGCCCTTGAGTCATTCAAGGAAGTTAATCTTCAAGTAGAAGAACCTCCTATAGTTAGAGGTGTTGAATTAAATGATGTTATAATAGTAGGAGAAATAGATATAAAATTAATCCTTCCGGGAACATTTGAAGAGATAGCCAGAGAAGTGGGAAATGGAAAAAATTTGATAATAACTGCACAGGAAGGCATTGATGAAATGGGCATTTCATGGCTTCTTCCTGTTGAAATTAATGAAAAAGGCAATAATACGAAAGCTTGCGCAATTTTATTAAATGATTTCACAAGCCAGTTTGATAATGAAAGATGCTTTACAACAGCAAGAAGATATTTTAAATCGACTATAAAAGAAAATTCAATATCATTAATAGAAGCAGATGATTCAAGCCCTTTATTTGCAATAACTAATAGAGGGGAAGGAAACATATTATACTATGGAATTTTAGATAAGGAAAGTGACTTTAAAACACAGACATCATATCCTATATTCTGGAATGATGTTCTGAATCATCTTGCAGGCATAGGAGACATCAGAGATTACAACTTTAATATAGAACAAAAACCTGAAATAAAAAAAACAGGAATTTATGAAACTGAAAACAAAAAAATTGCAGTTAATTTAATCAATGAAATTGAATCAGATGTTGGAAGACAGACAATATCTTTTGAAAACAGTGAATTTGTTCCCGGAACATCTCATGAGGAGGCTGTTTTAAATCTCAATATTTACTTTATAACAGCAGCTCTTTTATTAATGCTTTTTGAAATATTATATATAAAATCAAGAGGTGATTTATAATTTTTTATTTTAAATATCCTTTGGCTCTTGCATTAATTCCTTTAGCTTTGATAGTATTAATAATCATAATCAGAAAAACCTTTATAGTTTTTGTAAATAAACTAGAGGAACACAAATACAAAAAAGATAAAAAAACACAAAGGATTTTAATTACAATATCAAGATCAATAATATTCATTCTTCTTATCATTGCAATTGCTTCGCCTTTTACACTTGATGAAAGGTTTATTGAAGGAAACCCTTCAGTAACAATCCTTGCTGATAACTCAACATCATTTAGTATGTTTGATGCAGGTATAGCTGGTGAAATAAAATCTTCTCTTGAAAAGGAAATACCTGCTCAGATGAAGAACATATGCCCTGGAGATTATTCACCAATAGGAGATGCTGTAATCAATAATATGGAGGGAAATGATAATCTGCTTTTAATCAGTGATGGAAATAACAACAAGGGATCGTCTTTAGGAAGTGTGATGATGCTTGCTTCATCTCTTAATACAACAATAAGCTCGGTTAATATAAATCCAATTAATTCAGACCTTGCTGTTGTGATAGATGCTCCTGATGAGGTTATATACGGTAATGAGGCTGAGATATATATTGATGTAAATCATGTAGGTCCAATTAATATAGATTATGATATTAAAATAATGTTAAATGACCAGATAATAATTGAGGAAAGTGCATCTGGGCAAAAGACATTTGAAATCAAGGAAAGACTCAACACAGGCTACCATAAAATAGAGGCTTCAATAACAGCAGATGACTATTTTTCTGAAAATAATGTTTATTATAAGACAATACATGTTCTTCCAAAACCCAAAATATTATTTGTTTCACAAAAAGATGTTGAGATCACAAAAATCCTTGATACAATGTATGAAGTTGAAAAAAAGAGCTATATTCCTGATGACCTTGAGCCATATTCTGCTGCTATAATTTACAATATGGAAAACAGCTGGATAACTGAAAAAAATGACTTAATAAGCAATTATGTTGTTGATGGGAACGGACTTGTAGTAATAGGAGGAGATAATTCTTTTGATTATGGCGGTTATGAAGATTCTATTTTTGAGACAATCCTTCCTGTGAAGGTTGGATTGGCAGAAAAACAGGATGATACTGGAATGAATGTTGTCATACTTCTTGATGTTTCAGGTTCAGTTGATTATGAGTTTAAAGGAGTTAGCGGAAACTCAAAATTAGATGTGCAAAAAGCAGTTGCAACCCAAATTATAGGTGGGTTAAAAGAAGATGACAAGGTTGCAGTGATAGCTTTTGACTTTTATTCTTACTTAATATCTCCTCTTTCACCAATATCAGGAAAACCAGAGATAAACTATACTATATCAACTATAAAAGTTTCAGGGCCCCAGGCTGGAACTTATATTTCCGCAGGTCTTATAAGGGCAGAGCAGATTTTAAGGTCTGCAAAAGGAAGCAAAAATGTTATTGTTATATCCGATGGAATAACACAACATCCTGCAGATTCAATTTCAAGAGCAAGAATCATGAAAGCCCAGGGAATAAAAACATATGCAATAGGGGTTGGATTTGATACAAACAGGGAATTTATGCAAAACTTTGCAATTGCAGGAGGAGGAGCATATTTTGAGCCAACCGAAACTGAAAAAATCAATATAATCTTTAACAGAGAACATGAAGATGAAGAAACAGACAAAATGGGACTGATTTTGATTGACTCAAATCATTTTATAACTCAGAACCTTGAGCTTAATGCAAGGATAACCGGCTATAACCAGGTGGTTCCAAAAGGCTCAGCAAGAATGCTGATTTCAACATACAATACAAATCCAATAGCAACGGTTTGGCGATTTGGTTTGGGAAGGGTTGCTGCATTGACAACTGATCCTGAAATATGGGCAGGAGAGCTTTTGGCAAGGGAAAATTCAAGGCTTATAACAAGAACAGTAAACTGGGCAATAGGAGATCCAACCAGAAAAGAAGATTTCAGTGTAAAAGTAAAAGACTCAAGGATAGATGACAGCGTAGAAATATTTGTCTTCTCTGAAAATGAGCCATATTTAGAAGGATTTACATTTTACAAGATAGATGAAAATGTTTACAAAACAACATTTACTCCAAAAA
>JAGYOA010000037.1 GCA_018399355.1 Candidatus Woesearchaeota archaeon | reverse complement strand
TAATTCTTTTTATTTGTTGTTGTATGCAAGGGACAACTTTTTATAAATAATTTTATAGAAACAATTTTATATGAGAGTTTAATTATTAAGATTATAATGACAGACAACAAGATTTCAATTGAGGATATGGCCACATTTTGCAAGAAAAAGGGCCTTGTATTCCAGTCCGGAGAGATTTACGGAGGTTTATCAGGATTCTTTGATTTTGGCCCTGAATGTGTTGAAATAAAAAACAACATAAAAAAGGAATGGTGGAAATTCCACGTCCAGCAAAGAGAAGACATAGTTGGAATAGATGGAAGCATAATAACAAACCCAAAAGTCTGGGAAGCATCAGGTCATGTTGCTAATTTTAATGATGTTTATGTTAAGTGCAAAAAATGCAAAAAACCAAATAAGATAGACAAAAGCGAGATAGGAAAGGTAAAATGCGAATGCGGAGGAGAATATGAGGTTTTGGGAGATATAAACTTAATGTTCAAGACTAATGTTGGACCTGTTGAAGGCAATGCAGCTTATTTAAGGCCTGAGACAGCACAACTGATATTTGCAAACTTTAAACTGGTTGCAGAAAGCTCAAGATTAAAATTGCCCTTTGGAATTGCGCAGATTGGAAAGGCATTCAGGAATGAAATCTCACCAAGAGATTTTCTTTTTAGATCAAGAGAATTTGAGCAGATGGAGATAGAATATTTTGTAAACCCAGATGATTCAAAAAAATGCCCATTCATAAAAGATGTTCTGAAACATGAGATTAATATTCTTTCAGAAGATATGCAAAAAAAGAATCAAAAGCCAAA
The DNA here is from genome assembly GCA_018399355.1 of Candidatus Woesearchaeota archaeon. GTDB lineage: Archaea > Nanobdellota > Nanobdellia > Woesearchaeales > CG1-02-33-12 > M55A3. Next base: position 8,334 of record JAGYOA010000037.1, on the reverse strand, counting down.
GAAGATGAAAATAGAGCAGGCATTGAAAAATAAGGTAATAAATACAGAATGGCTTGCTTACTGGCTTGCTTTAGAGCACAAATGGTTTATAAGCCTTGGAGCTAATCCTGATAATTTCAGAATAAGGCAGCACATGAAAGATGAGCTTGCCCACTATTCATCAGATTGTTGGGATTTAGAATATAACTTTCCTTTTGGGTGGAAAGAACTGCAAGGAATGGCGGACAGGAGTGATTTTGACTTAAAACAGCATATAAATCACTCAAAAAAGGATTTAAGTATATTTGACCAGGAAACAAATAAAAAAATTGTCCCTTATGTTGCAGCAGAGCCAAGCCTTGGAGTTGAGAGGGCACTCCTTGTTTTTATGTTTGATTCTTATAATGATGACAAGAAAAGGGGGAACATAGTCCTGAATCTTGACCCTAAGCTTTCACCCATAAAAGCAGGGATATTCCCTCTGATGAACAAGCCAGAGATTGAAAATCTTGCAAAAGAGATAAAAAATAATTTAAAAAGATACTTTAATGTGAAATACGACCGTTCAGGCTCAATAGGAAGAAGATATGCAAGGGCTGATGAGATTGGAACTCCATTCTGCATAACAGTTGATTTTGATTCATTGAAAGATAAGACAGTTACAATAAGAGATAGGGACACAACAAAGCAGGTAAGAGTAAAGATATCAGAGCTCAGAGACATAATCGAGAGTTTAATACTAAAAGAAACATCTTTTTCTCAGATTAAATAAAAAGATTTTTAAAGCTTTTATTTTTCCCAAGATAAAGGTGAATATATATGGCAATAAAAGATCTACAAGTAAAACAAGGAAATGTTGACCTCGTAGCAGAGGTTGTTGAGATAGGAGAAGTGCGAGAATTCAGCAAGTTTGGCAAACCCGGACGAGTTGCAAACGCAAAGATAAAAGACGAGACAGGAGAAATAGAGCTTACTTTATGGAATGATGATATTGATAAAGTGAAAGTAGGCGACACAGTCAAGATAACAAATGGGTATGTTAATGAATGGCAGGGAACACCTCAGCTGACATCAGGCAGAACAGGAAAGCTTGAGGTTGTTGCAAACGCGAACGAAGGAGACAATAATTCAGAAACATCTGAAGAATCTATCGAAGAATAATTAATTTTTTATTCTTTTTTTGGGGCAGTAGCTCAGCCTGGGAGAGCACATGACTGAAGATCATGGTGTCCGGGATTCAAATTCCCGCTGCCCCATTTTAAATCGAAAGCTTAATTAATAAACTATCTCTAATTGTTATTATGGCCAAGAAAAAAGAAACAGTTCTTGTTGTATGCGCCCATTCAGATGACCAGATACTTGGTCCAGGTGGATCGCTTATTAAGTATGCCAAGGAAGGCAAGGAAATTTTTACAGTTGTATTCTCATACGGAGAGATATCCCATATATGGCTTAAGAAAAAGGTAAGTGTTGAGATAAGGGTCAAGGAAGCCCAGGAAGCAGATAAGGTTATTGGTGGCTCAGGAGTTGTTTTTTTTGGATTGGGAGAAGGTAATTTTAAAAAAGGGATCCAAGAGAGAGACATCAAAGAAAAACTGAAAAAGATAATAAAGGAAAAAAAACCTTTTAGGATATTTACCCATGTCATGGATGATGTGCATGAAGACCATAGAGTGGTATGCAATACTGTTAAGGAAATTCTTGATGAAATAGATTTCAAGGGAGACCTTTTGGGATTTGATGTTTGGAATGTTGTTGATATAAAAAAAAGGCACATGCCCAAAGTTTACATAGATATTACAGAAACATTTAATTTAAAGATGAAAGCACTTAACTGCTTTAAAAGCCAGATTCACGCCATGCTCATACCTTATGTAATTTCATATATCAGTTCGCTTATAAATGGAATGAAAAATGAATGCAAACGCGCAGAAAAGTTTTACAAGATAAGATGAAAAAAAGACTTTTAATTGCAACAGAAAATTTCCTTCCCAGGTGGGATGGAATTGCAAGATTCCTCAGCGAGGTAATACCAAGGCTCTGCAATGAATATGAGATAACTGTTATAGCTCCTGATTTCAGTGGAGAAACAAAAGATTTTGAAAACATAAATATCATAAGAATACCTTTGTCCGGAATGAAGTTAGGGGACTACAGCCCTGCAAAAATCCGTTTAGGAATAATACACAGGGAAGTAAAAAAAGCAGACATAGTATGGACACAAACAATAGGTCCGATAGGAGTTCCTGCGATAATCTTTGCAAGACTATATAAAAAGAGATTGTTGGGGTATGTTCATTCAATAGAATGGGAGCTTTTTTCAAGCAGCCTTTCATACAAAAATCCATTCAGGCACGTGGTTTATTCAATAACAAAGATAACTGCCATAATGCTTTACAACCAGTTCGATTTATTACTTGTTCCTTCTTTAGAGGTAGCTGAGCTTTTCAACTGGCACAATATAAAAACCAAAAAGAAAATTGTTTATCTTGGAACAAACACGACAAAATTTATTCCTCCTAAAGACAAAAAGGAAGTAAAAGAGAAAATAGGAATAAACCCAAATAAAACAGTTATAGGGTTTACAGGAAGGATAGGCCTGGAAAAAAACCTGATAACTCTTTACAGGGCTTTCCTAAGACTGAGAAGAACTTATGATGACATTATGCTTCTTATAGTTGGCAAGGGAGTGCACAAGCTTAGGATAATTTTGGAATCAAAGAAAGATATAATTGTTGTTGAATACGCTGAAAATATAGTGCCTTATCTTCAGGCAATGGATGTTTATGTTATGCCGTCATTGACTGAAACTTCTTCACTTTCCACAATGGAGGCAATGTCCTGCGCATTGCCTGTTATTTCAACTAAGGTTGGAAGCATAAAAGAATATATAAAAAACAACCAGAACGGAATATTCTTCAAGAAAAAGGATTCATATGGCCTTTCAAAAAAAATAGATATGCTTTTGAAAGACAAGAGCAAGGCATTGTCTCTTGGAGAAAATGCAAGAAAAACAATTTTGACATTTTATAACTGGGGTAACACAGCAGAAGAGATAAACAAGGTTTTAAAAGAACTCATATCTTAAGGCTTACAACATTACTTACTCCATTCTTTTCCATAGATACCCCATAAAGTATGTCTGCTTCTGTTATCAGGCCGTCATTATGCGATATGACAATATACTGGGCTTTTTCAGAATATTTCCTTATAAGTTTTGCGAGCTTTTCTGAATTCTGTTTGTCAAGGGCTGCATCAACCTCATCAAGTATATAGAAAGATGCTGGCTTGTAGTCCTGTATTGAGAATATAAATGCCAAAGCAGTCATGCTTTTTTCTCCTCCTGAGAGGGATTGTATATCCATAAACCTTCTTCCTGTTATCTTTACTCTTATCCTTATTCCTCCTTCAAAAGGCTCTTTCTCATTTTCAAGAGAAAGAAATGCATTTCCTTTTGAGCTTAGCTTGGAAAATATATTTTTAAAGTTATCATTCACAGAATTAAATGTAACCATAAATAGCTCTTTTTTCTTTCCCTCAACTTCATCTATCATTAAAAGAACATCATTTTTCTCGCTTGAAAGCTTTTCTTTTTTCTCAAGGAGCTTTTCATACTCTTTCTGGATGTTATCATAAACCTCAAGAGCTCTCATGTTGACAGCTCCTAAATCATTTATCATTGATTCAAATTTATTTATTTCCCTTTTCAAGGATTCCTCACTTCTTTCTTTTACAAGTTCAACATCCTCATACTGCTCGAAATCCTTTTCCATCCCTGATAACTCTGCCTTGATTTCCACATTTTTCATTGTTATGTTGTTCATCCTTGTTTCTGTTCCCCTGTTTTGGTCTTCTTTGTTGTTTATATCACTCTCTAGTTTTATTATTTCTTTGTTGAGCTCATCCCTTTTATTAAACAATCCCCTGAACTTGGTTCTGAATTCCTTCTGTTCTTTTTCTTTTACTGAAAGATCTTTGCCCTGTTTTTTTATTTTCTCTTTTATCTGCTCAAGCTCTGATGAAAACTGGTTTTTTTCTTTTTCCTGCTCTTTTAAGATTCTTGTTATATTTTCCTTGTCTCTCACAAGGATGTCATTTATCTGAGTGTTCATGCTACTTATCTTGGAATCAATTTCCATTATCTCATTTTTCAGCTCTTGTTTTTTGTCTTCAAATGTGTTAAGTTCTGCAAGCAGTGTAGGGTTTCTTAGACCGCTGATTTTTGCCCTCAGCTCTTGTTTTTTTGTTTTTACTGAAGTAATGTTTCTGTTGCTTTGCTCTATGCCTTTTTCTGTTTTAGATATTTCAGATTCAATTTCCTTGAGTTTTTCAGCAAGCTCTGACTTACGCTTTTTTGTTGCATCTGTATCTCCTTTTTCAAGATGCAGGCCTTTTTCAAGCTTTATTATCTCTCCTTCAAGGGATGCTTTTTCATTCCTGAGAGTGGTTATTGATTCCTCAATCTCTGACCTTCTTTTTGTTAAGACATTAAAAGATTCTTCAAGCTCATTAACTTTGTTTTCATATTCCTGAATATCCTTTGCGAAATCCTCTTCTTTAAAACTGATTCCTGTCTTTTTTCTGTATCCTCCCCTCATGGAACCACTTTTTTCCATTAAGTCTCCATCAAGGGTTACCATCCTGTAATTTCCTATTCCTATGCGTCTTGCAACGCTTATATTGTCAACAACAAGGGTGTCTCCAAAGACATAAGAAAATGCTTTTTTGAATTTTTTGTCAAAAGAAACAAGATCGATTGCGAAGTTATGCACACCGTTTGAGGAAAGGATTTTCTTTGCTTGATCATTAAATTCATTTCCCTTTATTTTATTTAAAGGAAGGAAGTTTGCAATGCCTAGTTTTTTGTCTTTCAGAAATTTTATGCATGTTTCAGCAACCTTGTCATCTTCCACAACTATGCTCTGTATTCTTGAACCGGCTGCAACCTCTAATGCATTCGAGTATTTTGAAGACACATGGCCGAGGCTTGCAACAGTGCCGTAAATGCCCCTTATCTTGTTTTTCTGCTCAATTATATTTTTAACTGCTATACTTCCGGCTGCCCTTTCCTTTGCTCCAATATTCTTTACATTTAGCTTTTCAAGCTCTCCCTTAGCTGAAAACAGATTGTCTCTTACCTTTGAAATCTGGGCGGCAAGAGAAGAATCCTCATTAAGAAGCTTATTTAAATCTAAAGTTTTTTTCTTGAAACTGCTTTTTTTGTCATTCAGGTTTTTTATTGCTTCTTTGTTTTCTTTTTCAACATCAAGAACTTTTTTAACAGCATCTTCTATGCCCTGAATCTGGTATTCTATTTTGTCTTTTTCTCTTAAAAGCTGCTGCTGCTTTTCACGCAGAACCTGTATTTCTTTTTGACTTTCTTCTTCCTCTTTTTCTATTTTTGATATTTCTTTCTCTATTTCCTCAAGATTATCAACCTTGTGCTTTTTCTTGAAGCTTGCTATTGAATTTTCTATTTGTTTTATATCCTTGTTTTTTGCATCCTTTGTTTTTTCAAGCCTTGAAACTTCAGAATGCAGGAAATCAATTTTGTCATTTATCTCGCTAAGGTCTTTTTGAAGCTGGTTTTTTCTTGATTCAATTTTCACAAGCTCATTTTCACATGTTGCTATCCTTGTCTTATTTGTTTCAATATCCACTCTGAGCTTTTCAATACTTTTCTGCATCTCAAGCTGTTCTTTTTCCCCTTCCTCTTCTATGTGCTTGGTTATCTTGTCGGTTTCTTTTCTCTTTTCAGAGATTTTTTCCTTCATATCCTTTACTTCACTCTGTGTTTTTTCTATCTTTTTTTTGCATGAATCAATTTCTGATTCAAGCTTTTCTTTCTCATTTTGTTTTTTCTTTATTTGGATATCAAGATAGGTTGCCTTGTTCTGCTTTATGTTATCGCTCATATTTTTGTATTTTAAGGCCTGGTCTCTTTCAGACTTCAGCTCTTTTAGATATGTCTGCCTTTCTGTTAATATTATATCTGCCTCATTAAGCTTATTTTCAACTTTCTCAAGTTCGTTAAGGGCTTTCTTTTTCTTTTCCTCATAAATGGATATGCCTGCAATCTCCTCAACTATTAATCTTCTCTCATTTGCAGACATCTCAACAAATTTATTTATATCTCCCTGAAGAATTATATTATATCCCTCTGGGTCTATTGCTGCAACTGACATCATATCCAGAATTTGCTGCCTTGTTCTTTTTTTGTCGTTTATCTTGTAGATGCTTTGTCCGTTCTGCTTGACAATTCTTGTGATTTTTATTTCTTTATCATCAGAAGGAAATATTTTTCTTGTGTTGTCAAAATAAATGCTTACCTCTCCATCTTTTGCAGCAGTTCCCTTTTTTCCTCCGTTGTATATGAGGTTGGCTGATTTTTCTGCGCGCATGCTTTTAGAAGACATTCTGCCAAGAACAAAACATAGGGCATCCATAACATTTGATTTTCCTGAGCCGTTCGGCCCAAGAATACAATTAAAGTTTTCACCAAAAACAAGTTCAGTTCTTTTGGCAAAGGACTTAAATCCCCTTATTACAAGCTTGTTTATTCTAGTCATTAAATCACTCTTTTTTGCTATTTTAAAGTTAGATTATAGCTAATTTTTTGAAATATTGCTTGTTTATATAGCTTTTGGTTGATGCAGTTATAGATAATTTTATATATTTTTGGTGATTTTATTCTTAATATATCTTATTTTTAGATAAAAGGGGTAAAAAATGGCGAATGATGAATTTAACAGTATGATGGATGATTATGTTAGTAAAAAAAGAAAATCAGGCTCAATGTCTTTTTTTAAGAGAATTAAAGAGCCTTTTTTAGAGAAAAAAGAAAAAAAAGTTAAGATTGAGCCCTTAAGTGAAGAGTATATTGATGTCACTGATGAAAGCTTCAAAAATCCTGAGATAGAGGAACAAAAAGGGTTCCTTGAAAATTTTTTTGGAAAGTTTTTAGGGCTTTTTTCACATAATAAGAAAAAAACAACAGAAGAAGATATTGAAAACATTGAATATGAAAGCAACCCTGTTAAAGAACAAGAAACTTTTCCTGAGCCAGAGTGTGAGGAAGTTGCAGTTGTGCATTCAGACGGGTTTTTTACAAGGGTAATAAGAAAGGTTTCATGCCTTTTCAAGAAAGATCAAACAAATGAAGAAGAGCCAGAGCTAGAACCTGAAAAAGAAGAAGCAAAAGAGCTTGACAATGATGTTGTTGAGGTTTTAAACATAGTCAATGAACTCTTCAAGAAACTTCCTCAGGATGTTAAGGAAGAATTCAAAAACTCAAGTGATTTCGAGACTTATGCAAGGGTTCTGAACAAATATCATGTTACAAAAAAGAAATAATTATATTTTTTCTTCATTTATATACTTGTGCTTGATTTTATTGTATATGCGGTAGCTGTTAAAAAGCATTATAATATCCTTGAATTCATCCCTTATCTTAAGGTATATATCTCTGAAATCAATCTGAGATATAGTTTCAGCGTCTATCTCAATGTCCCACTGTCCTATTGTCTTGTTTAGCCTTGTTATTTCAGGAGTGTTTATGCAGAAATCCATCAATTGTTTTTCTTTTAAAGGGTCAATGTTATGAAGCTTTAAGGTTATTCTGTTGTGTATTATATTGAGCTTTCCTGTCTTGATACTGCTTTTATACCCCCTTATTATCTTTTTTTCCTCCAGGGATTTCATTACAGACAGCGCGGTTTTTGCGTTTATCTTTAGCTTTAAGGCAATTGATGTAATCCTTTCTCTTGGATTTTTTACAAGGGCAATCAACACATTTTTCTGGTTTTTTGAGATTTTTGATAACTCCCTGTCTCCCCCAATTATTATCTCTTTTAGAGGATTAGAGTAATTCATTTTGTTTTTTCCTAAAAGGTAATACCTCGGGTATATATGTGAAACAACATTTATTATTATGTCATGGTTATTGAGTTCCGGGTTTTCGCTGATAATAAGCTTAAGCTCTTTGTTGAATCTTGAAGGGTTTTCAGCCATAAATTCAACAATAAGGTCATACTGTCCGCCTGTTTCATAAACAGAAACAACAGAAGGGTTTTCAATAAGCTTTTTTATTAGCGAGTTCAGCTCTAATCCCCTTGAGTAACCCCCTCTAAAATAAACCCTGAAAAGAAGCATGTTAAACAAAGAGTAGTCAACCACAGTGTAGTAAAAGGGAATTATGCCCTCTTTCTCAAGCTGGTTTATAGAGTATTTAACAATCTGGGGGCTTTTACGCAATTTTTTTGCTATGAATGAAAAAGATGCCCTGCAATTCTCAGAATAAAGATAAAGAAGATTGTTGTTTATTTTGGTTTTCATAAATATTTATTTTAAATTATT
>JAGYOA010000036.1 GCA_018399355.1 Candidatus Woesearchaeota archaeon | reverse complement strand
ACTGTTTTCAAGACAAAAACAGGAGAAGTGACTGTTCATGTTGATTCATTTGAAATTTTAACAAAAAGCCTTGCTCAGCTTCCGGAGAAATGGCACGGCCTGAAAGACCAGGAAATAAGATACAGAAAAAGATACATTGATTTAATATCAAACAGAGAAGTTTTTGAATTATTTAAAAAAAGAACAGAGTTCATAAAAAACATAAGAAAATTTATGGACAAAGAAGATTTTATGGAAGTTGAGACTCCTGTTTTGGAAGCAGTTCCCGGAGGAGCAGATGCCCGCCCATTTATAACACACCATAATACACTTGATATTGATTTCTACTTAAGAATATCACTAGAGCTTCATCTTAAAAGACTTGTTGTTGGAGGGTATGAAAAGGTTTATGAGCTTGGAAAGGTTTTCAGAAATGAGGGAATATCAACACAGCATTTGCAGGAGTTCACCCTTCTTGAGTTTTATTGCGCTTATATTGATTATAAGGATTTAATGGATTTAACTGAAAGATTAATCAAAGAAGTATTAAAAGAAACATTTGGAACACTTAAGATAGAATATCAGGGAAAAACCTTGGATTTTGATGGAAAGTGGCCAAGAATAGATTACACTGAAATTGTAAAAGAAAAAACAGGAATTGACTTAAATAAAGAAGACACAAAGGAGAAATTAATCAAGGCAATAAAAGACAAAAATTTAAAATTGGATGTTGATGAAGGCTTTGGCCGCGGAAGAATAATGGACCAGCTTTACAAGCAGTATGTAAGGCCAGATCTATTCCAGCCTTGCTTTTTGATAAACCAGCCTATTGATATATCGCCTTTAGCAAAAAAACACAAGGAGAATCCAAAACTGACACAAAGGTTTTTTCTTTTGGTTGCAGGGGCAGAGATTGTGAATGCCTTCTCAGAGCTTAATGATCCGATTGACCAAAGAGAACGTTTTGAAGAGCAGATGAAATTAAGAGAAGAGGGTGATGATGAAGCGCAGATGATAGACGAGGATTTTATCGAATCTTTAGAAATCGGAATGCCCCCTACTGGCGGCTTTGGAATGGGAATTGACAGGTTTTTTTCTATATTAACAGACCAGGAAAGTGTCCGCGATGTTGTTTTCTTTCCAATGATGAAACCAGAAGAAAAATAACTATCTTATAACGAGTTGAATTTAAACAATGGATTTAGATTACAAAGTTGATAATAATTTACAGGAAAGAGAATCTAGTTTAAATGCAGCATTTATACTAAAGGACGAAAATTATTATCTCACAAGCGGTAGGGTTTACTTAAAAACAAAAAAACCAGTAAGGCTGATGGAAATTCTAAGAAATCCCGACCTTACTGAAAATTATGATGATAAGGCATTTCCAGTCAATATTAGGAGTCCATATCAAATAATAATTAATAATCCCTTTTTTGGAGAACGTTATATTGATATATCAACAATAGCAATTGCTTATGAAAAACATGCAGATAATATAACTGATGATGAAATAAAAACAATTGATGATGTTGATTCTCTTTGCAAAAAGGAAAAGGTTTCTTTATCAACAAAGGATAACCATGCAAGTGAACTAATCATTAAGGGAGAAGGTTTTGATATTAAATCAAGATTAGATGACGACCTTAACTATAACCAGACAATATTTACCTATCTAAAAAATCCAATCCTTACTGTTACTGATAGATGTATAGACAATTACTTAACATCAAAGAAAATACCTCAATCATGGGATATGCTGATAAATCTAAAATATTTAAAAAAAAAATAAAATTATTCCTCTTTAAGTTTTGCATGTGCAGCTGCTAATCTTGCTATTGGAACCCTGAATGGTGAGCAGCTTACATAAGTTAATCCTTCCCTATGGCAGAACTCAACAGAACTTGACTCTCCACCATGCTCTCCGCAGATTCCAATTTTTAAGTCCTTTCTTACTTTTCTTCCTTTTTCAACAGCCATGCTTACAAGATTTCCAACTCCTTCCTGATCAAGAACCTGGAAAGGATCTTTTTCAAGAATGCCTTTTCTTATGTATTCAGGCACAAACTTTCCTACATCATCCCTGCTAAATCCAAAAGTCATCTGCGTCAAGTCATTTGTTCCAAAAGAAAAGAACTCTGCATTTTCTGCTACTTTATCTGCAACAATACATGCTCTCGGCACCTCAATCATGGTTCCTATCCTGTAATTAAGCTCAACATCATGCTTTTTTATTATTTCATCAGCTTTTTTCTTTGAAAGCTCCCTTAGATTGTTGAACTCTTTTTCATTTCCAATTAGTGGAATCATTACCTCTGGAACAACCTTGTTTCCGTCTTTTACTGATTCACATGCTGCCTCAAATATTGCCTGAACTTGCATTTCTGCTATCTCTGGATATGTTATTGCCAGTCTGCATCCGCGATGCCCTAACATAGGATTAACCTCATGCAATGAATCCATTTTCTCGTTTATTTTTTCTACTGTAACTCCCATCTCACTTGAAAGCCATTCTATGTCTTCCTTGGATTTTGGGAGGAATTCATGCAAAGGTGGATCCAATAATCTTATTGTAACTGGCAGCCCTTTCATTACCTTAAATATTTCAAAAAAGTCTGATTTTTGCATAGGCAGTAGTTTATCTAATGCCTTTTTTCTTCCTACAATATCTTCAGCTAAAATCATTTCTCTTACTGCCCTTATCCTGTCTTCCTGGAAAAACATGTGTTCTGTCCTGCACAATCCAATACCTTCTGCCCCAAACTCAATGGATTTTTCTGCATCTTTTGGAGTGTCAGCATTTGTCCTTACTCCTAATGTCCTTACTTCATCTGCCCAATCCATCAATGTCTTGAACTCTCCCTTTAATTCAGGCTCAATCAATTCAAGTTCTCCTATTATCACTTCTCCTGTGTTTCCATTAAGAGTTATTTTGTCCCCTTCTTTCAGGACTTTGTTGTTTATCTTTAGCTCTTTCTTTTCTTCGCTTACAACTATGCTTTCGCATCCTGCAACACAACACTTACCCATACCACGAGCTACAACTGCTGCATGTGATGTCATTCCGCCACGCGCAGTCAAAATTCCTCTTGCAGCATTCATTCCCTCTATGTCTTCAGGGCTTGTTTCTGTCCTTACAAGGATAACCTTCTTTCCTTCTTCGTTTAAATCATGCGCACGTTTTGCATCAAAAACAATTCCTCCTACAGCAGCTCCAGGAGATGCCGGAAGGCCTTTTGCGGCAACTTCTACTTTTGCTTTTGGATCAATTGTTTTGTGCAATAATTGGTCAAGCTGGTTTGGCTCTACTCTCAGTAAGGCATCCTGTTTTGTAATTAATCCTTCTTCAACCATGTCAACAGCTATCTTCACAGCTGCATGCGCAGTTCTTTTTCCATTTCTTGTCTGAAGTAAATACAGCTTTCCTTTTTCTATTGTAAACTCCATATCCTGCATGTCCTTGTAATGTAGTTCAAGCTTTTTATAAATCTCAACCAGCTCATTATATACTTCAGGCATATCATCCTCAAGCTGTTTTATTTTCTTTGGAGTTCTTATTCCTGCAACCACATCTTCTCCCTGGGCATTCATCAAATATTCTCCGAAAAACTTTTTTTCTCCTGTGCTTGGGTCACGTGTAAATGCAACACCTGTTCCGGAATCATTTCCCATGTTTCCAAATACCATTGACTGTACATTTACTGCTGTCCCGATTTTATCTGGAATATCATTCATCTTTCTGTATGATATTGCCCTTTCATTATCCCATGAGTTGAATACAGCGTCAATTGCCATTTGCAATTGTTCTTCTGGCTTTTCAGGAAATTCATTTTCTGTTTCTTCTTTAACCAGTTTTTTGTATTGTTCTACAACTTTTTTTAAATCCTCTGTTTCAAGCTCTGTGTCAAGGACAGCTCCTTTTTCTTCTTTTATGCTGTCAAGAATCTTTTCAAATTTTTCATGGCCTATTCCAAGAACAACATTCCCAAACATCTGGATAAATCTTCTATAAGAATCCCATACAAACCTTTCATTTTTTGTAAGTTCAACCATTCCCTGTACTGTGTCTGGATTTAATCCAAGATTGAGAATAGTATCCATCATTCCTGGCATTGATACAGCAGCCCCAGACCTTACAGAAACAAGCAAAGGGTTTTTTGGGTCACCAAACTTTTTCCCTGTTTTTTCTTCAAGCTTGTTTAAATTGTCTTCTATCTGAACATTAAGCCCTTCAGGATATTTTTTGTCGTTTTCATAATATTCATTGCAAACTTTTGTTGTTATTGTAAAACCTGGCGGAACAGGAATTCCTATCTTGCTCATCTCGCTTAGGTTAGCTCCTTTTCCCCCGAGAAGGTTTTTCATTTCTTTTCCGCCTTCTCCAAAGAAATATACATATTTTTCTTCTGCCATTTTATTACCTCCCAATTTTCATAAGAATATAGAAAAAGGGATTAAAGAATAGTATATAAATATAGTTAAACTCAAGTATATATATTACTTAGTCTTACTTAGAATGAGCATCTAAACTTATTTCTTTGGAGGCCATAGTATAAGTATGCTTGTTGTTTTTTTGTATTTTTGATATTCTTTGTTTTTTGCAAACCTTTCATTTGCGCTTTTTTCCACTTTTGGAAGGCCGGTAACAAAGACCAATATGAAAATTATATACAAAGGACTTATTATTGCGATAAGTGCGTTAACAAATGACAAAGCATCTAAAACATAAACATAAATTCCAATCCAGCAGAGCATTTCACCAAAATAATTTGGATGCCTCGAGTACTTCCATATTCCCTTTGAGATAAAGCTTCCCTTGTTTTTTGGGTTTTTGAAGAACATTGCCTGCTGGTAGTCAGCTATAGCTTCAATTGATATTCCTGCGAGCCATATCAAAAATCCTAATAATGATAAAATTCCAAGATTGTAAAAGTCTGTGTTTATATATATCAAGGAAGATATTAATATTATCCAAACACTAACACCCTGAAGCAGCCAGAATGAAAGAAATTTCAAGAAATTCTCTCTTATTCCATCAAACCTTTTGTCTTTTTTTGTGGCTAATATTCTTGCAAAAAGATAGATTGATATCCTTGTTGACCACACAAGAATCATAAAGAAAAGGATCATCTTGCCAGTTGTTATGTTATTAAGCTTTATAGCTATCATTGAAAGAATCAAGAAGCTTAGTCCGTATGATATGTCTGTTAGCTTGTCTGTTTTAAAAATAAATGCAGGTATGAACATAATCAGGTTTATAATCACAGATACAACAAGAAATGCAATCAAGACATCTATCATATTCTTATTGTCTAAATTTACCTTTATATATTTTGCTGTTTTAAAGATTACAAAACAGGCAAAAGTTTTTCCAGTTCATAATTTGTTATTCCCTTATGTCCTTTTTCCCTGTATTTTTCTTTATAGATAAATTCATCCTGTTTTAATTCCTGAATTTCCTTTCTTTTGTTATCAATAAAGCAATTATAAAGATGCTCTCCAATTGTTTCCTTTACAATATTTCCTTTCTCAGTTAAGGATAGCGCTTCTTCCAAACTTCCAGGAAGGCTTTTTATACCCCTTTTTTCTCTTTCATTTTCAGGCATCTCATAAACATTTTCATGGACTGGCTCTGGAAGACCATATTTTCCAGATATTCCCTTGAGCCCTGCCGAAAGCATTACTGCAAAAGCAAGATAAGGATTGCAGGCAGGATCAGGGCTTCTTAACTCTAGCCTTAATGCCTTTTCTTTTTTATATGCAGGTATTCTTATAACATTTGATCTGTTTTGAGAGCCCCAGCAGATATATACAGGAGCCTCATATCCCGGAACAATTCTCTTAAATGAATTAACAGAAGGGTTTAATATTGAGGTAATTTCAGGAAGATGTTCCATAAGACCTGCCATATATTGCTTTCCTTTGGTAGAAAGACAGTTCTTATTATCAGAAAATATATTTTTGTTGCCTTCGAAAAGAGACTGGTGGGTGTGCATCCCGCTCCCATTTTCACCAATTATCGGCTTTGGCATGAAGCTTGCAAATAAGTCATACTCATTTGCAGTCCTTCTTAATACATATTTGTAAAGCATTATAAAATCAGCCATATCAACAGCATCAAGATATTTAAAATTGGTTTCATGTTGTGATGGGGCTACTTCATGATGGTCATACTCAAAATTGTAACCCATTGCCCGGAGTATTAACTGGCTCTCTTTTCTTACTTGTCCATGCAGTCCACCTTTAAAATAGCCTCCGTGGTCAACAGTTTCTGGTATTCCATTTTTTACAACAGGTCTTCCCTTGCCGTTTGCATCAAACAAAAAATATTCAAGTTCCGGACCGATATACATATGATTAGCACCAATTTCATTATTTGCTTTTTCAAGAGTTTTCTCAAGCACATAACGCACATCTCCTTCGTATCTTGAGCCGTCAGGATTATGAAGCTTTGAAAACATTATTAGCTCCCTCCACGGTTTATCCCTAAGACCAAGGGTTTTTGGAGAATATTGCCATGGAGTTATCATGGCGCTTTCAATAATAGGTACTGCAATTTTATCGCTTTCCTGTATTCTTGCCTGTCCTTCCACCGAACTCCCGTCATAACTAAAACCTTCTTTTAATGTTTCTTTTGTAACACAATCATTTGGAACAGAAAAATCACATTGCATATTCCCAATAATATCTGAAAAAAATATTCTCACATTGGTAATATCTTTGTTTTGTTTTAACATCTTTAAAACATCAGAACTAGTTTCGCATTTCTTGACTTCTTTAGGATTATAGCTTAATTCGTATTTGAATTCATTGTTTTTCATATAAACACCTCATTTTAAGGATTAAATATTTACAAATTTATAATTTTTGTAGAATTTATTAAACAAAATAATAATAAAAACAAAAAATTTAAATAAAAGTTTAAATTTAACAATAAAATAATAGCTGAATTAAATGTTTGTTTAACTGAAAATGGATGTTGATATCGACAATAAAGACAAGAAAATTCTTAATTTGCTTATTGATGATGCTAAACTGTCTTACAGGAAGATAGCCAAGAAAGCAGGAGTATCTGTTGCAACAGTGATGAACAGGATAAAGAGATTAGAGAAAGAAGGAATAATAACCAAATACACAATAGGAGTTAAGTACTCAAAGATAGGCTATGACATGCAGGTAATAATTGATGTAAGGATTTCCGAGGGCAAACTGAAAGATGCAGAGAAAAAGATTGCCATTCATCCGAATGTTTTTGCTGTTTATGACAACACAGGCCAGTTTGACGCAACAGTCATTGCAAAGTTCAAGAAAAGAAGCGATTTAGACAGATTTCTGAAAAAAATCCAGGCCTATGATTTTGTGGAAAGAATCGAAACAAAGCTTTTATTGTCAACAGTAAAAGAGCACATGATAAAGCTTCCAATTAGCTAACTTCTTTTTTTAACAACTCAACAATCTTTTTACCGTCTGCCTTTCCTCTTAGCTTGGCCATTGCCTCTCCCATCAAGGCATTAAATGGAGCACTTTTATTTTTTTCAACTATTTCCTTTAGAACTTTTTTTATTTCCTTTTCATCCATTAGAAAGTATTTTGAGTAATCCGGCTTTTTTTTGTTTGCTATCTCAACAAGAATCTCAAAAACAGCGCTCTTTGTAATTTTTGCTTTTTCAAGGTAATCAAGAATTTCCTCTATATGCTTTGTTGCATCTATTTCTTTTTTATACCTCTTTTTTATTTCCTTTTCTGAGTTTATTAATGTGTCTGCAATAAACAACGGCTTTATATTTTTGTATTTCTTTGCAAGTTTTGTGAAAATTTCTGTTTTATTTGATTTAATTATTAAGTCTGCCAGATCTTTGTTTAAGTTGAAATCTTTTTCAAGATTTTTTGACTTATCTGTTATCAATTCTGGAATTTTTATTTTGCTTACATCCGGCTTTATTGTCTTGACATCTGTCTCAGGATACATTCTTGCTGCTCCGGGCATGGGCCTCATAAAGCCGGTGGTTAAATCTTTGTTTGCCTTTCTTACTTCCTTTTCTGGCTCTTCTCCTTTTTCAATTATTTTAAGCCGCCTTTTTGTTTCATTCTCAATAATCTTCGGCATATTTCTTAAATCTTGGAATCCTTTTATTTCAACCCTGGCCTTATTTTTTACTGAAAGATTAACATCCTGCCTTATTGTTCCTAATCCTCTTTTAACTTTGCCTGTTGACCTTAATGTCATCCCAATTTTTTCTGCAGTTTCCTTGCAATGAGCTGGATCTTTTATATCAGGAGCAGTTGCAATCTCAATTAAGGGAATTCCCAGTCTTGAAAGATTATAAGTATCCTCTTTTTCAGTCCTTTTAACAATTTTTGCAGCTTCCTCTTCAAGGCAGATAGTATCAATTTTTACTTTCCCTTTTGATGTTTCAACAAAGCCGTCTGTTGCAATCAATGCAGTCCTTTGGAATCCTGAGGTATTTGAACCGTCTATAACTGTTTTTCTCATAAAGCATATTTTATCAACTGGTTTTGCATTAAGCATTAAAGCTACCTGTAAGCAGATGTCTAAAGCCTCTTTATTTACATCATGCGGAGGCTCTTCATCTAGTTCAACCAAGCATGTCGTGTCAGAATAAGCTTCATAAATAAATTGCTTGGCCCTTTTTGATTCGTGTAAAGCGGCCTTATCTATATCTCCACTTTCTCCTGCACTGGCCCTTAGTTTTCTTTCTATTATTATATCTGGTTTGTCATCTCTTATCAAAGAAGGGCATTTGCAGAACAATTTATGGGTGTCAAGTTGCTGGTGAATCTCAATGCCGCATTTGAAATTTATCTGGCCGTAATCAGTTTCCATGGCCTATTAAAAACACAAGAAGTTTATAAATCTTATTGATAATTTAGATAGTATATATCCAATTTGTAAAAAATATTTATATGGCCTTATCTTTTTATTAAATATGCAGGAATCATTAGATAAATTAGTTGATAAAATAGAAATAAAACTATGCGAAATCCTTCCATTGGATTTTACTCTCTATGAAAAAAATGGTTTTTGTGAGAAACCAAGTGATTACTGCAAATACTGTAAGAAAATTACAGAAAAAGCGTATTTTTGCAACAAAAAAACATATACTCTTGTGCGAGAACTAAAGTGTTTTTAATATCTAAAATATAAAATTAATAAAAAATTCAGAAAATTTAGGATTTGCAAC
>JAGYOA010000035.1 GCA_018399355.1 Candidatus Woesearchaeota archaeon | reverse complement strand
CTGAATTTATTATCCCAAAGGTCCCAACGCCCGCATAAAGATCAAGAAGTGTAGAATCTTTTGTTTCATATTTTGGATCTTTTGTAATAAATATATAAATTTTTTGTTTTGTAATCACTTTAAAATAAATAAATTTAAATCGAAAAATATAAATACAAGTGTATTACAAAGTATGATGATTTAAAAAGTATGATATTATCATACTATAAAAGGTGATAGAATATGGACAGAAACCTGGCACTTGAATTTGTGCGTGTTACAGAAGCAGCAGCTATTTCTTCTGCAAGATGGATGGGTCGGGGAGACAAGCATGCAGCAGACCATGCTGCAACAGAGATGATGAGAAAAGTCTTTAATGATGTCAAGATAAGCGGAACAGTTGTGATAGGAGAGGGCGAGAGAGATGAAGCCCCAATGTTATACATAGGCGAGAAGATAGGCAACGGCAACGGCATGGAAATTGATATTGCAGTTGACCCTTTGGAATGCACAAACAGCGTTGCATACGGAAGACCTAATGCAATATCCGTCCTTGCAGCAGCCCCAAAAGGAACAATACTTCACGCTCCGGATATTTATATGGACAAAATAGCAGTTGGTCCTGAGGCAAGAGGAGTAATTGATTTGGATGCATCTGTTGAAGACAACCTTAAGGCAGTTGCAGATGCAAAAAACATGAAGGTGAAGGATTTAATGGTTGTTGTTCTTGACCGCGAGAGGCACACTAAACTAATTGATGAAATAAGAAAAGCAGGAGCAAGAATAAGGTTAATAACTGACGGAGATATCTCAGGGGCTATATCAACATGCCTTAAAACCTCAGATATAGATGTTCTTATGGGAATTGGAGCAGCTCCCGAAGGTGTTATTTCAGCAGCAGCAATAAGATGCCTTGGAGGAGAAATGCAGACAAGACTGCAATTTAAGGATGAAAAACAAAGGGAAAGGGCAAGAAGCATGGGAATAAAACATCTTGACAAAAAGATGACAGAAAAAGACCTTGTAAATACTGATCGTTCAATGTTTGTTGCAACAGGCGTAAGTACAGGAACTTTTTTAAAAGGAGTTGATTTTACACCAGCAGGAGCAACAACACATTCAATTGTGATGAGACAGAAAAGCGGAACAATAAGATTTATAGAAGCGCATCATGTTTTCGAGGATGAGCCAAAATATTAATGAGGTGAAAAAATGAAACCAATTTCAGGGGATGTTCTTTTCAAATCCCTTAAAGACGAAAAAACAATAATAATGGCATGCAATGTAAGAATTACAAAAGGAGTTGCAAGAGGAATATTAAGGGCAGCAAAAGACACAGATTCAGCTTTGATATTTGAAATAGCAAGGTCAGAGTCAGACACAAAGGGGGGCTATACTGGAATGACTCCTGCTGAATATGCAAAAAGAATCAGCAATGCAGCAGATGAAGTTGATTATGATATCTGGGCTTTACACGCAGATCATATAGGAGTAAAAAAAGGAACTCCAGAGGATATAGAGCAAACAAAAGAGCTGATTAAAGCGCAGATTGATGCAGGCTTTACATCATTTGCAATAGATGCATCCCACCTTTTTAATTTTAATGGCGAGACAGTTGAGGATGAGCTTTCAGACAATATAAAGGCAACTGTTGAGCTTGCAAAGTTCATAGAGGAAAACACGAAAGAACCTTTTGGTTTAGAGGTTGAAGTAGGGGAAATAGGAAGGGAGAATGATTCAGGAAGAATTCTTACAACGCCTGAAGAAGCAGTTACGTTTATTAAAGTTCTAAAAGATAAGGGAATAGATCCGAATGTCATTGCAATTGCAAACGGATCTGCTCACGGCAACACTTATGACAAAGAGGGAAATTTAATTGAGCAGGTTTCCATTGATATTCCGCAGACAATAGCAGTGGGAAAGGCATTAAGAGATGCAGGTTTTGATGTCAATATAGCACAGCATGGCATAACAGGAACACCCCTTAGCATAATAAAAGACAAATTTCCAAGAGACTATATAAGGAAGGGCAATGTTGCAACGCACTGGATGAATCTTGTCTGGGATATTTTCAAGAAAGAAGAGCCAGAGCTTTACAAAGAAATATGGGACTGGACAATAGAAAATCATTCAAAGCCAGGCAAAAGTGAGAATGAGATTTTTGGAAAAGAAAGCAAAAGAGCTATAATCCACTTCCTTGAAAAGATAGATGCAGTGAGTCCTGAAACAGAGAAGATAATAGAGGAAAAAGCATACAATGAGGCTCTAAAATTCTTTGACGCTTTCAATGCAAAAAACACAGCAGAGATAGTAAGAAAAATGCTTTAATATAATTCATTTTTTATTTCTTCTAATAAAAGATCAAATACAACATAGCCTGAGCTTTGGTCTAAATGGCGGCCGTTTCTTATCACATTTAAATTTCCTTCTAAATTTTCCGCAAGTCTTACTGCATCTTTCTTTGGGATATATGGATTATCATCTCCGTGATAAAGATAAATCCTGTGACAGCTGTTTTTTATTTTCTTCCATTCAAACTCTTTATCAGTAAATTCAGGATTTATATTTTTGAATTTCTCATGGTTTGGCCTTCCTTTAAAACATGAAACCAAGAATACAGCCCTGATTTTTTTGTTAAAATCTTCAAGAATATGGAGGATAAAATTGCTTCCTATGTCGTGCCCTATTATTAGCGAGTTTTCATCTAGATAATTTCGATAGTCATTAAAGACCATCAGCCAACTGTTGAGATCATGGTTTTGTGGGTCTGGAAATTTTGGAACAATGATGTTGTAACCGTAATTTTCGAGCTTTTCCCTTATCCATGGAATCCAATGCTTTTCAGGCCCCCCATAAGCCCCGTGGACTATGAGGATATTGGACATTCATATTATAGGGTGTTCTAAATATTTATATTTTTCGTTTTAAACTATTAAAAAGTGGTTACAAGCAAAAGATTTTTAAAGTTTAGATTTACATTCATTTTTATGGTTGATAGAGAAACATATGATTCAATTGCTAATAAGATAGATTATATCTCTGATTATATCGTTAATTCAAAAGAGTCAGAGAAGATGATTGATAAAGTATTGAATTCTGGTGTAAAAAATATTTTTAAGCTGTATGAAAGAAAAGGCATTATTGATTTAAGTGAGAAGGTTAATCCTGAACTTAAGGTATTCTGGAACGATGTTTTAAGGATGATGGGCAAAGAAGCCAAAGAGATATTCAATGAAAAAGAAAAATCCCTTTTAAGGACATACGGAGAGATTCCATGCATTGCTTTTCAGAGCCTTTATGACTCAGCTGTAAAGCACAAAAGAGATGATTTGTCTTCAAGGATAGAAACTATGATGTGGGCAATAGAACAAGGAATTTTTAATCATCCAGACTTAAAAAAACTGGAATCTTTCTATAAATCTTCAAAAAAATAATTTAATAAAAGATCAATTTGCTGAAACAAACAAAGACTTAACCTTGTTGATTACCGGCTGTGTTTCCAACTGAGGGTTGTCTAAAACCCATTTATACAATAATGGTGATACTATTCCTGCCAACACAATGTTTCCTCCTAGATGATACAATGTGAATGGAATCTGTCCAATCAATGTTATCATGAATGACTGATTAAAGAAAATCACACCTGTTCCAATTCCTGTTATTGCATCATAAACCAATGTTCCAACAATTGAAAAACCAACATAATGCTTAATCTCACTTTTTTTATTCTTGAAGTAAAACCCTGCTGCAATACCAAGTAATGCGTAAGTTCCTGCAGTCATGATTGACCAAACACCTAATGTTCCTGTTATTAAGTCAAAGCTTAAGATTGCAAGAACAGCAAAAAACAATCCTGCTAACCTTCCCCATCTTTTTGCAAAAGGCATCATTGTTGACATTATTGGCTCAACATTCGGCGGATGGGGAACAATTCTTAAAACAATTACAGTGAGAAGTCCAACAATATATTTAATAATATTTTTTGGTTTTTTCATGATAACCACCCCTTTTTGTCAAGGATAATTAGAAACTATAAAAAGCTTGCTTATTGTTTTCTTTTAGCCAAAAAGAGTATTATAAGGATGAAGAAAATCGCAGTCGCAGCATAATAAACAAAGTTTGTCTGAGGCTCAGGAAAGAAAAATAGGGTTAAGAAGCCCAGGGCAATAACAAACAATATCAGGTATTCGGGTTTTTTGTTGTTCTTTTTTGACATTTTTATATAATTGATTTCAGATTATAAAAAACTTGCTAAATACAAATTTTTATATAATATATCCAAATAGTTAATCTTAACAAATGCCAATAAACCAGGAAAAACAGGAAATAATTGATATTCAGGGAAATGTTTTAGTAACTGCAAATCCGGGCACTGGAAAAACACTTCTTCTTGCATATAAATATGCAGACCTGCTAAAAAAAGGAATTAATCCTGAGCAGATTTTATGTTTAACCTTCACAGAAAAGGCAAAAAAAGAGATGGAAAAAAGAATACTTAAGGTTGTGAAAGAGGAGAATATTGATTTTGATGTTTCAAATCTTAATGTTTTCACATTCCATTCATATGCATTATACAATATAGAAGAGAATGAGATAATCAGCACAAATCTGTTAAGGTATTCCATATTGATATATTTAAGGGAACATGATATACTGAACTATTCTGATGAATACCTTATTGATAAGATTATTCCAAAGATGGAAAACCTTATGAGGTATCTTAAAAGCTTTGGGATAACCCCTGATAAGATTAATATTTCTGAAACAAAGCAGTTTTTGGAGCAGGGAAAGAGCTATACAAAAGAGGAGATAGACAAGTTTGCAGAATATTTTGTTGATATTTTCCATCATTATGAGGAAATAAAAAACAGAAGAGGCGTTGATTATGCTGATTTGCTTATAAATTTTATTAAGCTAAGGGAGCATC
Organism: Candidatus Woesearchaeota archaeon; assembly: GCA_018399355.1. Lineage (GTDB taxonomy): Archaea > Nanobdellota > Nanobdellia > Woesearchaeales > CG1-02-33-12 > M55A3. The sequence goes on along the minus strand of JAGYOA010000035.1, from coordinate 4,433 downwards.
CTGTTTTTGATTATGTTCTGGTGGATGAGCTTCAGGATGTTAATATTATGGAAGCAGATATTGCTCTTAAATCAGGAAAGGAATTTTTTGCTGTAGGTGATAAAAAACAGGCTATATTCGGATTCCAGGGAGGCTCAATACTTAATTTCAATAAATTCAGTGATTCAACACAAAAAGTGCTTTCTGAAAACTTCAGAAGCACTGATGAGATTCTTTTTTATGCAAGGGATTATTTTGTTTCAGGAACAAAAGAGCAGCAGCATAAGGAGGAATTAAGGGATTTGCATAATGCAGATGGCAAGAAAGGGGAAAAGCCCTTTGTTTATGATGTTGGAAGAAAGAATATTAATGCTGCTGCATGCGAGCTTGCAAAAGGTTTAGAGGGAAAGACAGCTATTATTGCAAGGACAAATTTCCAGATTATGGAGCTTTCAAGAGAGCTTTCTGCGCGCAATATTGATTTCAGCTCAACATTTTTTTCAGCTTCAGAGGATGCAAGAAAACATATTATAACTTTTTTAAAGGGTGTTTTAAGCAAAAATATCAATGATATAAAAAATTCAATGTTCACTCCTTTTTTTCCATGCACTATACAGGATGCATTTGAGCTTTCTTCTGAAAAAGATATTGAAAAGATTTTTGAGAGAGCCCCTGCATTCAGGGAAATAAGGGAAAGAGTGAAAAATGTTGAGGAAGTTAATTTTCTGTTCAGGGAAAGGATAATTCCCGCATCTATAGGCTATGGAAAAGAGTATCTTTCTGCTGCTGTGTCTATGCAGAGGGCTTACCAGGAGGCAATATTGTTTCTTGAGGACAAGAGCCTTAATTCATTGGTTGCTTATCTGCAGTCAACAGACCTTTTGTCAAATGAGTCAGAGTCTGAAAAGGATGTTGTTGTTACAACAGTTCATAAGTCAAAGGGGATGCAGTATGAGAATGTTATTTACCTTCCTTCAAAAACAAGGAATAACGGCAATTTCCAGGACAGTGTTGTTGAGGGGATTTTAAAGGCAGAAAATATAAATGTTGAGGAAGAGCTTGAAGAGGAAACCTTAAGGATAAATTTTGTTGCATTCACAAGGGCAAAAGAAAAACTGATTATACTTACTGATAAGGTTAATGATTATCTTAATGATTATTCTGAGCTTAAGACTATTGACGCTGAGGAGGATGTATGCCTTGAGCTTGATGAAAGCAGGAAAAAGGCTTTTAATCTTTTTGTGAATAAGAGGATTGATGAGGCAAGGGAATTACTTGATTCTAAGAGCAACTGGATAAAGGGTTTTGTTGAAGATTATTTTAAGGGTATTGAGCATATATCCTTCAGCGCTCTTCCTTCAAATGCATATGATTATTTGGTTAGGCGTATTTTAAGGATAAGGGATGTCAGCTATGCAACTAACCTTGGAACTAAGGTTCATGATGCTGCAAAAAAGATATTGTTAAATGAGGATTATTCCATAAGCAAGGATGCTGAACCTTTTGTTGATAATATTAAAAAGATTATTGAGGAAGTTAAGAAGGATTATCCAGAGGTTGTTGGTGTTGAGATGAGGTTTGAGCCCATGCTTAAAGACCTTGGCTTTGATTGTTCTTTAAGGTTTCAGTCTTATATTGATGCTGTTTTTAAGAATAATGATGAATATTTAATAGTTGACTGGAAGACAGATAAGAAAAAGAATTACAAGCATAAGCAGCAGCTTGAGGCTTATAAAAGGGTTTTTTCAGCTAAGGAAGGTGTTGCTTTGGATAAGATTAAGGTTGCACTTGGTTACGCTGGATTGAGAGGGAGCATTAATACAGGCAGTTTGGATTATGAGCTTGATATGAAACAGCCTGCATCAAGCGCTTTTAAAACATTTTCCAAAAGAGTTGAGTTGTTGCTTTCCTGGATAGACGATTCTGATAGGTTTTTTAGGGCCCTTTTGGATGAGAAGGCCGATGACATGCTCTGGAGAAGCGTTGTTGAGGAATATAGGAAAGAGTGATTGTTTTTAATATTCTGGTTCTTTAGTTTATTTCCGTTAATCTTCCGGTGAAATCTGCAAAAGAGTAATAAAGAAAGAATGATAAGACTGTTAAATAGAAAGATTTAAATAATATTAAATAACTTTATTTAATGTTAAATAAGGTGATAAAATGGTATTAAAAACATTTAATGTGCAAGAGGAAGTATATAATAAATTTTCTAATTTTTGTAAAGGAAATGGTATTAGCATGAGTAAACAAATAGATTTTTTTATGAGGTCTGTAGTTGAAGAAGAACCTGAAGCTAAACAAGAGTATCTAAAAAAACTTGAAAGAATCAGGAAACAGAAAACTATCCATATTGGAAGTCTTGAAAATTTTAAGAAGAGGTATGACATAGAATAAAAAATGTACTCTCTTGCCACAAAACCCAATATAGACAGAATTTTTTCTAAGCTTGGGAAGAAAAATCCAAAACAAATGCAGATAATTGTCAAGAAAATTGAACAGATTATAGAAAATCCATACCATTTTAAGCCACTTAGAGGAGATATGAAAGAGGCAAGAAGAGTTCATATCGATAAATCTTTTGTTTTAACTTATGAAATAGATGAAGAACATAAAGTTGTTAAACTTCTGGATTATGACCTCCATGACAGTATCTATTAAAGAGCAGCTTTTATACACTTTAGCACTAATTCTGATTGTACATAATATCTAAATTCTTATTAAATATCCTTACCGAAGAGAGAGCGCAGCATGGTTCGAACTTTTTTCTTGCATTTTCAATCTGTTTTTGAACTTCTTTTATTTATTTCCTTAAGTATGTTCTTGGGTTTATTTTATTTCCGTTAATCTTCCGGTGAAATCTGCAAAAGAGTAATAAAGAGAAATAAATATTTTAAAATGTATGAATATTAAAGAACTGAAACTGGTTTTACAGGAAGGAGAAGGGCAGTTCGTTGAGTTTAAGGAAAACATAGATAAGAAATTTGCCAAGGAAATTGTTGCGTTTGCAAATGCAAGCGGAGGAAGAATATTTTTGGGAGTGAATGATAAAGGAGAGATTAATGGCATAAAAATCACAAATGAGCTTAAATCCAGAATAACTGATATTGCAAAGAATTGCGACCCATTTATAAAAATGAGATTAGAAGAAGTTAATTCTGTTTTGATTGTGGATATTCCTGAGGGAATCAATAAGCCATACCAATGCTCAGATGGTTTTTATATGAGAATTGGACCAAATTCACAGAAATTGAGCAGAGATCAGATATTGGAGTTAAGCGTTAAAGAAGGAAAGATAAGGTTTGATGAACAGATATGCGATGAATTTGATTTCAATGATTTTGATGACTCAAAGTTTGAGTATTATTTGAGATTAGCAAAAATATCCTATAATTTAGATAGAAATGGAATGTTAGCTAATTTGAAAGTGATGAAAAATAAAAATATGACTAATGCAGGTGTTCTGTTTTTTGCTAAAAATCCCTCAAAGTATATACCTACATCTAAAATAAGGTGCATTCTTTTCAGGGGAGATAAAAGGGTTGATATCCTGGACAGAAAGGAGGTTGATAAGGGAATTATCGGCAATATAGAATATGCAGTTAATTTTCTTAAAGAGCACATACCAGTGAAGTTTGAAATTAAAGGCATAAAAAGAGTTGAGTTCCCTGAATATCCTGAAGAGGCGTATCGTGAGGCAATAGTTAATGCATTAATCCACAGGGATTATTTTGAGAACGGAGAGGTAGCTGTTGAGAAGTTAAGGAATAATGTTATAGTCAATAATCCAGGCGGATTGGTTCATTCTTTGCCTGAAAAGGATTTTGGCAAGGCAAGCAGACCAAGAAACAGATTGCTTGCAGACTTGCTGTCAAAAACTGTTTTTATGGAAAAGGTTGGCACAGGCATAAAAAGAATAAGGGACTACTGCAAAAAAAACAATAACAAGGTTGATTTCAGTTTTGATGAGCATAATTTCTTTGTTGAGATGAAAACTAGGTTGAAAACTGGGGTGAAAACTACCCAGAAAACTACCCAGAAAACTACCCAGAAAATTTTAGAATTGCTTAAAGAAAATCCAAAATATTCCAGAAAGGAGTTATCAGAACTAATTGGCAATATTACTGAGGATGGAATAAAATACAATCTTAAAAAGTTAAAAAGTGAAGGGAAAATAAAAAGAATAGGTCCTGACAAAGGAGGCCACTGGGAAGTTGTTGAAGGAAATGATTAAATTCAGAGTAATGAGGCCATATTAATTTGGGAGACACTGTATCCCCTTTCTTGTATAATATGTAAAATCGTCTAATTATTTTTTAAGATTGTTTTTCGCTTTCTCTTTTTTCTATTTCCTTAAGTATGTTTATTATATATTTGTTTGGCGTTTCAGTCACTTTGGCCCTTAAGTCTTTCATCTCTTTTGTGGGCCTTATCCCTGTGCTGCTTTTGAATTCCTG
>JAGYOA010000034.1 GCA_018399355.1 Candidatus Woesearchaeota archaeon | reverse complement strand
AAATTCCATTTTTATTTTGAATGTGTCGCCAATGTCTTTGCATGGTTTTTGAGGAGATCAAAACAAATCTTTCCTTGTTTCCTTTTCCTGTGACTTTCAAGTGAATTTGTTTATCAATATCTTCAAGCCATTTTTCCCATAAAAAAGAATTATATCTCACAGTGCTTAATTCCGACTTTCTCAATCCTCCCTCATAAACTAATCTAAAAGCCAACCAATTCAAATAACTCTCTTTTCTCATTTCTTTTGAAAGGATCTTAATCTCATCAGGTGTTAATTCTTTTTTAAATTTAAATTCTTTCCTCACTTTCTTTGGATCAGGAATCTCAAACTTTTTGTGCAACCCAACAAATTTAAGATAGTTTCTCAAAAATGCTCTGGCCACACAATTATTATGTTTTCTTTTTTTGATCCAATCATTAATCAATTCCTGTGCCTCTTCTTCTTCAAGATCATTTAATTGTGTGTGTGGGAATTTATCAAACCAAAAAAGATAAAGTTGCACAGTCCTTTTTGCATATTGATCTTCTTCTAAACTATCTTTAAAACATTCTCTCAACAATTCAATCTCTTTTTTTTCCACACTCAATCACTCTCCTGCAAATTTTTTGTCCGTGAATATAATAGGTATTATACATTTATATGTGTTTGGCTGTCATACCCTGATCCTGACTCCTAATAAGATTAACTACTGCAACCCAATGACATTTATTAAGAGTTATTCTGTGAGGCGAATAACTTTTATTGCACCTGATGGATATTTGATTCTTTTCCTGTTTGGTTTCCTGTGCAACTTTCCATGCTGTTTCCTTGTTAAACATTCAAGATTTTCAATCCTGTTGTCTTTTTTATTCCCATTTTTATGATGAATCAATTTGCCCTTTGGTATCTTTCCTTTGTATCTAATCCAAACAGCAATATGATCTCTCCCTTTATACTCCTTTGCTCTCTGATTGATTCCAATAACTTTTTTATACCTCATATTTTGCATCCTCCAAAGCAACCTTTTTTCCATAACAATAATAAGTGAGATCTGTTCTCTTGTGATTGTCTTTAAGCATGTTTCTCAATTTCGCTTTCATTGATCTTATGTTCAGGCCATGAGCAATAAACATTCCGTCAAGCATTGATGTGTCTTTTATCTTGTTATCGACGAGAGCATTATAAATAATGTCAATTGGTTTCAACTCTTCCTCTTCTTCCAAGCCCTTATCTTTTGCAATGATGTTTCTTTTATCGTCTTTAATCTTTTGATAGATCGCCTCTTGTTTTTTAGATAGTTTTGGAAATTTCAAAAAACCTCTGTAAGTTGTAAGCCGAGAATATTGTGGGTTTTTAATTCCTCCTGTGAGCCAACTTCTCTCAATCTTTTCATTAACTCTTTCATCCCAGATGTCAGAAGAATAAACTGTTTTGTTCGGCATGTGAATTATTGAAATTCCTCGACGGACAACTGTGATTTTCATTGATGCAAGATTTTTAATTTGGCTGTCGAGATTTTTAAATTGAGGCACACAAGCAATAAAGAAATTGTTGTGATCTCGATTCATGTTAATCATCTTAATCAAATCTTTTTGATCCTCATTATAAAAATCACGATTAAAAGAAACATTGATCATCTCATCGGCCATCCCTGAATGTTGCCACTTATGGAAAAAATTTAAAACTTCTTTTCTTTCATAGAGAAGATCTCGTCGAGGAATAAACTGATAACCAACAACACCTCTTGCTTTCATTTCTCTTTTAACAAGTTTCATTAATTTATATCCAAGAGTAGATTTTCCAAGACCTCTTCTTCCCTCGATAACAAGAAAGACATCAAACTTATTTGTCAGTCGATCACAAACTGAATTGACAACTCTCTTTAAACTCCACATCACATATTTTGACATTTAATCAACCTCCATGCACAAACTCACTCGACATTTTATCAAGATCAACCTCATCGACTTCTCTGAAAATCAAACCTGCATGATCTAAAATTCCCAAGTAATTTTGTTTTTTTTCGATTAGTTTATCAAGCAAGGCAGTGAGAAAATCTTCATTAACTTTTATGCTTTGACTGTGAGAAACATTATTTGATTGGAGATATAAGAGGCCATCAAAAAATTTTGGAACTTTTTTAAGCCATTCATGAATTTGTTTTGCATTTGTTCGATCACCTGTTTTGACTTTGAATTGTGTATCAGCGACGATTTGCCTTAACTTTTGCCAATATCTTTTGACAGCATCTGCTCTTCTCTTTGCATATTGATCATCATCCATTCCAAGATCATCATCGATTCCCACAGCACCAAACCTTGCAATATCTTCAAGATCATTAAGATCTCTTAATGGAATTGCAATTGAATAACCTGTGAAATATTGTGCAATATTCCATGCCTCTGTGCCTGTATGAACTCCTCCCTCTTCAACCGATTGAAATCCTTTCACACCCTTTTGATTTTTTCCTGCCATCTTTTATTTTAAAAATAGTGTGTGCAGATTTATAAAACTTTGTTTTTAAGCAAACTTTTATAAACTATGTATGCGTGAAGTATGCATGGCGAAACTCTCTCAACAATTAGAACAAAAAGAAGTGCAGACAAGACCGACAAGAACAGAGAGAGTTAAGGCACAACAAGATCTCACAAGAGCAAGATTAGAAGAAAAGAGAATCAATGAGGCAAGAGAAAAAATCTCACAGGCCACTTATGAAAATTATGAGCAGATCTATAATTCTATTTCTCCAAAATATCGTCAAGGGATCATGTCACCGACGGAATTGAAACAAACAGAGGGTTATAAAAAATATAAAAGAGAGCAAGAACAACTAACAAAAATTAGAAACCTTATAACATCTGCACAAAGTGTTGATCGAGGAAATGCCTTTTGGGGTTACAACAGACCGAAATCTGAAATAAGAGAAATGAATGCTTTTCGTGAGGGAATTGGAACAGGATCAAAAAAGGAAAGAAGAAAAGCATATCTTTATGCAATGTTTCCTGACATCGATAAAGGAAGAATAAATCAAGCAGTTGAAACAGGAACTGTCACACATTTTGATTCAAGTGCAAACAGACAGATGGGAGGAATGGATAAAGGAGAAGTGCGAACAATTACTGTGAGAGATACAAAGACAGGTGAGATCAAAAGGCAAGAGGTTTTCACAGGGACAGGACAGGGAGGATATACAAAGGAAACAACAACATATCTGACAGGGGATGCATTAAAACAAGAACAAGAAAAAGCATATCAAGAATTTTTAAAAGAAAATCCAGAGGTTAATCTTCCACAAGAACAGAAAGAAGTTGCAGACGATCGGAAATGGTATGAGAAGAGTTTGCAAGAATTAATCATCCAACCTGCAAAATCTAAAATTTCACAAGGTTTTTCCTATGTTACAGGAAAGGCAAAGCAAGGCCTCGACATAGCAGATGATTATGTTAAATGGGATTTTAAACTTACAGGATCACCAAATATGCCAAAAGTTCAGTTAATTTCCTTTGGAAAGAAAGAGCCAAAAACAGATGTTGAGGGTTATGCTACAAGAGGGCAAGAAAAGTTGGGAAGTTTATCTTTGGATATTCAAGAAAAAGAAATTGAAAGACAATTGGGAGAAACAACTTATGAAGAGTTTAAAGAATCAAAACAAGAACAAGCAGACAAGGAAGTGTCATCATTATTTTATCGAAGTGATGTTGGAAGAGAGGCATTTTTTAGTGCAAAGACCGACGAGGATGTTGATAAAGCATTTAAGGAATTTCAAAAATCAGATATTTATTCAAAATATGAAAAACAATATTCTGAAACTTACACACAAGATCTTAATAAATTAATTTTTGAAGAAGTGCCTTATAAAGAAAGATTAAAGGGTGTTGGTGCAGGATTAAAAATGGCAGGTTTAAGTTTGGGATCATTGGGAATTTCATTTGTTAAATCACCAACAAGGGCAGGTTTGACAGCAGGTGCATTATATACAGGAGGAGTTGCTTATTCATCATTGCCAACTTCAACTCTTGTTGGATTAGATATTGCATTTGCAACAGGAGGTGCAGGGCTTGTTTTGTCACCAACAACTTCAATTGAGCAAAAGGGGACAGGTGCATTGATGTTGGGAGTTTCGTCTGTTTCTTTGAGTGCAAAGGGAGTTTCATATTTAAGACAACCAACTGTGAAAGCAGTTAAGATCGCATCACCCGTGAAAGATTTGAGGGCAAGTGCAACTGTTGGAAAGGACATAAAAAGTATGAATCGTGTTGTGTTTGAAAATCAAAAACTCTCACAAGTTGGAGTGGCAGGGAGGAGGACAGTTGTTTCAACAAGATGGAGAGATCTTTTAGGGTTAGATCCGATCTATAAGGGTGTTCCTTATGCACAGAGAGGCCTTACAACGACTTTTTCAGGATTAAGAGGATCTTTCTCAACAACTTCAAAATCAGGTTATCAGAAAGCATTTGATCTCTTAACTAAAAGGGGAGGTTCCACATCATCACAAGCAAAAGCAACTTTGAGATATTTTCAACCAAGAATCATTGAGCAATATTTAAGTCGTGGAATTTTGGCAGTTCAAGGAAAAAAAGCATTAGGGATCTTTGAATTTTCAAGAAAGCAACCAGTTGTCACAATTGATAAAACATTGGGAATTAAAACAAGAGGTGCAAGAACAATCAAAGACATTTCTGTTATTGAGAGAGAACTTATTAGTTTAAATGTTGGAGATAAAATTTCAAATCTCGATAAAGTTTCAGGAGTGTTGCAAAAAAGATTTTCTATTTCTGCATTTGAAAAACCTTTTAAGATCAGAGGTTTTGATCTTTCAACATCAAAATCAATTGCAAAGTCATCAGATCTCTTAAAAGGTTTTGAAAGAATTGGGAAAGTAGATGATTTTATTGTTTATAAGCCGATCACTTATAAGAATCTTGCACAAATTTCAAGGACAGATCAGATTAAAGTTTTATTAAAACAATCAGGAAATTTAAGAATTGATCTCACAAGATCATTCAGTGGAGGAAGAACAATTTTAATTGATGAAACAAAGTTGCTTAAACAATCAGGTTTGGGAAGTGGAGGAGTTCGATCTTTCAGAGGAGGAGGCCTTAAAACTCCATTTTCAAAAACATTTGGATCAGATGTGAGGGTGACAGAGGTTAAAGATATTTTAAAAGAATCTTTTAAAGGGACATCAACAAAGACAGCACCTATTTCAACAACAGATCAGATCACAAAAACAATTCTTAAACAAGCACCAACAACTCCAACAATTTCAGTGAAAACACAAATAAAAAATTTAATGAAAATTGATCAGGCAGTTGGTGTTGGATCAAAGACAACTCTTGCATCAAATATTCTTTCAGCAAGTGCAAGTCGATTAAAGGCAGATCAAGACATTGGACTTAAAATAAATGTTGCAAATCTTTTAAAAAATAATGTAGAAACAAAACAATCAACTGCACAAAGATCAGCACAAAGAAGTGCAACTGCACAGATCTCTCAATTATTATCAACAGGTGTTGGAGTGAAATATCTTCCAATAAGCATTTCAACTCCAAGAATCCCAGAGCCGAGAATCCCCTCAATCCCTACAATTCCAATTTATTTCCCTCCTGCAAGAGCAGTGAGAGGAAAGGGAAAAAAGAAATCAAAGAGTGTTCAAGATCTTCTTTATTTGCCTGACTTCACATCAAGAGCAATTGGATTAAAGGCCGAAACAATATCTGAAAAACAAGCAAAGGCAAGATTAAAAAAGATCTTGACAGGGTTTGAAATAAGGAGAGGTGTTAGGATAGCATGAGCATAGCAATAGAAAAAGTTTATAAATTAGTGGATCATAATTTGTATATGGTGAATATAAAAAGAGGTTTTAAATGGCAGTTCAATTAAGTCATCAAGATCTTTTAAGTTTAAAAAATCAAGGATTTTCACAAGAGGAAATTCAAAAAGCAGTTCAAGAATTAGAAGATGAAGATTTGCAAGGTGCTTATAACAAAACCCAAAACAACAGAGGAAATGATCCAAGATCAACTGCCTCACATTCTTCTTTTGGATCACAAGCATCAGATGATATTGCACGATGGCAATTAGAATTAAATGATATTTTAGAAAAGGCAGAACATGTTTTAAGAGGAGATATTGTTGCTTTTGAAAACGGACAAATCATTTGGAAAGATAACCCAAAACCTGAAAACAATACCTTAAACAAACACGGAGTTCAACTGTGCATGAAGTTGTTGAGCATGTATGTTAATAGAAACACAATTTTGGCCGACTACACAGAGGAGGAAATCAGATATAAGGTTTTAGATTTTGGAAAGAGATTGAATGATCTTATTTTTTTGAAATATGATGAGATGGGAATGGATGATGAAGATAAAAGAAAAGAGTATGCATCTCTTGTTGGTGCGATGACTGACATTGTTCATTCTGCTTATGCAAGAGCCAAAGATGGCCAAGAGAGAGAAAGTTTCAGAAAGATGATCAATGTTGCACAAAATTCACAAGGGGGAATGATGGGATCAGGTCTGACAGTTAATGCATCAGGAGGGCAACCAAGAACAAGAGGCCTGTTAAATCCTTTAAGATACATTGCAGGAAAATATGTTTAATAAGAAAATTCTTTATTCAATAATTTTGATGTTTTGTTTAATAAGCACAATCTCTCTCGTGAGTTCAGCACCTCCACAAGAAACAGCGACAGGTTTGCAGTTGGGTGTTCAAGTTGCTGATGCAATTGCATTAAATAAAAATATCACTGTCAATGTTTATGCAACAGATGTTGATGATGGTCTTGAAGTTACAGATGCAGACTGTGACTTAACGATTTATAATGATCAAGGAGAATATATCTTTAATGAAAATGATGTTTTGTCAGGATTAAATGATTATTATGTGTTTGAAATTGATGAGGGAAATTTCACAGAGATTGGAACATTGAGTGTTATTGCTTACTGTAACAATTCACTTAAAGGTGGTTTAAAATCTTTTGAAATTATTGTGAATAATTACGGCGAAAAATTAGACACAGGACATGCAGAAATATTTAATAATTCTATGTGGTTTTTGATGGTCTTATTTGTTTTAAGTTTAATTGGAATATTTATTTTTGAAAATCCAGCAGGAAAATTGGCATCTTATTGGGTTTGCCATGTTTTATTTGTTGTTGGTTGTTTTAGTGTTTGGCAATTTAATTCAGGTTTTGCAATTGCTTATGTTGGTCTTTCAGGAGTTTTCAAGGTTTTATTCTATGTTTCAGCGATTGCAATGTTTCCAATGGTGATTTTATCTCTTGCATGGATCTTTTACATCCACACAATGAATGACACAATTAAAGGATTCATGGATCGTGGAATGGATGAAGATGAGGCAGTAAGAAGATCAAGCAAGAGGAGGCAATTCAAATGGTGAGATCTCCAATGCAAGTTGATGATGAGTTTCGGAAAAGGATCAAGAAAATTCAAGAGCAGATCATGAGAAGAAAAGGAGAGTTTAGAGGTGCAACAAGAATCACAAATGAAATTGTCAAGATGCCTGAATGGAATTTAATTGAAAAAAGATTGATGGGAGAAATCCAACAATTAGAATTTAAAATAAATTTTGATAGGAGAAAAAAAATATGAAAGAGATCTTTAAAGATAAGAGAGGAGGTTTCACAGATCTTTTTATTTTCATGATTGTTGCTTTTGTGCTTGTTTTATTTTCAGGAGTTTTTATCTACATAACCAACGAGGCAACAGATGAATTAAGAGAGAATATTCCAAGCATGAATCTTGTCGGTGATGGAAACAATAATGCCTCAACTGTTTTGGAAAATACTTTGGGAAGTGCAGTTGGATCTTTTGATGCTTTATATTGGATCTCAATCTTTTTAATATTTGGAATGATTATTGCAATCTTTATTGGATCTTACATGGTGACAACAAAGCCGGTATTCTTTATTCCTTACATCTTTATTGTGATTATTGCAGTTATAGTTTCTGTGGCAATAAGCAATGCTTATGAAACAATATCTGCAACAACAACTTTGGCCTCAACCTTTGCAAATTTTACAGGATCAAATTGGATTCTTGCACAATTGCCAATCATTGTTGCAATTGTTGGAATGGCAGGAGGAATTATTATGTTTGTTAGAATGGGAAAAAGAGAGGAGGCATATTATGGTTACTAAAAAATTATTTATGATAATGATCTGTATAATCTTATTTGCCGGAGTTATTTCAGCAGATACTTTTGGATTAATTGGAGATTTTGAAACAGACAATTATAAAGTTTATGAAACAAACGAGAAATACGGAAAGATAAACGTTTGGGATAAAGGGCAACTTTCAGAAGATAAAAAACTTTCAGAAACAACTTTGGATTATAATACAGATTTCTGTTTAATAAATTGTGAAGCACGAGGAACAACAACTCTTTATTATAATTTGGAATTATTTAATGATTTTAATATTTATGATTTGAAAAGAAATAAAGAAGAATTGAAAGACTATAATCAACAAAAGATTTACATTAAGAATGGAACAATAGAAACAGAGGTAGATAATTATTACCAAGTTTGTTCAACAAATAAAGAAGAATTAACTGAATGTGAAAGAATTTTAAATGGAACAAAAACTATTTCAGAAAATACTTGGAAAGAATATAACGGAGAATCGTTAAAGGCAGGAACTTATGAATGGAAGATTACAGGAAAGAAAAGTGAAAAAGATAATTTAGATTGGACTTTGAATATTCAGGGATTAGAAACAACTGAATGGGCAGAATGGACTTCAAGTTTTAATGTTGGATTAACAGATTATTGGAATTTTGAAACTAACGAAAATATAATTAATGGTTCAAGAAATTTAACAGGAGGTGTTGGACAGATAATTTTCAATGATAATTATGGAAAAAATGGAAAGGGGGGATATTTTGATGAAACACATAATGCTTATGTTCAGAATGGTAGAGTGCCTAATTTTTTAGCATGGGATACTGGAACATTTACATTAAATTTTTGGATAAATTCAACATTAGGAACAAGTGATTTATTTATTAGAAGAAATCCCGGAGTTGCAGGTGCAGGATTATTTATTGATGGAACACCTAGAATAGTTGCATATAATGGGTTGATTCTAGGAACTGCAATAACTTTAAGTGAATGGAATCATATTGTATATGTTTCAAATAGTTCTGGTGCTTGTTTATATAAAAATGGAGTATTAGATGATTGTGGACCAAAAAATAGTAATAATCATTGGAGTGACCAAGATTTAAAAATTGGCTATGGAAATTATGAAAGATATATTGGTTATATGGATGAAATAGGAGTATGGAATAGAACATTATCTCCTACTGAAATTAATGATTTATATAATGATGGAACTGGAATATTTTATACACCGAATGTTTTACCATCAATAACATTAAATAATCCAACACCTTATTATAATTCAACAAGTGATGTGGATGATTTCGCCTTTAATATTTCTTATAGTTCAGGTGATTGGATTAATATGACTTTTAATGTCTGGAATAGTTCAGATGATGAAATAAAAGATTTATTTTGGGAAAATGGAACT
>JAGYOA010000033.1 GCA_018399355.1 Candidatus Woesearchaeota archaeon | reverse complement strand
TGTTTATAGGGCACAGAAAAAATGTTTATGATGAGTTTTCAAAATTATTTTAATTCAAAAACAAGCGAAAGGCTTAAATATGATTAATCATACTAATCATATTAGGTGGTTAAATGGAAATTGAAGTATCAAAAATAGGAGAAAGGGGACAGATAGTCATTCCCCTCGAATTCAGAAACAGCCTAAAGCTTAAAAAAGGAAAGAAAATGGTTATTTTTAAAGATAATGATAAATTGGTATTTCAGGCAATGGAAAAACTAAAAGCAAAAAATATTGAAGGAATAAAGGAAGATTTAGAGGATATAAGGATTGCAGGCAGATTCTGGGAAGATATAAAAAAAGGCAATATAGTAAAACAATCCAAGGAAGAATTCTTAAAAGATTTAGAGGGATGGTAAAAGCTATAATCAAAAAATGACAGAGATTATAAGGAAACCAGAATTTGAAAAGGCAATTAAAAAAATTAAAGACAGCAAAACAAAGGAAAGAGTTAAAAAACAAATCAGAAAAATTATTGAATCCCCTGAAACAGGTGATTTTCTTAAATATGGGAATAATGAAAGAAAAATATATATTCCTCCTTTTAGACTGCTGTATTCCTATGACAAAAGAAAGAATATAATATACCTGATTGACTTTGACAACAGAGATAAGATTTACAAGAAAAGAAAGTAGTCAAAATGTTTATACTTTTCTAAGCATATCAAGCTAAAAAAAGCAAAAAGCTTAAATATAATAAGATATCTAAAGGTATCTATGGCTACTAAACAAATAAATCTAAAACTGAATGAGAACCTTTTCCACGCAGCGCAAAGATATATATCTAATTTTGGGTTCAGAAATATACAGGAACTTGCAACAGAAAGTATAAGGGAAAAAATATTCGAAAAAAACCAATATGATGAAAATTTCAATGAGGAAGAAATAAAAATTATAGATGAAATTCTAAAAACCTCAATTTTAAAGAAAAAACTTGTTTCTGAAGAAGAGATTATGAGGGAGTTATCTTGAGTTACACAATTAAATCCACAGAGATTTTTAAGGAACAATTAAAAGATATAGACAAAAAAACAAAGGAAATAATAAAAGACAAGATAAAACTGATAAAAGAAAACCCTTATAGATACAAAAAGATACATTCTCTTCTTTTTTCTAAAGTCTTCAGAGTAAGGTTAAACATAAGAAAAAAAGAAACAAGATTAATTTATGCAGTATTAGACCCAAATATAATTCTTGTATGTTTATTAGAAAGAAAAAGAGATTATAAAGATTTAAAGAAATATCTTGAAAAATTGAAATAAAATTGAATTCTTTCATTGAAAAAAACCAAAACATTTATATAGTAATTATGCATATATATGCATAATATGGCCAGACCATTCAAACGCAGACATATATGGTGCAACCCTGATTTTCATTATTTCAAGCCAAGGGCTGTTCCATTGGCAAGATTAACAGAGGTAATATTGACTGTTGATGAAGCTGAAGCACTAAGGTTAAAGGACTTGGAAAAACTAGACCAGGTTAAGGCAGCAAAAAAAATGAATATACACCAGTCAACATTTCACAGAACATTAAAAAGAGCAAGGGAAAAGGTTTCAGATGCTATAATTAATGGCAAGGCCATAAAAATTCAAGGAGGTAACTATAAAATGCCAGCAGGAGATAGAACAGGACCATTAGGACAAGGGCCTTTCACAGGCCGAAGAGGAGGAGGTAGAGCAGGGCGAGGCCGCGGAATTCCGCCAGCAAACTGTGTTTGCCCAAGCTGCGGTTACAAAGAAGCAAAACAGCCAGGGGCGCCATGCTCTGAATTAACATGCCCTAAATGCAATACCAGAATGGTAAGAGGGTAAATATATAAAAATTTTGGAGGTAAATAAAATGCCCGCAGGAGATGGAACAGGGCCAAATGGAATGGGCCCAATGACAGGAAGAAGAATGGGACTTTGCTCAGGATACAACAGCCCAGGCTACGCAAACCCAGGATCAAGAAGATTTTTTAACAGAGGATTTAGTCGTGGCTTTGGGAGGGGATTCAGATGGAGAACACTTGATTTTGCACCAGTGGAAAGAGTTGCACCAGCACAACCCTATGCACAATATTCGCAACAGTCAGTACAACCCACAAAAGAGCAAGAGCTTTCAATGCTAAATGAAGACTCAAAAGCAATAGAGGAAGAGCAGAAAGCATTAAGCCAAGAATTAGACACAATAAAGAAAAGGATAAAGGAGCTTGAAGACAAGCAACAGTAATTTTTTTTATTTTTTATATAAATAGAAGGTGTAAAAGATGGACAATATAAAAAAGAAGATATTAGTTATGAGTGGGAAGGGGGGCGTTGGAAAAACAACAATAGCTGTAAACTTAGCTTATGCTTTGTCAGAAAAAGGGTTTAAGGTTGGTTTGTTGGATGTAGATGTCCATGGCCCAAATGCCCCAAAAATGCTAAAACTTGATGATAAAGAATTAGAGACTCAGGATAATAAGATGATCCCAATAAAGTATAATGATAATTTAAAAGTTATGTCTATGGCCTTTCTTCTTAAAAAACAGAATGCAGGTATATGGAGAGGGCCAATGAAGCACAACATAATAAAACAGTTTCTTGATGATGTTGAATGGGGAGAATTAGACTACATTGTAGTTGATCTGCCGCCAGGGACTGGAGATGAACCCTTAAGTATAGCGCAGTTATTAAAAGATATAACAGGAACAGTGATAGTTTCAACACCCCAGGAAGTTTCACTTTTAGACGGAATAAAGTCCATTGATTTCTCAAAAAAGCTAAAGATTCCAATAATAGGCCTGGTTGAAAACATGTCTGGAGAGATATTTGGGGAGGGAGGGGTTGAAGAAACAGCAAAAAAGCAGAAGATTGCTTTTATTGGAAGAATAAAACTGGATGCAGAAATAAGAAAATCAGGAGATAGTGGAAATCCGCATGAAATAAAAAAACTGTTTAATCCAATAGCAGATAAAATTGAAAAAATATGCGAGGTTAAATGAACAGATTAAAAGATTCATTGATAAAATCAGCAAAGTCAATTTACCAGACATTGCCTATTTTGTTTGGTGTTATGCTTCTTGTCAGTCTTGCAAATATCCTTATCCCAAAAACTTTTTATTCAACTGTGTTTAAGAATAACATTCTAATTGACCCTTTTATAGGAAGTGCTGTTGGAAGTATTCTTGCAGGAAGCCCAATAGTAAGTTATCTTATTGGAGGGGAAATGTTAAAGCAGGGAATAAGCCTGGTTGCAGTTACTGCATTTTTAGTTGCATGGGTTACAGTTGGAATAGTTCAGCTGCCTGCTGAATCAATGACACTTGGAAAAAGATTTGCAATTACAAGAAATATAACTGCTTTCTTTTTTGCAGTAATAGTGGCAATAGTAACTGTATTAATTGAGGGGGCATTATGAAAAAGAAAAATAGTGGATGGATATTTTTGTTTCTTGTCTTAATTGTTTATATTGCAATTGGAGTTTTAGACAGAAATTCGTTTATTTTATCAATAAATCTTTTTTCATCAATGATATGTAATATCCTTCCTGTGCTTTTCCTTGTTTTTGCATTGATGATTATAACAACCTATTTTATGAATAAGGATTATTTCACTAAAAACCTGGGAAAATACACTGGTGTAAAAACATGGATTTTGGCAATAGGCGCTGGTTTAATCTCAACTGGCCCAATATTCATGTGGTACCCCTTGCTTAAAGATTTAAAAAACAAGGGAATTAAAACAAGGTTTATTACTGCCTTTCTTTATAGCACAGCAGTAAAACCTGCCCTTTTTCCATTATTAATAGTATATTTTGGGCTTCAATACACAATAATTTTAATAATAGTAATGATTATCATGTCTATAGCACAAGGATTAGCTGTTGAAAAACTATCGGAGGTATGAAAAATGAAAATAGCAGTAAGCTCAACAGGAAATAATATTGAAAGCCAGCCAAGCCCTTTTTTCGGGAGATGCCCTTATTTTATTATTTTGGATATTGAGAACAATGAAATAAAAAATATAAAGGCAATAAAAAATGAGGCTGTAATGCAGCCAGGGGGTGCAGGAGTAATGTCTGCCCAAACAATAGGAAATGAAAAAGTTGAGGCAGTTATATCTGGCTCATTTGGACCGAGGGCATTTGATGTTTTAAACCAGTTAAACATAAAAACATATAAATCAAAAGGCAAGACTGTAAAGGAAGATGCAGATCTTTTCATAAAAGGGGAGCTTGAAGAATTAAAAACCCCTGGGATTATGGGTGTTGCAAAACAGGGATTTAAAAGAAGAGGGTTCAATTAATGGATAAAAGTATTAATGTACTAAAAGCAAGAAAAGTAATAGCAATATTTCTTGCAGCAGTGCTAATACTAAATATTGGATTTTTCGCATTTTCATTATATAACCTTACAATATTTTGGATTGTTATAATAGTTGTATTTTTAATCACTCTTTTGTTTTTCAAAAAAAATCAAAATGGAAAGAAATGAAATTTTAAAAAAGGGAGAGAGAATATCAATATTATCCAGCTTTGTTTCTTTTTTTCTCGCACTAATTAAAGGAATTGTTGGTTTTTTGTCAGGAAGTGTTGTTTTGATTGCAGATGCACTTGAGTCAGCAACAGATATTGCATCAAGTTTTGCATCTTTTTTTGGATTAAAAATAGCGCAGAAAAAGCCGGATGAGAAGTTTCCATATGGCTATTATAAGGCAGAGAGCATTGCATCTTTGTTTATTGGAGGATTAATAGTTTATGCAGCAATAAATCTTCTTATAAGCAGTTATGAAAGATTAATCTCGCCAACAAAAACAGATTATGGTTTTGTTGCGTTTGTGGTTGTTGCTCTCTCAGCAGTAATCTCTTTAATTATTTCATTATACTTAAAGAAAAAAGGTAATGAACTGAATATACAAAGCTTGATAGCAAGCGGAAAAGACAGATTAAAGGACTTTTTTGTTTCCATAATAATATTTGTAGTTATATATTTTAAAAATATCCCTTACATTGAAGGAGGTCTTTCAATAATCATTTCTATTATTGTTTTAAGAATGGGAGTAATAACAGCAAAGGATGCCATATTTGCCTTGATGGATGTTTGTCCAAGCAATGAAACAGAGAGAAAAATAAAAAAAATAATAGTTTCAATAAATGGAGTAGAGGATGTAAAACATATAAGATTAAGGGCAGCAGGGCCATTCATATTTGGTGATGCACATGTAAAGATAAGAAAATTTGTTGATGTTGAAAGGGCCCATGAGGTTTCAGACAAGATAGAGGAAAAAATCCAGAAAAACATAAATGAAGTTGAGTCTTTCACTATACATATAGAGCCCTTTAAAACTGAAAAGCAAAAGATTGTGATCCCTGTAAAAAATAAAAAAGGCCTTGAATCAGAGGTAATCAACCATTTTGGAAGGGCTGAACATTTTATTTTTGTTGATGTTAATGGAAAAAATACAGTTTCACATTATTTTAAGAAGAATCCTTTTAAGAATAAAAACATAAGGGCAGGTCTCTCGGCAGCAAGATTCGTTTTAAAAGAGAATATTGATGTATTGATAACCCAGGAGATGGGCGAAATATCATTTCACACTCTAAGGGATAACCTTGTTGAGGTTTACAAAACAAAAGGAAAAAAAGTAAAAACTGTTTTAAATAATTTTAAAGAAAAAAGGTTGGAAAAACTTAAAATTCCAACAAGGAGGAAAAAATGAGAATTGCTATGCCAGTATTTGACAATAAAGGGAAAGAGTCAGAGATAGCAGAACATTTTGGCCATGTGCAGTATTTAGCAGTTTATGATTCAGAAAAAGATGATTTAAGTTTTATTGATGTTAAAAATGTTGAAGGATGCGCCCCTGTTGAGTCTTTGGAAGGCCATGAGGTTGATGCAATATATTGCTTTGGAATGGGAATGAGAGCAATGGAAAAATGCAAAAATCTTGATATTAAGTTAAAGACAGGTCCATTTTCAATAGTTAAGGAAGTAATAGAAAACCTTGATAAAATACAGGATTTACAAGAAAGCTGCGGGCATTAATTCATTTCTTTTGCTAAATTTTTAAAATCATCTTTTAGTTTAATTATCCTTAGCTTTCCCTTTTCTTTTTTTTCAATGAGATCTTTTTGTTTTAGTTTTTCAATTGTCCTGAAAACTTTTAATCTTGGCATTTTAGAAAGAGATGTAAGCTTGGACTGGGTTAATTCATTATTTTCAGCCAGGATATTGATTAATTTTCTTTCATCTGCGCTTAAAAGCCTTGATATAACATCTGATGACTCGCTTATCTTAACATCCTGCTTCTCTATCTTTGATTCCATGAAATAAAATACAAAAGTGCCTACAAAAAGCCCCATTGAGGCAGTTATTGGTATTAAGAAGGGCAATGGAATTGTGCATGTTGTTGCCCTTCCGCACGAGATTTCTCTTTGGGTATAAAGAGATGCTAAAGAAACTATAAAGATAAATACAGCTATTATCATTATTACTAAAAGCATGTTTTTATGTTCACTTATTTTTATTCTCATTTTTAATGTTTCAAAACATGAAACAAGGATTTATATATTGTTTCACATTCTTAAACAAACAGGAATATATAAATATTTCCTAATAATCGAGGCAATATGGAGGCTAAAATGAAGAAAGTAATGTTTGTTTTGTTTTTAATGTTCTTAATAGTTCCATCTATGGGCTATGCTGCTGAAAATAATGGTGAAGTTGATTTATTTATGTTTTATGGGCAGGGGTGCCCCCACTGTGCAAAAGCAGAGTCATTCCTTGATAATATGGAAGAAAAATATCCCTCTTTAAATGTTGAGAGATATGAAACATACAATAGCCAGGAAAACAGGGAATTGTTTGAAAATATATCTAGAGCTTACGACAAAAAGATAGAGGGAGTTCCAACTTTTTATATGGGTGAAAAGGCTTTTGTTGGATTTAATGATGCAATAGGAAATCAAATTGAAGCTGAAATAAAAACCTGCATTGAACAGGGATGTTGCTCACCAATGACAAAACTAGAGGATACAAACTGCACACAGAGCAGTGTAATTCAAAAGCTAACTATTCCTGCGGTTGTTTCTGCTGCTGCAGTAGATGCAATAAATCCGTGTGCATTTGCTGTTTTGATAATATTGATGACAACAATACTTGCAACAAAAGATAGGAAAAAGGCTTTGCTTGCAGGTATTGCATTCAGCATTTCTATTTACATATCTTACTTGCTTATGGGCATTGGTTTGTTTTCAGCAATACAGGCATCTGGACTAACACACTCTTTTTATGCTGTTGTCGCTGTTCTTGCAATCCTAGTTGGATTGTTTAACTTAAAGGATTATTTTTGGTATGGGAAATGGTTTGTTATGGAGGTTCCAATGTCCTGGAGACCAAAATTAAAGGCATTGATAAGGAGCATAACCTCTGTTCCAGGTGCATTTTTCATGGGTTTTTTAATAAGCCTGTTTTTGCTTCCATGCACTTCTGGGCCCTATATTGTAATACTCGGCCTTCTTTCAAAGGTTGCAACGAGGGATTATGCGTTTTTACTGCTGTTGCTTTATAACTTTATATTTATACTCCCTATGATTGGAATAACGTTGCTTATACACTTCGGTCTTGCAACAACAGAAAAGGCAGAAGAGTGGAGAACAACCAAGCTTAAAACACTTCACCTTATTGCAGGAATAATAATATTGCTGCTTGGAATAGGAATGATTATTGCATTAAGTTTGGGCATGGTCTAAGCAATTTTATTGTAAAGATTTAAATATTTTGAATTCTTCTTTTTTATTATGAAAATAGCCATAACAGGTGGAAAGGGGGGAACTGGAAAAAGCACAATAGCAACATCTCTTGCTGTTGAGCTTTCAAAGAAAAATAAAATTCTTTTGATAGATGCAGATGCAGACTGCCCAAATGATCATTTAATTCTCTCAATTAAAAGAAAAAAAATAAAGGATGTTTTTCAGTTAATACCAAAATGGGATTTTAAGAAGTGCATCAAATGTGGGAAGTGCAGCATGGTCTGCAAGCAGCATGCGATTGTTTTTGTAAAAGGAAAATATCCAATTTTTATTCCAGAGCAGTGCAATGGATGCAGAGCATGTATGTTTGCATGCCCTACAAATGCAATAGGAAAAGATAATAAAAAAGTTGGCTCAATATATGAAGGAAAAAAAGGAAATATTGATTTTTTGTCAGCAGAGCTAGAGCCGAATCAGCCGTCATCTGAATTTGTTATAAATGCTTTAAATGATTATATTAAATCAAAAAACAAAAAGTATGATTTTATTCTGGTTGATACTGCTGCAGGAACGCATTGTGATGTCATAGCTGCATTAGAAAAAAGTGAAATAGCTCTTGCGGTTACAGAGCCGACTCCCTTAGGAGAGCATGACCTTAAATTAATTTTAGAATTATTGAGGGTATTAAAGATTCCTTCAAACATTGTATTAAACAAGGCAAATGTTGGAGACAAAAATCTTATAAAAAGATTAGCCAGTAAATTCAATACAAAGATTATTGCTGAAGTTCCCTATGAAAAATCAATAATGGAATCATACTCAAAAGGAAAACCAGTAAGCCACAAAAGCATAAAAAAATTAGCTGAAGATTTGCAAAATGGAAAAACAAGATGAAATTAAAAAACTAAAAAAAGAATGCAATGAGTTTTGCAAAAAACATCCCTTATATGAAGAAGGCACTTTTCCTGTTTTTGGTGAGGGTTCGTTAGATCCTGATATAATTCTTATAGGGGAAGCTCCTGGATATAATGAGTCAATTACTGGAAAACCTTTCTGCGGGGCTGCAGGAAAGATACTGGATGAGATTTTAAATAATGCAGGGCTAAAAAGAGAGGATATCTTCATAACAAATATTGTCAAGTTAAGACCCCCAAAAAACAGAAATCCTACAAAAGAGGAAATAAATCAGTTTTCTCCCTTCCTTGATAATCAAATAAAGATATTAAATCCAAAGATAATAGGGACATTGGGTAATTTTTCAACTGCTTATATAATGGAAAAATTCAATTTAAAGGATAAAATAAAGGGAATAAGCAAGATTCATGGCCAGGTATTTAATGTGAGCACCTTGTTTAATGTAATAAAAATAGTTCCATTATATCATCCTGCTGTTGCAACTTATAACGCAAACATGAAAGATACTTTAAAGCAGGATTTTTTAGTTTTAAAAAAATTATTAGGTGAGTAGATGACCTGCAAATGGTTAAAGATATGCCCTCTAAGAAGATTGGAAAAACAAGGAAAGATAACAGATAAATGGAGAAAAAGCTATTGTGAAACAGATGAAAACTGGAAAAACTGCAAAAGATACAAATATGATGAAAAGGGAAAATATCATCCGGATAATATGATGCCTGATGGTTCAATAAAAAAAATATAAAATGAAAAACAAAAAATTCAAAATATCAAACAACGTTTTTATAATCATATTATTACTGATAGTTATGTTTTTGTTTTGTTTTAGATATGTTTATAACCTCACTTATGAACCAATTTTGAAATTTCCATTTCCAAAAGGGGAAAAGGAATTGAAATATATCTTATGTGATAGTTCAGAAAAATTATGTATTTCACCAAATAACCAATTAATAAAAACAAATGAAGTTGGTTTTTTTACCCTTGGAATATTTAATACATATGATGAAGAAAAAGAGTTTTACATAAATTTAGAGAGGGAATATTATAAAGATTACCCAGATACAAAACTTGAGTTTGAAATCATAAATAAAGGTAAGATTAATATTGATTCAAATAAACAAAGAAATATTTTAATAGGTATTAAAATTCCAAAAAAAGCAGAAAAAGGAACATATGTTTTTAATGTTCATGTTTGTGTTGATGAAGAGTCTTCATGTGAAAAAGATTCTGATAACAAGTATGGCATAACAAAGAAAATTTATGTGATGGTTCCTGAAGAACCTTCTAAAAATATTTTTATCAATTTATATAATGTTTTTTATGAAAGTTTAAATAAGGTTATGGGTTCAATAAAAAGTATTTTTAATTAACTTAACTTGGTTGCAAATGAAAACAATAACAATTTTTTCAGGGAAGGGAGGAACAGGAAAAACAACTGTTTCATCTTGCTTAGCTGTAATGCTGGCAAGAGAAAAAAAGATTGTTGTTGCAGACTGTGATGTTGATGCCCCTAATCTTGGGCTTAGCTTAGGATTAAAGGAAAAAGATTATTATTCATCAGTTAAGATAAGAGCAAGCGAAAAGGCAGAATTAA
>JAGYOA010000032.1 GCA_018399355.1 Candidatus Woesearchaeota archaeon | reverse complement strand
TGGAAAGTTGCAGTTGGGAACATGGCAGCAGATTGCTTTTTTTGAACTGGATGGCCCAAGAAGCGAGAGAAAGATTGCTGTTAGTGTAATAAACGATTCTTAATAGTTTAAATGAAAAAAAATAACCATAATAAAGATTATTTAAAGAAAAAAACATTAATTTTCATAATAATATGCTGCATTTTATATTTTGTGTTTAAACTTATAATTTACACAAACGGAGTTGTTTTCTTTGATGAGGGTGTTTATGTTGGGATATCAAAATATTTCGCAAGCCTTGGAAAAATCGGATATTTTGAAGGAATAAGGCCTCTGGCCCTTCCTTTTTTACTAATACCTCTTCAGTGGGTTCCTTTTAATTCTCTTTTCACAGGGAGAATTTTAGGGATGCTTCTAACAATATCAGCAATTCCAATTGTTTATTATACAACAAAAAAAGTTTTTAATGAAAATTCCGCAAGATGGGCCATGATTTTCTTTTCAGCAAGCATCTTAATGCTAAGGCACGGAGGTTATATCCTCACAGACATTCCTGCCTATGCATTAGCTCTTTTGGCTTGCTCCCTTGCTATTGATAGGAAATATCTTTTTGCGGGAATTGCAATAGGAGGGGGCTTTCTTTTCAGATTTCCTGCAATAGCTGTTGTTCTGCCCATATTATTTTATATTATAATCAAAGAAAAAAAGCTTGCAAAAATAATCGAGTTTGTCTTTGGAATATTAATAATATCAATACCTTATTTTACATTTAATTTTTTTCATTATTCAGGAACTTTTTTTGGCAGGATTTTTGGACCATTGCTTGAAGCTTCATCCCACATAAGCGGCCAGGCATGGATCTATGGAAATGGAGGAATATTAAAATATTTGATGAGTATAATAACAACAGATGCAATTCTTCTAATTTTTTCATTAATAGGAATAAAACAACTGTTGAAATTCAAGAAAAAGGATTACTTGCTATTTGCATCATGCATAATCCTTTTCTTTTTGTATTTTTCGTTAATGGTTCCAAGGTATGAGCCGCGCTATATGGTTCCTGTTATAATATTTCTTTTTCCTTTTGCTGGTTATGGTGCTTATATCATAATAAAAAAACACAAGAAATTTTTACCCTGGCTGATCGCATTGATATTTATTCAGGGACTTGTTTTTTCAGTCAATTCTGCATTAAAAGATGGAACAGAACATAATTCAGAGATAGCTGAATTGATAAAGAGTTATCCAAATGAAAAAATAATAACTAACAGTGCATTGCCTTTGATTTATTTAGATTCAAAAGCAGAAATGCTTCCTGGGCCAAATCTTGGCCACATATATTTAGCATATCTAAAAGAAAACAAATCCCAATGGCTTATTTTTAATCCTGATTGTTATCCATGCCCTGAAAATGATAATTTTTGCATTGAAAGTTTTAATAACAGGTTAAGTTATATTCTCTCTAAAAACAACATCGAGGATTGCGGCTATCTTCATGGAGAAACAACAATAATATTGACAAAAGAACTGCAAAAAATATCAAAACAAGAATGCTTGAAAAAAATAAATTATGTTTCCCTTCCAGAAGCTGAAAAGAGTGTTTTCATAAGGCTCAATGAAGCAAAAATCACAGAAGAGGGAGAAATAAAAAATATGGATTATCTTTCAGTTATAATTCAGGAAATCAAAAAAAATAATTTATCTCACACCTTGGTTTTGGTTTCAAACAAAACTATGCCAAATAATAGCTCTATAAATTTTTTAAGAATCTTAAATGAAACTGAATTAGGAATCATGACTTCAAAAGATGCTGATACATTTGATTACATCAATAAAATAGAAAACATTGCGAGTAAAAAAATAACCTCAATAATCCCAAGAGATGATGACTGGATAAACAAAAAAATAGAAATTACAGAAAACATCGAATCAACAATAACCGGCTCATGGGATACAACAATAGTTCCGATTAAAAGAAAAGAGATAGATATCTATATGGTTAAAGACTGGAGCAATTTAGAGATGTATGATTTAGATTACTTAAAGGAAATGTATTTTATGCTTTCAAAGGGAGATAATGAGATTGGGATTGATATCCCTGTGGATATTATAACAGAGGAAAACTTAGAAGAAATAATAAGCTTCATTGATTATATAAGTTTTTCTTGATTTTTCTTAATTTAAAGGTATATTGAAACGAAGGCCATTGCAGCTATTATCATGCCCGAGATTACTATTCCAATGTCTTTGTAAACAAGATGAGGATGTCTTGCTATCTTCTGGCCTTTCTCTGCAAAATAAAAGAACTTAAAGATTACATAAAGTACAAAAGGCAGGGTGAATATTAAATTAGGATAAGGGCTGAAGAAAACATATAATGAATATGATGCTATAAGAAGCGTTGTTGAGATTATTATAAGCGCAGAGGTTATTTCTTTTGTGTAAAAATCAAGGACTGGTCTGTGATTTTTTGAGTTACCCTTCAAAAGTATTGCCTCTGCCTGTCTCTTGCTTGTTGCCAAAAATAGTGCAAGGAAAAAAGGGCATAATATGAGCCATGATGAAACCCTGATATAAGGCTCAAAGCCATCTGCAATAACAAATGCTCCGCTTATTGCCCTTAAAACAAAATTAACTGAAATTATCAGGATGTCTGCAAATGCATGTTTTTTTAAAAAAAAGGAATAAATCTGCGTCAACAAAAACAAGGACAATGCAAACAAAGCAAAGACAAATGAAAGTGTTGACGCTGCGTATAGTCCTGAAAAGAGAAAAATAATCATCAGCAATAAAGCGATAAAAGGCCTTACAGATCCCGAAGCAATGGGCCTGTGTTTTTTTTCAGGATTCTCTTTATCGCTTTTTCTATCTTTTATATCATTTATTATATAGTTCGCAGAAGATATAAAACAAAGTGAAAAAAACCCTATAAAAGTTTGCTTTATGGAAAATAAATTAAAAAGCTGCATTCCAAATATTAAAGGAAGAAAGATTACAAGGTTCTTGTACCACTGTCTTACCCTGATTAAACTTATAAAATCCTTTATTTTCATAAATAGCACCAGATTAAAATGTTTATTATTCCTGAAAATAAAACACCTCCTAAGACATCAATAAAATAATGTTTTTTTAAATAAATTCTTGAGTACATAACCATTATTGCAATCGCAAAACAATAAATTGTAAAAAAGATATTGTTAAAAAACAATGAAAGCCAGAATGCAATGGATATTGCCCTCATTGCATGAACAGAGGGAAAGCTTGACGCATCAAGCTTTTCAAAAAGATTTGTTGTTCTTTGTTTTTTCGGCCTGTCTTTGAAATAAACTAATTTTATCAATATTCCTATGGCCATGATAAAAATAAAACTTAAAAAAAGATTAAAAAAAAGCTCTAACTCATTCAAAAAAAGGCATGTTCCCAAAATAAGAAAGTAAAAAAAGAACCCTCCAAAGTCAGTAATCTGTTTGAAAAAAATATCTGTTATATTTTTAATTATTTTTGTCATTTTAGTATTTTTTCCAGAGTTTGCCCCATTCAGTGTTCATAAACTGATTTATTCTTTTCTTTCCTATAAGATTATACCAGATGTAATCATGATAAAATGCAGACCCAAATATACACATTTTGAAAAGAGGAGTATGAAACAACAATGGCTCAATAAACTTTATCTTTCTTCTAAGCATCTGGTCCCAGTAAATAACAATACTTTTGTTTGTCTTAAAATGATAATTTATTTTTTTAAATTCGTTTTTGCTTATGCCTTTCAAATCAATCTGATCAATATCTCCGCAGCCTAGGCCGCGGTCATGAGCAATCTTTATGAATGGTATCTTTAATGGGTCATAACCCATCATATGTGCTGAGACTGCATCTATTGCAACCTGGTCAGAGCCTGCAATAATTGTATTCTTTATCTTTGGTATCATTGTCCTTGGTCCAGCTCCATCTCCTGCAACTGTTCCATCCATAACTGCAAAAATCCCTGGGTGTATCTCTTTTTGTATTGCAAGCAAATCAACTAATATTTCATGTATCTTTTTATGGCAGTGATGCCTTCTAGTGGTAATTAAGCCACCAAAAGCATTCTTCATTGCCCCTGTCATCTGCGTATGTCCATGGGTTTTTATTGTAGGCAGATGAATCACATTTTTTCCAATAAACATCTTTGGTATAGAATAAACTGGCTCTGATTTTGACTTTGAACCATATGGCTTAAAGACATCATTTAAGGCAAGCATTTCTGCCTTTGGTTTGAAATTTACCCATTTTGTTTCTGTTAAGGGCTCATATTTAAGGTTAAATTTTTTTAGTATTGGAAGCCATTTATTGCCTTCTGCTCCTTTCCACACATCTGTAACAACAGTCCTGTTCTCCACAGGATGGATTTTTTTAAAGTCATAGCCGTCTTTTTTCATTGCATTAAGCAATCCATCAAGCTGCCATGGCTCAGTGGAGCATGCAGGATAGTACAAAGACCAGCTTAGGTTAAGCTTAAGAACAGTATCATTTGATTTCTTTATAAATTTAGTGTAGTCTGCAAGATTCAAAAGCTTATTATATTCTTTTATCACTGTCTCTGGCTTTGTTTTTAGTATTGATATTTTTGTCATTTTCATTTAATTGAAAACAATAATATAAAAGGTATTTAAATAATTAACCTAATAAAAGCACAAATCAAAAGTTATAAATATCTAAACTAACATGGATAATATGGGGTGAATTCTATGCAATGCGACCTTTGCGGAGCCAAAGAGGAAAATCTTTTTAGTGCTATAGTAGAAGGAACAGAGCTTAATGTATGCAGAAACTGTGCAAGATACGGAAAAATAGTTGAAAAAAGGGTTGTTTCTGATGAAAAAAACAATAATATAAGGCAAATAAAGCCAAGAGATCCAAAAAAACAGACAATAGATGTTATTGTCCCTGATTTTGCCGAAAAGATAAAGAAAAAGAGAGAGCAGCTTGGAATAAAGCAAAAGGATTTTGCAAAAAAGCTTTCACTAAAAGAATCCCTTGTGCATAACCTTGAGACTGGCTCGTTTGAGCCAAGCATTGATATTGCAAGAAAGCTTGAAAGATTCTTAAAAATAAAACTTGTTGAAGAATACGAAGACAAGAAAACAGAAACAATAAAATCAGCTTCAGAAGAAATAACTTTGGGTGACTTGATAAAAATCAAAAGTTAATAATACCCTTCACATTCAGATGTTTTTTCACTGTATTTTTTGCAGATCATGCTTAATATTTCGCTCTTTGAAACAAAACCCTCCACTTTCCTATTTTCAATTATCAGAGTGGGATACTCATGCATATCATACTGCTGCTTAAGCATCTCTATCATTGGCTCGTCAGTGTATGTTGAGTCAAGTGAAAAAATTAATAGATTATTGCCAAATTTTTGCTTGAGATAAGTCAAGATAAACGCCTGCTCTTCGCACCTAGGACATTCCTTGTCAGTAGAATAAAAATATAGTATTGTAACTAAATCACTATCACATATTTCTTTTGTTCTCTGGGCCAAAAGCCAGTAGTTAAGCTGGGCCAGCATATACTCTCTTTTAAGAATTTTAAACTCTTCTTTGTTAAGGTTGGCATTTTTTTCATATCTTTCAAGGCGCTCGCTTGTTTCAATAAGGCTTTTTACACTGCTTTCAAATGTTTTTGAAACAGCTTTGCAGTTTTCCTCTCTGCTTAACTGCTCAATGTAAGCATACTGAATCTGGAGGCTGGTGTAATCAAGTTTTTCAATTCTGTTTATCTTATCAATATACTGTACTCTTTGCCCTTCAACAACCATTCCAAGCATTATGCCTAATAAAAATATAACTGCTGTTATGATTCCTGCTATTAAGTACCTCTTTTTATTTAGTTCTCTTACCATTTTTTAGTTTTTTTAAGTATTAAATCCTTTGTAACCCCTACCCAAACAAAGCCAAGGAAAAGGTAGTAAAAGAAAAGATATGAAACAAGAGGGAAAAATCCAAATTTCATAATCCTTTCATTTGTGTGTTTGTGAGCAAGAGTTACAACAATCAAAGTTATTGTGAGTATAACAATCATAATTATTGCTTTGTAATAATTGAAATCAAGGAAATTTATACTGAATTTAAAATTAGATATAAAAAGCATTATGTCAAAATCAACAAGGCTTAAGTTATAAAAGTTAGTTAAAACAGGCTTCAATATATTAAAATAAAGAAGCATTAGCATTATAGTCATTGCAAGAAATCCAGAGCATATGACAACCGGCATCTGCATCATCCCAAAATCTCCATACTTTTTGTTGAATATTATCTTTCGGTAGTCCCAGGCATTTAGAAGAGCTCCTTTGTTCCATCTGTTTCTCTGATGATAAAGCTCCTTAAAATTTCCAGGAAGAGAAGTATAAACCTCTGCATTCATAAGCTGAATTATCTTGTAGTTGTTTTTCTGGACTCTTAATGCAATCTCAAGGTCTTCGGTGTTATGCCCCTCCTTAAATCCTCCTAGTTGATTTAAAACGCTTTTTCTGTAAATACTGAAAGGTCCTGGAGAAACATGGATGCAATTCAGGCATCCCATTATCTTTTTATAGAAAAAATTAATGATATATTCATAATGCTGAAATCTCTGAAGTATGCTTTTTGGTTTTTTTACTTTTATCAGTGGAAGAACTATTGCAACATTATTATCCTCAAAATAAGGCGTCATTTTCTTTAATGCATCGCTCTTAACAACAGAGTCTGCATCAAGGCATGCAAAAAACTCTCCTTTTGCAGATTTCAATGCGTTGTTCATTGCCACCCATTTGCCCTGATTTTCCTGATTTATTAGCTTTATATCACAACCAGGATTGTCTGAGATAAATGTTTCTGTAACCTGTGCTGTTAAGTCTTTTGAGCCATCGTTAACAACTATTATCTCTATTCTTTCCTTTGGGTAATCTAATCTAATCAGTGAATCAAGGGTTTCTTTTATAGATTTTTCCTCATTATAAGCTGGAACAATAACTGAAACAAGAGGATTATGCTTGATTTTATGTTTTTTATCTTCCTTGGTGTCAATAAAAGTTATAAGCCAAAAAACAGTATAAAATAGAGTAATCACGTAAACTACAGATAGTATTATATTAGGCAAATCCATTTTAATTAACACCTTTTACTTCCCATATCTCTACTCCCTGGTTATTATATATATTCTTAAATGTTTCGTTATTTCTAAACAAGAAAAGCAGGCCATCATCTGGTGTTTCCCATACAAGGCCTTCCTTCATTTCGCTATCAATCCATATATAATTTATTTTGTATTCTTTTAAAAGCTCTCTTGTTCTTTCAAGGTTTCTTGAATAAAATATCTCATTTGAATCGTTAAAGCGTTTTTCTGCATCTGGCAAATATTCGAAATTTTGATCAATCATTACTTGTGTATTTGCAAAATAATTTATCCAAAATCCTTTTGAATAATGGGAGAATACTATTTCATCCTGAATTGAATAATGGTTAAGCCATTCAAGACTTTCTGCAATCTCCTCGTTTGGGTTCATCTTGCTTATCCTGTTGATATAGGATATAGTTGAAAACAAAATCCCACAAACTATCAGTATTATTGTAAGATTTTTAACTGCCTTAATTTCCCATTTCATTTTAATTATCTCAAAAAAAGCCTTTCCTGCAAAAACAGAAATTATAAATGAAAGATAAACAACTATATTGCTTTCATAAAATATAAACAAAATTATTATTAGGAAGGGCAAAAATAATAATGGCAACTCTTTCCTTTTTTTCCATATCATTGAAAAGCCGACTAATCCAAGAATTAAGCTGAAAATTCCTAATCCATTTAAGGAGCCAAGGTCTGATATTACCTGGATGATAATAATCTCTTTCTGCAATAAATTTGTTTTTGGTTTGAGATACAGCGAAAAGCAAGCTAAGGATATTATAAAAAACAGCAAAAGAAAAACAGCTGCCTTGCTTAAGCTGGATGGAATCTTTTTTGATTTTAGTTTTTTAAGTTTTATTGCTTCATTTGTTATGTATGCAATGACTATTGAGATAACAAGCACAGAGTTGAACACTCCAAAGGTTATTGCAAATGCAAATGAAAAAAAACAAACTATAGAAAGAAAAATATTCTTTTTCAATAAAAGATATGTTCCAAAAAGAGTGAAAAAAATAGGAATTGAAAAATTGCTTGGAAAAGATGAGAGATAAATAAATGCTGGAGAAAAAACAAGAATAGACACCATAAGCGCTCTTTCCTCAATATTCACATTAAAATCCTTTAAAAGTAAATAAAAGATAACAACGGAAAATATTCCTAAAATCAAAGAAATGATTTTTGATGTAATCTCTATCCCAATATATTTTCCGGCAAATGCAAGAAAATAGTGATAGGGAGAAAAAATATATCCGCTGTCCTTTATTAGGCCTCCTTGTTCTATGATTGTCCTGGCAGAATCCATGTGGTAGTAAGGCATTTCACCAACAATCAATCCTTGATAAAATATTTCCCTTAATAAAAGAACAGATGAAGATAAAACTATTGTGGTTATAACAATATAAATTAATGTATTCTTTTCATTTAGTTTCATTCTCAATCCATCCTGCATAATGACTTGTATATTTTTGTGCTTTTATCATAAACAAGCTCAAAACATTTTTCATTTGAACTATAACTTAAATCTGTGATTCCATAATATTCCATAACCTTTCTAGAGATTATTATATATTTAATGTTATATTTATTTAAAAGGCGTATTGCCTCCGTTTCATAATTTGTTGTATATATTTTTCTTGCATCCTCAAGACGCTGTTCAGCATCTTTTATAAGCATGAAATTATTATCAAAAACATTCTTTCTTTCAGATAATGCATTTATAAGGTACCCCTCATCAAGGCTTCCGAGAACAACAGTATCTTCTTCTGTGTTTTCCTTAAGCCACAGAAAAGCATTTATTTCTGTTTTTGAAGGTGAATTTCTTATCATCTGGGAAGCGTAACTGATTGAAGGCAAAACAGAGTTAATCAAAAAAACAGCAAAAATAAGCCCTATAATTGGCTTTTTGAACCTTGAAACTCTTGTTTTGTCTATAAAAGAGATTAATTCGGGATAGTATTTTCCAAAAAGCAGAACAAGAATAACTCCAAGAAATATAAGTCCTGTATTAACTTGTATTAACTTAAACCAAAGTAAAAACAAAGAAGAAAGCGCAAACCCTATAAGAAAATAAACATACCTGCTTTTCTTTTTAAAAGTATACCTATAAATAACAATAAATCCCAGCAAGAAAGGAATTATTCCAATATAATAAATTGCGTCAAAAAGGCTGATTTCAGAAAAATAGTTTCCCAGAATTTCCAGAGGAATATTCTGCCATATCAGGTTATGCCCATGCAAAAGAAACGCATTCTTGTAAATTATAAAATTAATCCATAATATAAGCATGCTTGAGAAGATTATAAGCTCTATTTCTGAACGCCTAATGGGTAAATGTTCAAACTTAACAAGCAACAAGTATATCACAAATGCCATTATAAAGATAAAAGCAGATGAATGCGCAAAAGCCAGCAGTGACACTGAAACAATAAAATAATTTATGAATTTCTTGTTATTATTAATCATGAAAAAACAATATATAATAAAAAATATCAGGGGAATAATTAGTGTATAAGCTGAAACACTATTTATAGTGCTTCCAAAATATATTGGGATGAATCCTGATATAAAAGAAGAAAACAAAGCAGCTGTTTTATTTTTTGTTAGCCTTAAAACAAGCATATAAGTTATGATAACTAATAAAGAAGCGAGTATATTAGGGATAAGCTTACATACAAGTGTTAAAGGTATGAAAATGTTAAAGAAAGCCAGAATATAATGGAAGAAAGGCTGGAAAAGGAGGTTTCTCCCTGAATAGCTTAAACTATCTTTGAAAATAGGCAGTCCTGTCTTTGTTATATGTTCTACCTGCTTTATGTTAAAATAAGCTTCTTCATCAAAATAAGGAGTCTGAAATGCAAAATAAAGCCTCAGGCCCAAGACAACAACAAATATCAGGCCAAGCCATATATATTCCTTTTTAACCATGGCTCTAGGATAAGATTATCGTATTTATATCTTGGGGTTTTATGTTAGCTTCCCATTGTTCTTTTGCTCTTGTATATTTATCTATCTTAGCTTGTAGTTCTGGAATGTTTATTATTTCTTTCTGTATTTTAGGTTCTTTGTATGTTGTTTCTTTTATTAGATTATCACCCTCTTTTTTTTCTGTTATTATCGCTGGGTTGGTATCTATTTTTTCTATTTCCATATATTTAATTTA
>JAGYOA010000031.1 GCA_018399355.1 Candidatus Woesearchaeota archaeon | reverse complement strand
TGTTATAATAGCCCAGCTTGAAGCCCTTTCAACAATTATATATTTTATCTTTCCTTTGATGTATATATTTATGTTTTACTATATGATAAAGGTGCCTGATGTAAAAATAATGAGAAAGGGTAAAGAGATAGGTAAAGAGATTGTTTTTGCAGGTCGTTTTTTGGTAATAGAACTTGAGTCAGGGGTTTCATT
The DNA here is from genome assembly GCA_018399355.1 of Candidatus Woesearchaeota archaeon. Taxonomy (GTDB): domain Archaea; phylum Nanobdellota; class Nanobdellia; order Woesearchaeales; family CG1-02-33-12; genus M55A3. The sequence continues at coordinate 10,283 of JAGYOA010000031.1, read as the reverse complement.
ATATGATGCAATGATAAATGTATCAAAGAATTATGAAGTTATAGGGGGTTATTTTAAGGAAATAATTGACAGGGTTTCTATGGGAACATCAATGGAGGATGCAATAAACGAAACAATTGAATTAACTCCTTCATCAAACCTTACAAAAGTATTATGGCAGATTCTTAATTCTTTAAGAACAGGAGCTGACATATCAAAATCTTTGACAACCATACTTGACCAGATATCAAGGGAGCAGGTAATAGAAGTTAAGGAATATGGAAGAAAGCTTAACCCCTTGGCAATGTTTTTCATGGTTATTGCAGTGATACTTCCTTCACTTGGAATAACGATGTTTATTGTGCTTACAACATTTATATCTGTAAATATTGATCTTGCTGCCCTGATGGTAATAGCTTTCGGTCTTGGATTAATACAATTTATGTTCTTCTCAATAATAAAATCATCAAGGCCATCGGTGGAAATATGAAACTTAAACTATTCAATTTTCATAAAATAGGGAAAAAAGATGAGAATACTGAGAAGAAGGTAAAGGAGTATCGCATGATTTATGCTAAGAAAAATAAAAAAAAGGTTTCAGAGCATCATGGTACAAGGCTAAAATACTATACTGAAAAAGCAGGTATGAGTTTTATCTCAAAAAAAGTATCGAAGGTTATATTTAACATCTGTATTGTAATAAACCTCCTAATATCTTTTTATATGATCTATTGGTTTGCAACCAATATAAAGGAAGGTTTTTTTTATCTGTCCCTCATAATGCTTTATGTTTGGATTGTAGTATTTTCAGTGGTTCTTATAAGTTTGTGGATATTATTTTATATAATAATTGATTTAAGAATTTTTAAAAGAAAAATTGGGATAGAGGAAGTTCTCGCAGATTTTCTCCAGCTTACTTCTGCGAATATAAGGGCAGGTATGCCTATTGATAGAGCATTGTGGTATGCTGTAAGGCCCCAATTTGGAGTTCTGGCAAATGAAATTGAGATTGTTGCCAAAGAGACTATGAGTGGAGAAGATTTAGATGATGCATTGAAAAGATTTGCCAATAAATATGATTCAATAACCTTAAAACGTTCAATAAATCTTCTTATAGAGGGTATAAATGCAGGGGGTGAGATAGGAGGACTTCTCAACAAGATTGCAAATGACATTGAAGAATCAAAAATAATGAAAAAAGAACTTGCTGCAAATGTTATGACTTATGTGATATTCATATCTTTTGCAACCATATTTGCATCTCCAATGCTTTTTGCGTTGTCAAGTTATCTCCTTGACATAATAAATAATCTTATGCTAAAGATGGATGTGCCTGCAGGAGTAACAAACTTTTCAATTAGCTTTTCAGGAGCAGGTGTTTCAATGAATGATTTCAGAATATTTGCTTATACATGCCTCATAATAACTTCCTTTTTTTCATCAATAATAATAGCCACAATAAGCAAAGGAGAGATAAAAGCAGGAGTTAAATATATCCCTATGTTTATAGCAACCACAATAACTTTATTTTTCATCTTCTCTGCGATAATAGGAAGCGTATTTGGCGGACTTGTTTAAAAACATAAAGCTTTTATAGAGGGCAAGTTTAAATCAGTACATGAAATTGCTTAAAGGAGTTATTGAAGAGATTAAACCGCAAAAGGATGTTCTTAATAAATGCAATGCTGTAAAAGAAAAGATAAATTCCAAGATAAAAAACAGAAAAATAAAGGCAAATGCTGTTTTAGGCGGCTCTATTGCAAAAGGCACTTTCTTGAAAGATGACTATGACTGCGATATATTTGTAAAGTTTGATATGTCCTATAAAAATAAAGATATTTCCAATATTCTTGAAAAGATTTTGGAAGATTTTTCCAAGGTTGAAAGGATTCATGGTTCAAGAGATTATTTTAACTTTAAGGTTAACGGAATAAATTTTGAGATTATTCCTGTTCTTGATATAAAAAAAGCTGAAGATGCGTTGAATATAACTGACTGTTCTCCGCTGCATGCTGAATGGGTTAATAAAAAAATAAATAAAAATATTAAGCTGGCAGATGAAATAAGACTGGCAAAGGCATTTTTCAAATCAGCAAATGTTTATGGAGCTGAGTCTTATGTAAAGGGGTTTTCGGGTCATGTCATTGATATTCTGGTTATTTACTATAAGGGGTTTTTGCCTTTAATAAAAAACGCAGTTAAATGGAAAGAACATGATGTTATTGACTTCAACAACCATTACAAGGGAAAGGCGCTGAAAGAATTAAACAAATCAAAGATAAGTTCTTTAATAGTAATTGACCCCATACAACCGGAAAGGAATGCTGCTGCTGTTCTGAGCAAAGAAAAGTTTTTATTGCTTAAGCAAAGAGCAGAAGATTTTTTAAAAAATCCTTCAGAAAGTTTTTTCAGGAAAAGGGAAATTACAGTTGAAGAACTTAAGAAAAGCTCAAAAGGCAAAAAATTACTTCTTGTTAATGTTAAGCCAGTCAAGGGAAAGCAGGATGTTGTCGGCTCAAAATTGCTCAAGGCCTTTGATTATATTTTTAATAAACTGGTTTCAAATGATTTCAATGTTTATGAAAAAGGATGGAAATGGGACAAAAAAGAAGATGCTCTTTTTTGGTTCATAGTTAAAGATGAAACTCTTTCTGAAAATATAGTTAGGACTGGCCCTCCATTAAAAAGCAAAGATAATGTAGAGGATTTCAAGAAAAAACATAAGAAAGCATTTGTAAAAGGAAAAAGAATATGCGCTGAGATTGAGAGGAAGTACAGAAAGCCGGGAGAGCTTTTGAAAGTAATAAAAAAAGATCCTTACCTAAAAGAAAAAGCAAAAAAAATAGAAATCTTTATATATTAAAGGATTAATAAAGAATATACCAATATACAAAAATGGTATAAAATGAAGAAAGCGCAGATTCAGGGGCAGGTTTTTGTTTATATTCTCACTCTTGTGATAACAGGGGCAATACTTATATTTGGTTATAACGCTGTGAAAGATTTAATTGAAAGGTCTGAACAGGTTGAGATGGCAAATTTCAAGACAAAAATTAATTCTGATTTTAAAAACATGGGCTCAGATTATGGCTCTGTTGAAACAAAAACATATACTGTTCCATCAAAAATAACTGAGGTCTGTTTTTTCCAAGAAGGAGAGGGCACTCTTTATGAATCAATAAACAGTGATAATCCTTTAATAGAAGATTCTATAAAAGATACAGACAACAATTTTTTTCTTATTTTCAGGGATGGCTCTATAGACCCAATAAATCTTGGAAAGATAAAGGTTAATGAAGAAAACAAAAATTTCATATGCATTAAGCCTTCGGGCAACAGACTTAGGATAACTCTGGAAGGTCTGGGTGATGGTGTTTCAGTAGGCATGGCATGATAAAATTCATCTTATAATTAAATCAAAAAAACAAGAGGCGATGTAAATGGAAATTAAGATAAGAAAGATGTTCTTTATTTTTTTAGCTGGAATTTTTGTTCTTGGAATAATAACACCCAGTGTTCTTGCAGAGGATTGTGTATGCAAGTTTGGGGCCTGTGCAGGTGAGTATGAACAAGATGGGAGATGCGGTTTACTTAAGATGAGGAACTATTGCTGCAAGGAAGAAACTCAAATAACAGAACAAGATCCTGATAATCCTCCGGATGAACCAGCATCACCTCCTGAAGAAGAAACATGTATCCCAGAACCCGAGGTTTGTGATGGGATAGATAATGATTGCGACGGAAGAATTGATGAAGGTTGCGAAGAGGATAATGAACAAGTTAATGAAGGAAGCAATGATGATTCCCTTAAAACCTGCCCAGAAGGATGCACTTGTCATACATTTTGGCCTTGTGGAATATTTTATCCAGTAAAATCATCATCAACATGTGAAGAAAAAAATATTTTCGGAAATGTAAAAGATGGATGGTGCTGTTGCAAAAAAGAAGTAACAGAAGATGAAGAAGAAAATATTGATGAAGATGAAACAGGAGAGGGAGAAGTTGATGAAGTAAAAGAAATCCCTTGTAATATGGATAGTGTAAGTCCAGAAGTCAAAAGAAAATATGATTTGATTGTATGCCGTGAAAGCAGAACCTGCTCAAGATACACAGAACTTCCACAATACACATGCGAAGATGAGAATAAAAAATGCTATGGGTATATATGGCCTGATGATAATTATAATCCAAGTGGCGAACCCCAAACACAGGAAACATACAAAATGTGCTCAGATGGTAAATGTATTGTTATGCAGGGCGAAGGAGAAGATGAATGCAATGAAAACGGAGATTGTCTTCCAACTAATGTTGTTAATTGTGTTAAAGAAGGTGAGGAAGGTTCTACTTTTGATGGAGATCCTAACAATGATGTCTGTTGTGAGGGACTAGAAAAAGTAAAAAATGCATATCCCTCCAACGATGAAGGATGCATAGTTTCCAGAAGTGGATTTGTATGTACAAACTGTGGAGATGGCAACTGTGGCTTAGGAGAAAACGAATGCAACTGCCCAGAAGACTGTCAAGAAGAAACAATTAGTCTTGAGGGAACAGAAACCATGAAAATAAAAGGAAAATATTTTATGCTTAATGAAAGATTTCCAGATGAAAATTATGATAGGGATATAGCCTTTTATACAGGAGTTCATCCTACTGAAGAAAGAGTAAGGTCGCTGATAAATTTTGAATTAAGTGATATTGAAAACCTTGAAATAATAAAAGCAGAGCTTGTAATAAACAATGTTCCTCTCATAGAAATGGAAGATGCAGGGAATCAAAAAGTAACTCTTCATAGAGTAACTCAAGATTGGACACCTGATAAAGTTAAATGGAATGATATTCCAAGATATGATGAATTTATTGTTGCATCAAATGATATTAATGAAAACAAAGAATACAGTTTTGATATAACCTCAATAATGGATTATCTGATAGAATACAAGTCAGGTGTTTTGCTTAAAGCACAGGATGAAAATCAGATAGGCCAAAAAAGATTTGATGATGCATACCTAAATGTTTGGTATCATCCTGAAAACATTGAAGAAGAGGAAGAAACAACATGTGAGGAGATGGGAGGCAAATGCAGGTTTTTGTTTGGATGTAGAAACCAAGAGATTTATACAGAAGATTATTTATGCCCTTTCTGGAGCAGGTGCTGCATGCCAGAACAGGAAACAAAAAGACCTGTTGACTTATCAGATTACCCATATCCTTTTATAGAAAGTAACATAGCCAATTTTGTCATGGTTATTGGAGTAAACGCAAGAGCAGATGATACAATTGCTGCAACAGACATTCTTTCATCATTAGGGGATACAAGTGATGATAAACAAATTGAAATTCCTCCAGCAATACTTGATACTGAACTTGCCAATATATACTCTCAAAATACAATAATTATTGGAGGTCCATGCGTAAACAATGCAGCTGCAGAATTATTAGGTTTAACAGCAAATCAAGCAGAATGCACAAATGGATTTGAGGAAGGAAAAGCAAAGATAAAATTATTCCAGGAATTAGAAGGCCAAGAAGATAAGGTTATATTACTTGTGGCCGGCAATGATGGACTAAGAACAAGGATTGCATCTAAGGTGCTTGCAAACTACAAGGAATATGGCCTTGAAGGACAAGAAGTTGTAGTGAGCGGAGAAAATTTAAATGATATAACAATAACGCATCCAGGAGAAAATATTGAAGATGATGACAATAATGAACAGGGTCCTATTGACTGTGGAAAGGATTTCGACTGCTTTATAGATGCATCAAAAGAATGTATTCCTGCAGAGATGGATAATAATATTGAAGTGAATATATTAGGAGTTCTTCATAAAAATAATTACACCTACAAAATAAAGGGTGTTGAGGATGAAAAATGTATCTTCTACATAAAAACAGAAAGCATTAATTTAGAGTTTCCTGAAGAAATATCCCAAGAAACAGTTGATGAGCAAAATGAGATTTATGATGCTCTTGAGGGAAGAGACGGTGAATGCAGGTTTGATGAGCCGGATTTAACAGAAATGCTGGAAAAATGGAAGCAGGGAAGTTACAGTTCTGGAGAAGTTTCATGTGAACTCAACCAAAACATGGAATGGGAATGCAACACTGAAGGAGGAGATTTTGAAAATGGAGAATGCAAGGGAACATATTTTATCAATGATTTATGTCTTGATAATGATGGAAAATGTCCTCCTGGATGTAATGCAGAAAATGATAATGACTGCGAAGAAGAAAGTGGAGAAGGTAATGAAATTATAACATGTGAATCAGATGAGGATTGTGAAGGAATAGTATGTCCCCAGGTTGTCGGACAAGACACTCCTTTATGTGACACAGAAACAAATGAGTGCTATTGTGGAAGCGGACAAACAACATTAAGTGCTTCAGTTATTTAATAACCTTTATATATTTCTTATTTTTTTTAAAAAAGATGTTCAATCAGATAGCCTATCTTATACTTATAACAATGCTTCCTTTTCTTGAGCTTAGGGCCAGCATACCCTATGGCATAAATATCTTAAAGATTGCTTGGCCCACTGTTTTCATAGTCTGTGTCATAGCAAATATGCTTTTAGGTATTTTAGTTTACCTCATGCTTGACAAATTCATCAATTTCTTTTTAAGATTCAAGATAATTGAGATCCCATACAGGAAAATAGTGTTGAGGACCCAAAAAAAGATACATGGCTATGTTGAAAAATACGGCGAAATAGGAGTTGCAATATTCATAGGCATTCCTCTTCCAGGCTCAGGAGTTTATACTGGCGCATTAGGGGCATACATACTCGGCTTAAAATTCAAAAAGTTCATAATAGCAAATATCATTGGGGTGCTGATAGCAGGCATAATTGTAACAATATTAAGCACAGGTGTTTTACGATTCACAACATAAAAAAAATAATAATTTCATTTGTAATAGTTGCTTTTGCCTTTCTGCTTGATAATTTAACATTTCAGTTAATTCCTTTTATTGAAAATCCTGTTTTTGATTACGTTTCGCATCTTTTTGTAAACTTATTTTCAATAGCAGCTATAGCCTTGATAATAATTGCAATAATCTTAATCAGCAAAAAAAAGCTGGAATGGGTTTTTCCTTTTTTCATAAGCACAACAGCTGCTTATTTAATAACCTACATTCTTAAGTTCGCTTTTGCAAGACCTAGGCCAAACAGCATAGAGATGATCTTTTTGCTTGGATTCAATGATTATTCATTTCCAAGCACCCATGCTGCAGTTGCATTCGCAATGCTTCCCATATTAATAAAAGAGCATCCGAAAGGAAAATTGATTTGGGTAATTTTTGTGTTTTTAATAGCATTCAGCAGGATTTATATAGGAGTTCATCATCTGAGTGATATAGTAGCGGGCGCTTTAATAGGGTATTTCACAAGTATGTTTGTAATAAGCTTAAAGAAAAGAAAATGGAAATTAACAAATTCGAGATAAGAAGGCAGGCATTCCATATATGTCTTGGATTGACAATTGTTGCTTTACTAAACTATAACATAATAAACTCATTAATTATTTTTATTGTATTAATAGCAGGAATAATTCTTTCTATTTTAAGCAAAAAATACAAAATACCTGTCATACAGCAATTTTTGAATATATTTGAAAGGAAAGAAACAATAGATAAATTTCCTGGCAGAGGGACAATAGCTTTTTTTATTGGATGCCTTCTTGTATTGCAGCTTTTTGAAAAAAACATTGCATTGGCATCAATAATGATACTTACATTTGGGGATTCATTTTCCCATTTAGTTGGATGGCACATAGGCAGAAGAAAAAATCCGCTTAACTGCCTTAAGTCAATAGAAGGAAATGTTGCAGGGGCTATTGCAGGATTTATTGGGGCAATGTTTTTTGTAAGCCCTTTATATGCCTTTGTTGCATCATTTACAGCAATGGCAGCAGAAACAATTGAAATAAAGATGCAGGAAAGGATAGTTGATGATAATATAACAGTTCCATTGGTTGCAGGGACTGTAATGCATCTTCTAAGAATATATTTTTAAACTATCCAGATTTTTTCATTAACAACAACAACCTTAATTTTTTCTCCTATCTTGAAATTTTTGTCTTTATAGTTTGCCGGCTTTTCTGCCTGAAATGTGTATGGATTAATAATTTTTAACTCAGGGAAAACAGATGAAACAACTGTTTCTTTTACCTCTTCGCTATTTTTAGCATGTATATCTTTTAAAAAAAAAGAGCTTATATTGCCTGTTTTAAGGCTTTTAATTTTAATCCTGCTTGTTATATCGCTAACCTTAAATGGCTCTCCATCAATGCTTATAATATCACCTTTTCTGAATTTTGACTGTCTGAAAAGTACATTAATGCGATAAATATCTCTGCTGGTCTGTTTGTTCCTTGAAAAAAGCTTTCTGCTCGCTTTTTTCTCTCCGCCGAATTTCTTTAAAAGCTCCTGGCCAAGCTCATGGATGTAGCCTTTCTTTGTTAAATACAAATCAAGGCCGTTTTTTACTTTTTTCTTTTTTGAAAGAAATATTCCTCTTTTCTCGCTTTGCTTTAATTTTTCAAGTGCATAATCAATAACATCTTGATCAACATCTCTTAACTGCAATATTCCCTCAAAATATCCGCTTTTGAATTTGCTGCATCTTGGGCAGAGTATGTAAATTATTCTTGATTTCATCTCATATTCTTCTTTTATTGAATTTGATTTGCCTTTGTAAACTCCAAAAACGGTCAGAATTGCCTTAAAGTCAACTTTTACATTTTGACCTATGCTGTGTTTTGGTATGATTGTTTGAATTTTAAAAGAGCTTATGTCTGCTTTTTCATTAAAGATTATCCTGTCCTGAAGAACTTTTTTTGCCATTTCCTCTATTTTCCTGAATCCTGTCCACTTTCCCTTTAAGAAATATTTTTTGCATCCAAAGCATACAAGTATCTTAACGGGCTTAAATGAAACAACTAATGGATTCTTTTCATTATAGCATTTTTTGCAAAGCCCCTCCAAAAATACATTGTTTTTACCGCAATTACAACATTTATCCATATTTTAAACAAATGAGTTCTTGTATAAATAACTATTTGTAAAAACGATAGTTTTTTATTTGAATGCCTTAAAACCAATTACAATGGATAAAAGGAGTATATGGAAAAAAATATGGTATTTTATATGGGAAGACAATAGTATATGGAGCTGGATTGTCAATATAATTTTAGCATTCATCTTGATTAAGTTTATAGTTTATCCAGGGCTTGGGCTTATGCTTGGAACAGGATATCCTATAGTCGCTGTTGTGAGTGAAAGTATGGAGCATAATAAGTTGGACTTTGATAATTGGTGGGATATAAACCGTGAGTGGTATGAAAATGAGGACATAACAAAGCAGGAATTCAACAGTTATACCCTTAAAAATGGATTTAACAAGGGAGATATAATAATACTTAAAGGTGTTTCTCCGCAAGATTTAAAAGTAGGCGATGTTATTGTGTTTAAAGCGAGGCAGCCTGATCCAGTAATACACAGGATTGTAAGGAAATGGGAGGAATACGGAGAATATTACTTCCAGACAAAAGGGGATAATAATCCTAGCTCAATAAGCAATTTTGACATTGATGAGACAAGGATATCAGAAAAACAGGTTATTGGAAAGGCTGTGTTTAAGATACCTTATCTTGGATACATAAAGATATGGTTTGTTGATTTCATAAATATATTTATTGGTAAATAAAGGTGAAAAATGTTTTGTCCAAAATGTGGCTCATTGCTTGTGCCGAAAAAAGTAGATGGAAAAAGAGTAATGGCATGCCCGAGATGCAGCTATGTGAACAAGGAATTACAAGAAGCAAAGATAGTTGAAAAAGCAAAGAATACGAAAGACATTGATATAGTTGAAAGTGATGAATCATCAAAAAGCCTTCCTGTAATGGATGCAGAATGCCCGAAATGTGAAAACAAAAAAGCTTATTACTGGCTTTTGCAGACAAGGGCAGGTGATGAACCAGAAACAAAATTCCTTAAATGCACAAAGTGCGGCCATGTATGGCGAGACTACAGCTGATGGAAGCAATGAAAGGCAATGTCAGGGTTATTTTGAAACCTAATTCTAGTTGTAATAAGATTGTTGAGTTTGATGATGGAAAGAAGACATATCGAATTGACGTTAAGGCCCCTGCGCATGAAAATAAGGCAAATATTGAACTTGTGAAATTTCTTTCAAAAGCACTAAAGAAAAAAGTCAGAATATTAAAAGGAATGAAGAGCAGAGAAAAGATTTTAGAAATATCTGAAAAGTAGTTATTTCTGTCTTCTTTCAAGGAGCAAAATTATT
>JAGYOA010000030.1 GCA_018399355.1 Candidatus Woesearchaeota archaeon | reverse complement strand
TTAAAACAGAAAAATTTATAAATAATGTAACATAAATATTACATATGGAACAAAAAGATTACAAATTAGAGATAGTAAAATTATTGTTAAAAGGAAAATATCATATAAGAAAAATTGCTGAAGAGCTTAAAATAAACCATATGATGATAGTCAGGAAGATAAAACAGCTCTCAGATAAAAATGTTGTTGATTTTACGAAACAAGGAAAAAATCAAGTCTATTTTCTGAAAAAAACAATTGAATCAAGGGCATATATTTTTATAGCTGAAAATTATAATTTAGTTAAAACAATATCCAAATATCCTGAACTAAGAAGTATTGTTGAAAAAATCCAAAAAGACAAAAGAATAAAATTAGCATTGCTTTTTGGCTCATATGCAAAAGGAATCGCAAAAAAAGAAAGCGATATTGATATTTTCATTGAAACCAGAAATAAAAAACTAAAAAAAGAATTGAGCTTAACTGATTCAAAACTAAGCATTAAGATTGGAACGTATAATAAAAAGGATAACCTCATCAAAGAGATAGATAAATACCATGTAGTAATAAAGGGCATTGAGCATTACTATGAAAAAAATCAATTTCTTGACAAGGGTGTACAATGAAAAAAAGCTGCAGTTTATTGTTCCAAGTGAAGAAATAAAAGATTCTTATATCAAAAAATCAGAAAGCAACCTTATTTCTGCTAAAATTCTTTTACAAAACAACAGATTAGAAGAATCTGTTTCATTGATTTATTACAGCATGTACCATATGTTATCAGCATTGATGTTCAAAGTAGGGATAAAATGCGAAAATCATTCTGCTTCAATTATCATACTAAAAGAATTATTTAATATTGATGATTCAGATATTTCTTTTGCAAAAAAAGAAAGAGTAGACAAACAATACTACACAGATTCTATAATAGCAAAAAAAGAGGTTATTGAGTCTGTTAAGAAAGCAGAGAGTTTCAACAAGGAACTGTTTGATTTTATATCAAGATTAACAAATAAAAAAATTGAAGAATATCAGAAAAAAATAAAAGAAATGATTTAAACCCCTCCGTTTGGAGTGGGTGTTTTTTCAAGCTCTTCCTTATCTGCAGGAATTTTTGCTTTTTCTTCAAGGCCAGCTTCCTTTCTCAAAGTTTCTGCTTTATCTGTCTTCTCCCATGTAAAATCAGGGTCGTCTCTTCCAAAATGGCCGTAGGCAGCTGTTTTCCTGTATATTGGCCTTCTTAAGTCAAGCTTTTTTATTATGTTTGCAGGCTTGAAGCTAAAATTATTTCTGACAAGCTCCTCTATCTTCTCTTCAGGTATTTTATTTGTTCCAAAGGTGTTTATCAATATTGAGACTGGCTCTGCAACCCCTATGCTGTATGCAACCTGTATTTCACATTTATCAGATAACCCGGCTGCAACAACGTTCTTTGCAACATATCTTGCCATATAAGATGCTGACCTGTCCACCTTGCTTGGATCTTTTCCGGAAAAGCATCCGCCGCCGTGAGAGCCATGGCCGCCGTAAGTATCAACTATAATCTTTCTTCCGGTTAATCCAGTGTCTGCTGGTGGACCGCCTATTACAAATCTCCCGGTTGAATTAACATGGTAGTTTGTTTCCTCATCAATATAGTCTCTGCATATCGGTTTTATAACTTTTTCAATAACATCCTGTTTTACTTTTTCAGCACTGATATCTTTATCATGCTGTGCAGCAATGACAACAGTCTTTACCTTTGCAGGAAATCCATTGTTGTATTCAACAGTCACCTGTGACTTTCCATCCGGCCTCAGGTAATCAAGAGTCTTATTTTTCCTTACTTCTGATAGTTTCATGCAGAGCTTGTGTGCAAGAACAATTGGCAAGGGCATCATCTCTTTTGTTTCATTTGATGCATAACCAAACATCATTCCCTGGTCTCCTGCCCCCTGCTCACGATTTTCTGTTTCTGTAACGCCCTGTGAAATATCAGGGCTCTGGCTGTGTATTGAGTTAAGAACAGCAACATCGCAGTAATTAAACCCATATTCAGGTTTGTCATATCCAATATCTTTTAATGTGTTTCTTACTATGTCCTGCACTTCAACATAAGCATCAGTGGTTACCTCTCCTGCAACTATAACAAGCCCTGTTGTGACCATTGTTTCAACAGCAACCCTTCCGTTTACATCTGTGCTGTAAACAGCATCTAAAAATGCATCAGAAATCTGGTCGCATACTTTGTCTGGGTGGCCTTCTGTAACGCTTTCAGAAGTGAATAAATATTTTTTACTGCTCATTTTTATCTACCCCTTTGGTTTTTATAAAAGAAAATTTAATTAGCCATTATAAAAAGGTTGCTGAAAACAATATTCCGATAAGAATAATTTAATCAACTGAGTTAAGAACCATATCATTTAAAATGCTGCCAGCTGTTTCAATCTCTTTTCCATTGAAGTTATAATCCTTATAGTTGGATAAAACACTGCATGCAAGCCTTGTATCCATCGCACTGTATCCTGCCACTAGCAAGGCCACATTTCCGTTTTGGCCTTCCATTCCCTGAAACAACTTAATCTTTGACTTGCCTGAATAAAATCCATTATCACAATTATCAGGAAAACCTAGAAGTTCTGCTGCAGCTATGTTTACACATGGACCTCCAACAACTATTGCGTTGCTTTCTTTAACACTTCTTATTTGTGTGTCTAAGACTATTAATTCTGAACTTATATTTAGCTCTAAGCTGTTTGCTATCTCAATTGCTCCAAGAGTGTCCTCTGCTTTTGAATTCTCACCTACAATAATCAAGGTGTTTCCAGATGAACCATTAACAACAAAGGGGATTGGATAATCCAATAAGTCAAATTGCCTTGTTGATATAACAAAAGAGGAAAGAAGTATAAGCATAACAAAGAAAATCATTTTTTTAGATTTTTTAATTTGCAACATTTAAATTATTAAGCAGATAGAATATTTAAAACTTTCTGAAAAAATAAATAAAAAAAGAAAAAAAGCTTATTCAGCTTTATTCTATTTCTGGTACAGAAAGACTGATGTCGGTATCAGAGGTTGCAGTCATTTCAACCATTTTGCCTTCAAGGTCATCTGCATAGTCTTTATAGTTACCCATAACTGTGCATGCTCTCCTTGTATCAGCTGAAGAATAACCTGCAATCAACAAAGCAACATTGTCTTCCTGGCCTTCTAAGCCTTCGAAAAGCTTAATCCATGCTTTGCCTTCTTCGAAGCCATCTGCGCATTCATTTGATGGGTATTCAAATCCCATTAGTCCAGCTGCTACCCTGTTGACACATGGTCCGCCAACAACAATAACATTCTGCGCTTTCCAGTCTGCAACTTCTATGTCAAGCATTGCTGAGCCTACATCAATTGTTTCTCCTGGTGTTTCTCCTCCAGGTGTTGTAGTTATAACTCCGCTTGCAATGTAAACATCTGCTATTGCTTGCTCTACTGGATAGGTTATTGTTACTGGATTGTCGTCTTGGTCTGTGTCCTGCGCAACATGTGTTCCCCATGCAGTATATCCGTCTTCGTAGTTATCCTTGCTGTCCCATGACTTCAAGGTAAGACCTGTTGCTGATGATGGTGTGTCGCACTGTATCTCTGAGGAATCGTAGATTACATCTATTGTTATGGTCTCTCCATAGGTGGTGTCTTCTTCTGTGAATGTTACTGTTCCGTTTATTCCATCAGTTGATACTGTAACATATGACTCAGATGGAGTGTATATTGTGTTATTAAGGCCGTTATCCATTGTAATTGAATCAGTTCCATGAACTGAAAACACGTATTGGTATCCATCAAGGTAAAACTCTCCTGCGCTGCTGCTTGTTGATACCTCAAATGTCTGGCCTGTTCCTACATTCCTAAAAGTTACCTTGTCTGAGTCAATTCTACTTACTTCCATCAAGTGGCTGTATACATCTGTGTTAAGGATAAACTGGTCGTTTCTTGTGATATTTTCACTTGCTGAATCACTTGTAATTAATGCTCTATCGGCGTTTCTTCCCAAAGTCATATTAGATCCATTGTAGTAGAAAGCATAGAAGTCTAAGTCTCCACCTGTTCTTGTTGGAACCCTTAACTTCATTTCATCTGAGCCGCCATCCAATCTTACTTCTTCTGTGCTGCCAAAGTCAACATCAATAAACTCAAAGTCAAGGTTTCTTAAAAACAAGTTATCCTTGTAATCGCTTTCAAGCTCGTCTGACAGCTTTGATCCAACTGGAACAAAGTAATCCTCTGCAGCTTCCCAATAAACTTCTATCTTGCTTATGGTTGCAGCAGATGTGCTTCCAGATATCTCTACTGTAACATCTGAAATAGTGTCTGTTCCAACTTCAAGTGATCCGCTTCCATCAAATCCTTCGTCTTTAAGTGTTACTTTCTCAGCTCCAAGGTATAACTCAACCATGTCTAGGTATCCTGCTTTGTTTGGAAGAATCTCTCTAACTCCAATCTCTGTTCCATCACCAAGCCTTGCTGTTTCTCCTGCTTCTATAGAAGTTGTTGTCTCGCCATTTACCATAAACTTTACTTTCAATGGAGCAACACTTGTTATTGTCAATACTTCAACATTGTAGTCAATGCCATCAACTGTGTATGTTTTTGATTCCTCTTCTGTTAACACATCCTGGACAGCTCCTGCCATCATTTCTATAGCACCTGTTGAGTTGTCTGCATCTATAATGGTAAACTCTTTTCCAAGCATTGTTATCTTTTTGTCTACTAAGTCTGAAAGAGTTGTATCATCAATATCAGACTCAAGCGCAGTTGGAAAGGTCAGCTTATACTTGTATGCATTTGCGCCATCTGCAAATTTAAGGTATAGTGCAGGGTCATCTGACTGATATGTGTCTACATCATAGACAACTTGTGCATCAGGCAATTCAACATACTGGTTGTATGTAAATGTTCCCTGTGAGTTTACTACACTTCCATCTGCAAGGGCATTTAACTCATCTTTTGTCACTGCTGACAAGATGCTTGATAACTGCTCATTCAGGTTAAGCTCGTTTGAGCTCTTAGCTATCTTGTATGCATCTCCATCTATCTGTGTTGTTGCTGTTGTTGTAGATGCCTGACCTTGAAGGCCAACTAAAACATCTGAAACACCAATGGAGTCTTCGGCACTCGAATCATCTCCAACTACAGCTATAGCATTATACATGCCGCCTTCTATAAATGGCGCTGGATAATTAGCTAAATCAGCTGTAGCCACTGCTCCAAGAATAGTAGCCCCAAGCATTGTTGCTCCTGTTCCTAAAGCAACTATTCTTTTTATTGCTTTTTTCATAGCGTATACACCTCCGTGTATTTTTTTTGTTTTTTTTTCGGCTATATCGAATAGCACAGGCATATAACCCGTGCTCGATAAGATATAGAATACGTTTTTATTTATAAATATACTTTACTGAAGCTTACCTAAAAGCTTTATGAGTTATTATAAAACTTTATATGAGTCTATAAAAACTTTTTTATTTAAAATAGGCTCATTTAAGCCTTATTTATCTTTATAAAAGCTTATTTATAATTTAAATTTTTTGTTATATATGCGGGGAAAGGGATTCGAACCCCCGTAAGCACTAAGCTAACAGGTCCTAAGCCTGTCCCGTTTGACCGCTCCGGCATCCCCGCATAAAAAACAGTAACATATATAGTGTATAAAAAGCTTTTTGTTTAAAAGCAATTATTTAAATATGGAAGGATATTATTTTTTTTTATGATTGAGATATTAAATTCATTAAATGGTGAGCTAAAAAAAATAAAGAAGTCCTCAAAGGGCTCATGGATAAACCTTATTTCTCCAACAAAAAAAGAGCTTTCAAAAATAAGCTCAATCATTGAAATTCCAAATCATTTTTTATCCTCTTTAAGAGATGTTGATGAGATACCTGATATGGAAAAAGAGGGAGACAATCTTTTTATAATAGCAAGAACTCCTCAGAGAAATGAAAGTAATTCAGAGGTTGAATATTCAACAATACCTCTTGGAATAATAATCCTTGAAAACCATTTGATAACAATCTGCTTTAAGGAAAATGATGTTGTGAATGAATTAAAGAAAAGAAAAATATCCACGTCAAAGAAAATACAAACAACCCTTGTTATGCTGCTTGTTTCTGCTAGAATTTACTTAAGATACCTGAATGAAATAAACAAGAAACTTCATTTGATTCAGGAAGGACTAAAAGATGTTGCAAGGAATGAAGATATACTTCATATATCTAATATACAAAAATCATTGGTTTACTTCAGCACTTCCCTGAGAGGAAACCAATTTCTTATTGAAAGGCTTACAAAAACAAAGGTTTTTACAAGATATGAGCATGACCTTGAACTTTTGGATGAGATGATTGAAGAGAACAAACAGGCAATAGAGATGACAAGCATATACACAAATATCATAAACAATATGACAGATACTTTCTCATCTGTTATATCAAACAATCTCAACACCGTAATGAAGATTCTCACATCAATAACACTCGTTTTAATGCTTCCAACATTAGTTTCAAGTATTTATGGAATGAATATACAGCTTCCCTTCCAGAATTCACCTTATGCATTTGCAATAACCATGAGCATTTCATTAGCCCTCTCGCTAATAGGAGTTTTAATTCTATGGAGAAAAAGATTGTTTTGATAGAATTATTCTTTTTTTCTTTTCCAGGCGTAATCCCTAAGCTTTGCTGACTTTCCAAATCCGCATGAAGAGCAGGTTTTTTTTCTTATGTGATATGTTCTTTCACCACATCTGCGGCACTTTATCATGTTTTTCTTGCCGCTCTTCTTGCCCATTGATGCTGTTCCTTTTGACATTTTCTTTAATTAACAACTGATTTTATGCAGGAGATATCATTATTATTGTGTCTCCCCTAATAAAGACAACTCCAAGTTTTCTGTTCATTACTTTGTTTCCTGTCCTTACCTGAATTTTTTTTCCGTCAACTTCTTTTTCAGCATATTCCTCTACATGCTCCTCTGCATCCTCTAAAACAACATTTATGTGTATGTCAAAAGCATTTAGTTTTCCAATATACTGCCTTCCATTCTTTAACTCAACCATTACTCTTTTGTTTCTTGCTTTGTTTAACGCATCAAGCGGTCTTGAATCTTCCATTTAAAACACCCTCCAAAAAATAAAAACATAATATGGAATGTGGGAGGCATATATAAATCTTACTATAAAAAAAATCAAAACAAGCAAAAAGCTTATAAATAATCTTAAAATCCCTATGTTTATGGTAATAAGTCAAAGAAGATCAAAAAGAAAGTCGACAAGCTCAAGATATAAGGGAAACCGAGGAAAAAGGATGTATGAGCAAGGCAGAGTTCCCTCCTTAACTAAGGTAGATGAAAAGAAATCAAAGCTGATTAGAACACGCGGCGGAAATAATAAGATGATCCTTCTAAATGAAAACATTGCAAATGTTATGGACAGAAAAACAGGAAAATACACAAAGGCAAAAATAGTTTCTGTTGTAGAAACTCCTTCAAACAGGCATTTTGTAAGAAGAAATATCATGACAAATGGTAGTGTTATTGAAACTGATAAGGGAAAGGCTAAAATAACCAACAGGCCCGGCCAGGAAGGAACTATAAACGCTGTTTTAGTTCAATAAAAAAAATTAAATTTTCTTTATTCCAATTATAAATTCCTTCTTTTTAACTTCTTCCTTTTGTGTTTTTAATCCTGATGGAATTTCAAATTCTGTCTTTTTTGAGCCGACCTTAAGGTTAAGTTCTTTTAGATTGTTCTTGACGTATTTTTCAAACTCTGCATCAAGATTAAGGTAAAGCTCTATCCTGTCTTTCTTATCAAGCTTAGAATCTTTCCTTATGCTCTGGATTCTCCTGGTAAGCTCCCTGAAATATCCCTCTTCCTCAAGCTCAGGAGTCATTGTCTTGTCAAGGTAAGCATCAAAGTCCTTAGCTTCACCTAATGCAAACGGCTCAGGCACAACTTTCATTATGTTAAGGTATTCTTTTATTTTAATCTCCTTATCATTTAAGGAGATTTTTTCTTTTCCTTTTTTTACTGCGTCCAATATTTTTTCCTTGTTGCTGTTCATTATTTCAATTACATTTGCAGTTTCCTGGCCGTAATCCTTCCCTATATTCTTGTAATTTACTTTAAAGTCGTATTCAAGCTCAAAATTATCTGAGAATTCAATCTCTTTTATGTTTGTGTGCGATAAAATAAGCTCTTCAACATCCTTTGAAAGCTTTTTAGAGTGCTCTTTTGTTTTCTGTATCACTGCTTTTCTTAATGGCCACCTTATTCCAATCTGGGCTTTTTCTCTTGCAGCAAGAACTGCCTGCACTATCTCCAATGCATAATCAAATTCTTTCTCAAGGTTCTCATTTATCTTTTCATGCCTTGGCCACTCGTCAAAATGAACACTCCACTCTTTTTTATCCATAAAATCCTTATAGATATATTCTGATACATAAGGAGTGAATGGCGCCATTATCTTTATTAATCTCTCAATTACATAGCTGAATGTATATGCTAACTCTTTATCCTCTTCCTGCGTTCTTTCTCTTACAAATTTTATGTATGTTCTTGAGAAATCATTTACTGTAAAGTTTCTTATTGCCTCTGTTGCATGCGCATAGTCATAATCTTTCATGTATTCCTCAACGTTCTTTATTGTCGAGTTCATTTTTGAGATTATCCACTTGTCTTCAACATTTTTTGGCTCTGCTTTTGTATCCTTAAGGTTAAAATGATTTATGTATGAAGATGCGTAATAATAAGAGTTCCATAGTATGTTAAAGAAAGGCATTATCATTTCATTAAAAATTGATAATCCAACTTTAACATTATTTCCCAGAGGATAAGAGCACATTAATAACCTTACAGCATCAACACCATACTCATCAAAAACATCATCCGGCTTTAGAATATTGCCCTTTGATTTTGACATCTTCTCTCCATTCTCGTCGCATAAAAGCCCTGTGACAGCAACATCCTTATAGCTTAAATTGTCAAATAATAAAACTGCCAAAACATGCAGTGTGTAAAACCAGCCGCGGGTTTGGTCAATTGATTCTGAGATAAAATCATAAGGAAATCTTTTTTCAAACAATTCCTTATTTTCAAATGGATAGTGGAATTGCGCAAACTGTGCAGAGCCAGAATCAAACCAGCAGTCAATGACCTCTGGTGTTCTTTTCATTATGCTGCCGCATTTTGGGCATTTGTATGTTAAAGGGTCAACTGAACCAATATGCAAATCATCTACTCTCTTTCCTGTTTTTTCTTCAAGCTCGTCAATACTTCCTATTGATTCCATATGGTTGCATTTCTCGTCTTCGCATACCCATATATTTAAGGGTGTTCCCCAGAATTTGTTTCTCGATAATGCCCAGTCCTTTGCCTCTTTTATAAAGTTTCCAAATCTTCCATCCTTAAAGCTTTCAGGATACCAGTTAACATTGTTGTTATGCTTTACAAGTTTCTCTCTGAATTTTGAAACAGAAACAAACCAGGCGTCCATTGCATAGTAAATTAGAGGGCATCCTGTTCTCCAGCAGAATGGATAAGTATGTTTTACTGGATACTGGACAAACAGTTTTTCTTCTTTTTTCAGCCTTTCTATTATATCTTCATCGCACTCTTTTACAAATTTTCCTTTGTATTCAGGCACTTCTTCTGTGAACTTTCCTTCCAGGTCAACAGGGTTTACAAAACCAATCCCTTCTTTTTTGCATATATCATAATCTTCCTCTCCAAATGCAGGGGCTTGATGCACTAATCCTGTTCCCTCTTCTGTTGTCACAAAATCTGCTAAAATAAACCTGAATGAATCTTTTACCTTATCTTTAAAATAGCTAAACAATGGCTCATAACCAAGGCCATTAAGCTCTTTTCCTTTTATTGTCTTTATTATTTTTCTTCCTTCCTTATCAGGAAAATATCTTTCAACAAGGTCTTTTGCTATAACATAATATACTTTTTCCTTGTTTTCTTCTGAGAAATTTGTTTCAATAACTGAATATTCTAAATCCTGGCCAACAGCTATTGAAAGATTGCTTGGAAGTGTCCATGGTGTTGTTGTCCATACTAAAAAATAAAGCTTTTTATCTTTTTCAAGCCCTGGTATTTTTTTGTAAACATCATCTTTTGCCTTAAACCTTACAGTTACGGTCATGTCCTCAACTTCCTTATAGCCTAGGGCAACCTCATGGCTGGATAATGGAGTTTCACATCCAACGCTATAGGGGACGACCTTGTGCCCGCGGTAAATTAAGCCTTTATCAAACAATTGTTTTAATGCCCACCATTCGCTTTCCATAAAGCTCGTGTCCATTGTCTTGTAAGGATTATCCAAATCAACCCAGAAGGCCATCTTCTCAGTCATATCTGACCATTCTTTTACATAAGAAAAAACATCCTTTTTGCATGTTTCAATAAACTTGCTAACCCCAAATTTTTCAATATCTTTCCTTGTCTTAAGGTTTAGCTTTTTCTGCACTTGTATTTCAACAGGAAGGCCATGGCAGTCCCATCCTCCTTTTCTCGGCACTGCAAAACCCTTCATAAAATTATATCTGCATAGAACATCTTTTGATACACGAGCCTCAACATGATGCAATCCAGGGGGGGCATTTGCAGTTGGAGGTCCCTCTAGCCATGAAAACAACGGCTTTTTCTCTTTATTGTTTTCCTGGAATGAATCATAAATCTTATCCTTGTTTTTTCTCCAAAAATCAAGAGTGTCTTTTTCTATTTTTTTGAAATCGTATTTTTTATCCATTTTCTCATCCCTTCTTGTGAATTTTTATTTGTTTATATTTATTTCTATCGGTAAAGGTTCGCCAACCTAAAACAGGCGGCATTCTCAGATAATAATGATAGAAATAAAACTAACCAAAGCAGTTTCAATAAGATTAAA
>JAGYOA010000003.1 GCA_018399355.1 Candidatus Woesearchaeota archaeon | reverse complement strand
CCCAAGGATTGATACTCCTTTATCTGAATTAATGAATATCTTTAAGTCTTCCCAGTCTCCTCCCCCTTCTTCATTGAATGATTTCATTAGCTTGTTTGTTACTGTTGGGCCTGCATTGTAAGCCAGGAGGTAAATATCAACTTCATCACCATCATAATTATATGTTTGCTTTGGTTCTGAAAAGCCGTAAGATCTTCCATAATGTTCCTCAATTCGTTTAAGATAATCAAATCCTGCTCTTAAATTAAAAACTGGGTCTGACTTAAGCAGGTTAACAATCTCCTCATCGCTGTAATCCTTGTATTTGCTGTATTCATCTGGCTCATTTAATATCAAATCTTTTACCGAGCTTAATGTTGACTGGGTTAATCCATAAGAATAATAATATGCTCCCTCTTCATCCATTAAAGATTCTTTTTCTATTAATGAAATAAACAATTGTTTGGAAATATCTCCTCCTTCATACTCATTGTAGATTTCTGTGACCTTGTCATATAGGGACTCTCCGTTTATTATCACAGTTTTTGCCTTATTTTCAAACTCTGTAAGTTGTCCTTCAGTAACTTTTTGGGTTTGTGGGTTTTGAGTTTCAGGTATTGGTGTATCTTGATTTTCAACAACAACTTTTTCTGGATTTTGCTCATCATAAAATTCATATGTATCTGTCTTGACCTCTCCTGTATTTTCAACTACTACAGGTATGCCATTGTTGTAATTTATTACCATTTTCTGAACAAAATCATACTCTTTCTGAAATGTTTTAAGGTCGTCCTTTGAGTAAAGATAAACCTTTTTATCCTCAAACCTTACTGTTCTTTTTTCATCTCCAGTATATTTAACAAAGAGTACATTGCCGTCAATCTTTGCCTTGCTCCATGCCCCCATATCTTTGTAAGAAATGCAGTTTCCTTGACATTCCTCGCTGTTGTGAAACTCTCCTGTTGTTATTGTCATATCTTTTCCATCAATAGTTGTAAATTCTGTTTTTTCATTTTCTGATTTTTCTATGAAAAGAGAACTATCTTTTCCAACAACTTTAATCTCAGCTAAAAAATCCTGTTTGTATTCAAGAGATGCCTTTCCCTGTACTTCAGTTACTTCTCCCAGTTTTATTTTTGTTCCTTCTTGCAATGATGTAAATGATTTTCCATCCTGTGTTTTAATGGTTACTCCTTCACTGAAAATCATCTCTCCATCAATCCATTCAACTGTTCCCTTTTCAGCACTTACTGTATGTGTTTCACCATTAACTTCAAAGGTTATTTCATTAGCCGTGTCTGATTTTGCAAATGTAATTTTTGTAATTCCATCCTTAATAGATATTAGCTCAATGTTTGCATTCTCAATATTAATAACCTCATTCTTTGAAAAAATCTTTTTGAGTCCTAATGTTTCTATTTCCTCACTTGAAAGAGTAGTGCTTCCTGTTGATTTTGAAACATCCAGATTGCCTTCATCTAATGTAACATCATTTAAATCGCTAAGGATATCATCTTCATTTTCATATGCATCTCCTGAATCAGTATTAGAAGTAGTATCTTCATTTTCTAAATCAGATTCCTGGTTATCAATATCATATCTGTCTTTAAGTTTGTCTAATAAATCCTGCGAAACTGGAGCATAAACAGAAACCAACAACAAAGAGAATAAAACTAGGAAAATTAAAGGAGTTTTCACTAAGGAAATAATCTTCTTTTTATTCATTTTTATTTAAAGCTTGCCCGCTTTCATTGAAACGGTTAGCAAAAAGAAATACGAAGTCAAGGTTGTTGCTTATCTTTGAATCAGTATCAACCAATGAATAAATTATTATGTTTTCATCATATGGATAAATCTTAAAATCAATGTCCTGCTCTGTCATGTAAGTCATGTCTATCCAGTCTGGATCATTAATTTCCATTTCAACTATTTCTTTTGCTATATTAATTATATGCCCGAGCCTCACATCAAAGCTTTGCTGAAAATCTTTTATCTCTGAAATTGATTCTCCTTTCTTTATTTTTATAGGATATTGAATATTAAAATCAACTTTGTTTTCATATATGGTTGCTTCTGTGTTAAGGTTTCCAAACTCAAATTCATATCCCATATCCTCAAAAATCCTAAGGCTCTCAATACAGTCAGGCAAAACATTGTTTATGTAAGATGAAAGCTCCTGTTCTATTTCTTCTACATTAGGAGAAGTGTCTTCTCCTTGATTATACCAGTATGCTGTTCTTGCATAACCTGACTCAAAGTAAATATTTGGAGTTGTTGTGTAGCCGCCCTGCATACCTGCAAGATAAATAGCATCAGAAGCAGATGATTTTATGCAAAGCTCAATGTAGTGTTCTATCGGCCTTGTGTCAGGGGAACCTGCAAAGCCAAACTTTAAATTGGTGTTCCTTATTAAAAAAAACAAGGATATAGTGATGATAAAAACAAATCCAATGATTATAAATATGCTTACCTGACCTCTTTTTTCCATACTATCTCCTTAATAAATATTATTTATAAACCTTTTGATTTATTTTTGAAAAACAGTTACCTTAAGCTGCTGACTGCCCTGAAAAACAACTCTTTCATGGCAAATATTAAATCCATGTTTTTTAGATATCTCTTCTATTAAATCATCTCCCTTTGAAATGACTACTATTTTTCCCTTATTCTTAAGAATATATTTTGCGCCATAAAAAAATCCATCATAAATTTTTTTTGTCTTATCAAGTTCATACTTAAGGAAAATTGGTTTTGTTGCTATTAAATCAATGCTTTGTTTTTCATACTTTGTGTCAAGCCAGTCAACATCAATTTTTGAAAACTCAATCATTTTATTAACAGAAGCTATTTTTGCGTTCTTTTTTGCTGCCCTCATGTTGTAAAGCCTTTCATCAGATGCAAGTATGTTTGGTTTTTCTTCATCATATTCATTGCTAAATAATTTTTTGAAATCATGATTTTCAAACTGCTTAAGTTTTAAAAAAGCAAACCTGTCTTTTCTGTAAAAATTCACAGAGCCAAGCTTAAACAAGGCTGCCTCAATCGGAATAGTTCCTGAGCTGCAGAAAGGGTCAAGCAATGTATCTGATTTTTTATATTCTGCAATCCTTAAAACAGAGTATGATATTGTTCCTTTTGTATCAGCTGGATTGCTGAAAACTTTATAATCCCTTTTGCTTAAGTCAAAACCGCAGAAATCAATTCCAATGTAACATTGGTTTTCATAAATGTAAATGTAAAATATGACATCAGGATTATCAAGATCAACCTTTTGGTCGTATTTACCTGTCTTTTGTATCTTGTCTATTAAAATAGCTCCTGTTTCCTTTTCTATTTCCTGGCTGCTTATCTCATTTTCAACATGTTTACATGAAACCCTGAATGTCTTTTCTTTATCTAACCACTCTTTAAAATCAATCTTTTCAACGCTTTTTTTGATTTTATCAAGAATTGATTTTTCATCATTCTTAACCTTAAAAATGTCAAAAAGATAAAGAACTTTTATCAAAGACTGTGCCTTATAAGCCAGAGTGCACAAATCAACAAGATTTTTTGGACTGAAAACTACAGTTGTTTCCTTAACCTCAGACTCAGCTTTGATTATCTCCTTAATCTCCAAGGCAGCTATATCTTCCAATCCTTTGTGTGTTATTGCAATTCCTTTCATAGAAAAAAGTAAAATTACAGTTTATTTAAATGTTTAGTAAGAAAAGGATATGCCTCTCCAACAACAAAGATTGAGCCTGTTATTAACACAAGATCATTTTTTTCAGCTTTTTCAATAGAGTGGTTTATTGCATCTTTTAAGTTAGGTATAACCACTGCATTTTCAAAATATTTTGCAATTTCCTCTGGCTCTTTTGACCTTGATACAGAGGCCTTTGTTGCAATAACAAAAGGATTAAGTTTTTCAAGCTTTTTTTCAATTGAACTAATATCCTTATCTTTCATAACTCCAATAACAACTATAAGATTATGGTACTCAAGCCTTTTTATAGAATTTACAAGAGCATTTATTCCGTCTGGATTGTGGGCGCAATCAAGTAAGATATTTCCACCTATGAACTCGAAACGGCCCGGCCAGTAAGCCTTCTTCAACCCGTTTAATATTACATCTTCTTTTAAACCAATCTCCTTTAAAGCTGCATATGAAGTTGAGGCATTCTCTTTTTGATACTCTCCTTTTAATCTTAACTCAATATTGTTAAGTTTTTTTGCAACAACAAGTTTTGAGTTATGCTTCTCAGCAATATTCTCAATAACAGAAAGCGCTTTTCCTTTTGCGCTTGTAACAATTGTTGTATTTGACTTTATGATTCCCGCCTTTTCATTTGCAATCTCTTTTATTGTATTGCCCAAAACATCTTTATGCTCTAAACCAATATTTGTTATAACAGAAATTATTGGCTGTGAAACATTTGTTGCGTCCAAGCGGCCGCCCATTCCTGTTTCCATAATAGCATAATCAACTTTCTTTTCATTAAAGTAAATAAAGGCCATAACTGTCAATGTTTCAAAAAAAGTTAAGCTAATGTTATTCTCCTTCTCTTTTTCGTAAACAAAATCAGCTATTCTTCTGAAATTCTCATCACTTATAAGCTCATCATTAATCCTTATCCTTTCATTGACTTTTATTAAATGAGGAGAAGTAAACATACCTGCGTTAAAATCAGCTTCATTTAAAACAGATGATATCATTGCGCACACAGAACCTTTTCCGTTTGTTCCTGCAACATGGATTATCTTTAATTTTTTTTCAGGATTTCCAATCAAGCTTAGAAATTTTTTTATTCCCTCAAGACCAAATGTCTTTGCCTTTCTCTCAACCAATAAGACTTTTTCAATAGAGTTTATATCAATGTCTGTAAGCTTCATCTTATCTGGCTTAATAAAGAAATTTATAAATCTATCTAAGAATCAGTTTTAATCAGATCAATTACCTTTTCCCAAATTTCTTCTGAAATCTCTTCTTTTGTTTTGAGTTTTCCATTAGGCGCACATTCAATCTTATCCCAGTTGTATTTTTCAGCAGCATAAAGATAAGCATCAGCAGCATTCTTAAGATGATTTAAGTTTTCCTCATGTATGTCTCTTTTTTTTCCGTTCTCTATGTATTCTCTTAAGTCTTTTTGGTCAACAAGCATTTGGCTTACTTCAGGTGGAACATAAAGAAGTATGTTTTTGTCTGGCCTCGGAATCCCAAAAATATTAAACTCAAGGTCAAAAAGCCAGTCAAGGTATTTGTTTCTTTCATTGATATCATTTATTTTTCCTCCCTGATGACCTATGTTTGCGGAAACATACCTGTTTGAAATGATTATATTGCCCTCATCAAGCCATTCCTTCATTTTAAATGATGCAGCATACCTGTCGCATGCATAAAATATAGATGCCCTGTAAGGTCCAACATCTTCAGGAGAGCCGTACTTTCCATTAAGGTATTCTTCAACTAGCGCAGCACTTTTCTGGCCGTACTGTGGAAAATCAGTTACTTTAACATCATAACCTTTTCTTATTAGTTTCTCTTCAAGAAACTTAACCTGCGTTGCTTTTCCGCTTCCGTCTGTTCCTGCTATAACAATAAGTTTTCCCTTCATATTAATCAAGATTTATTTCAGGATAAAGAGGATGCTCATTGCAAATCTCAACAATATCCTGCCTTACCTTTTCAATTATTTCTTTATTATTTATGTTCTCAATTATTTTGTTCATTGAGTCTGCAATTACTTTCATGTCATTTTCATTAAATCCCCTGGTGGTTATTGCAGGAGTTCCAATCCTTATTCCGCTTGGGTCAAATGGGCTTCTCTCATCAAATGGAACCATGTTTTTATTGCATGTTATTCCTGCCTCATCTAAAGCAGCTTCTGCCTGTTTTCCTGTAACATCTTTATTGCTTAAATCAATAAGCATAAGGTGATTGTCTGTGCCGTCGCTTATTAGCTTAAATCCATGATACATTAAATCACTTGCGAGTGCTTTTGCGTTTTTCAATACTTGCTCTATATAATCCTTAAAGTCGGGTTTTAAAGCTTCTCCGAAAGCAACTGCCTTTGCAGCTATCACATGATCTAATGGGCCGCCCTGCATTCCTGGAAAGACAGCAGAATCAATCATTCTCGCAAGATTTTTCTTTGAATCAGGATGATATTTTTCCTTTAAGCGGTCTTCCTGCATAGAGAGTATCATCGCTCCCCTTGGTCCCCTTAATGTTTTATGTGTTGTTGTTGTTACAACATCACAATAAGGAAAGGGCATCATGTGCTTTCTTGCAGCAATAATTCCTGCAAAATGAGCAACATCTGCCATTAAATAAGCATCAACCTCATCTGCAATCTCCCTGAATTCCTTGAAATCAATATTCCTTGGATAAGCGCTGTAGCCTGCTAAAATCAGTTTTGGTTTTTCCTTTAATGCAATTTTTCTTACCTCATCCATATCAATTCTTTCTGTTTCTTTTGAAATTCCGTATGAAACAAAATCATAAAACTTTCCTGAGAAATTTACAGGGCTTCCATGAGTTAGGTGGCCGCCGTGTGATAAGTCCATTCCTAAAATTTTATCTTTAAGGTTGAGCAGTGCAAAATAAACTTCCATGTTGGCCTGGCTTCCTGCATGCGGCTGCACATTTGCGTGCTCTGCATCAAATAATAATTTAGCCCTTTCTATTGCCAAGTCCTCGCTCATGTCAATAAACTTATTTCCGCCGTAGTATCTTTTGTGTGGATATCCTTCAGAATATTTGTTTGTTAGCCAAGTTCCCATTGCCTGCAGTACAGGGATGCTAACAAAGTTTTCAGACGCGATTAATTCAACAGAATTGCGCTGCCTGTTAAGCTCCATTTTAACTGCATCTGCAACTAAATGGTCTGACTTATTAAGCTCATCAAGATTTATCATCTTCATTACCTCCTTTTTTAACATAGCTTATGAACGAATATTTTCCATGGTCTTTCTTTTTCTCAATAATCCATTCATTTTCATCAAACTCAGGAAAGTAAGTATCTCCATCATAGCTTTTATGTATTCTTGTTAGCTCCATTCTGTTTGCAAACTTCAATCCCTGTTTGTATATGCTTGCTCCTCCTATTATGAAGATTTTTTCACTGTTTTTGCAATGCTCTAATGCTTCCTCAAATGAGTATTTTACAACTGTTCCTTCTGGATGATAATCTTTATTAAAGGTTAGTATGATATTTTCTCTTCCAGGTAATGGATTTATTGGAAGTGACTCATATGTTTTGTCTCCCATAATGCATGGACATCCCATTGTAAGTTTTTTGAAATGTTGGAAATCCTCCTTTATATGCCAGGGGATTTTTCCATCTTTTCCAATAACATTGTTCTCAGCAACAGCAGCAATTATTATAATATCTTTCATACAGCAACCTCAAATTTTATTCTTGGGTGATGATTGTAATCCTCAACAATTGAATCCTCATATTTCCATTCAAATATTGATGTAAATTTTTCTGTTTTTATCTTTGGGAGTTGAAGTGGCTTTCTTTCAATCTGCTCTTTCAAACCATCTAAATGGTTTACATAAATATGAGTATCTCCTAAAAAACCAACTAATTTTCCTTCCTTAAGCCCTGTTTCTTTTGCAAGCAAGTGCAATAACAAACCATAACTCGCTATATTAAATGGCAATCCTAAGGCAACATCAACAGAGCGCTGGTTCCATAAAAGATTTAACTTGCCGTCAATAACAGTAACCTGGAAACAGTAATGGCATGGCGGCAAAGCCATATCCTTTAAATCAACAGGATTCCAAGCTGAAACAATCATTCTTCTATCGTTTGGATTTTTTTTCAATGTTTCAACAAGATTTTTTAATTGGTCTATTCCATTTCCAACTGGCTCTTTATCAAAAGAATCGTACTTTGCACCAAAATTTCGCCACTGCCATCCGTATATCGGCCCAAGGTCGCGCTCTTCAGACATTTTTTTCTTTGTTTCCTCATCATGGTTGTAAGGCACTTTTTTTTGAGTGCACCACTCATCCCAGATATGATTGTTTCTTTCCTGAAGCCATCTTTTATCTGTTATTCCTTTTATGAAGAACTCAAGCTCAGAAGCAACTAACCTTAAAGGAACACTTTTTGTTGTTAAAAGAGGAAAACCATCTTTCATATCATGCTCAAACATAACCCCTGCAACTGCAATGGTGTCAACCCCTGTACGATTTTTCTTAAGAACTCCTTTATCAATAATACTCTTAATTATATCAAGATAAGCTTTCATAATATACCTCTTTTAATAAATCAACCCCAAATTTTAGAAACATATATCATTTAAAAAGATTGTTATTAATCAAAATATATCATAAAAATCCATTATGGATTTTTAGGATGCCAGAAATGATTCCTATAATAACAAAATAAGGGTTTTATCAAACATTTCTGTGCATAAAGAATTATTCGCCATTGATTACTTTTGCTGCTGAAACTACTTTATCATCATCGCTTAATCTCATTAATCTTACTCCCTGGGTATTCCTTCCAATAACAGATATTCCGCTTGAAAGCATCCTTATCACAATTCCCTTTCTGCTAATTATGATTATTCCGTCTTCACCATCAACAGACATAACTGCAATAACTTTTCCATTTCTCTCACTGCATTGAATGTTTATAACTCCTGAGCCACCTCTGTTTATAAGGCGGTAATCTTCTATTTTTGTTCTTTTTCCATATCCATTTTCTGTAACAGTAAGAAGGGTGTAAGCATCATGGGCCATTATCATTCCTATTATCTCGTCATTGTTTTTTAGCCTTATTCCTCTAACTCCTCTTGCTGTCCTTCCAACAGGCCTAACATTGTTTTCCTTAAATTTTACAGCCATTCCATTTTTTGTTGCAAGAAGAATGTTCTTTGTTCCATCTGTAAGGACTGCATTTACCAGTTCGTCATTTTCATCCAGGCTTAATGCCCTTATTCCTCCTGCCCTTGGTCTCGAAAACAAGTCAAGTTCTGTCTTCTTTACAAAACCTTTTTTTGTAGCCATAAACAGATAATAACCTTTATTGAATTCCTTTATTGGAATAACAGTGGTTACATACTCATCCTTAAGTTCAAGAAGGTTTACAATTGCTTTTCCTTTGGCCTGTTTTGATTCTTCAGGAACCTTGTAAGCTTTTAGCCAATGAACATTTCCTTTGTTTGTAAAGAATAAAAGGTATGAATGTGTAGATGAGATGAATATATTTTCAACAAAATCTTCCTCTCTCGTTCTTGTTGCTATAACTCCTTTCCCCCCTCTTCTTTGTTCGCGGTATTCAGTTAAAGGGATCCTTTTTATGTATCCTGCATGAGTTACAGTTATAACAACCTCTTCATCTTCTATTAAATCCTCTATATCTATATCTTCTTCCTCTCCATCAATAATCTGTGTTCTTCTCTCATCACCATATTTTTGCTTGAGCTCAATAAGCTCTTTTTTTATTATATCAAGGATTTTTTGCTCTGATGCAAGTATTGATTTGTATTCCTCTATTTTCTTAATAAGTTCCTCAAGCTCTTGCTTTAGCTTTTTCTGTTCCAAGGAGCTTAATTTCTGGAGTTTCATGTCAAGAACAGCATTTGCCTGTTTTTTTGTAAGGCTGAATGCACTCATTAAAACCTGTCTTGCATCTTCAGTTGATTCTGCTTTTTTTATCATGTCAACAACAGAGTCTATATTGGCAAGAGCTATCCTAAGCCCTTCAAGAATGTGTGCTCTTTCCTCTGCTTTTTTAAGTTCAAACTGTATTTTCTTTCTTATTACATCTCTTCTATGGTTTATATGGCAGAGAATGATTTCTTTAAGATTAAGAACCCTTGGCTGGTTTTTAACAAGGGCAAGCATTATTATCCCAAAAGAGTCCTGCATCCTTGTGTGCTTGTAAAGCTGGTTAAGCACTACCTCAGAATTTGCATCCTTTCTTAACTCAATAACTATCCTAATTCCTTCTCTATCAGATTCATCCCTAAGATCAGATATTCCTTCTATTACTTTGTTTCTTACATTATCAGCTATCTGTTCCATGAGCACAGCCTTATTGACCATATATGGAATTTCAGAAACAATGATTCTTTTTTTGCCTTTTTCTTCTGTTATTTCTGCTTTTGATTTTATTATTACCTTTCCTCTTCCAGTGCTGTAAGCGCTTTTTATTCCGTTTCTTCCGCAGATTAAAGCACCTGTAGGAAAGTCTGGCCCTTTAATTATCTGATTGAGCTCATCAATGTTTGTATCTGGATTGTCAATAACCTTTATTATTGCATCCGCAACCTCATTAAGATTATGAGAAGGAATATTTGTGGCCATTCCAACTGCAATTCCTGATGAACCGTTTAAAAGAAGATTTGGAACCTTTGAGGGAAGAACTAATGGCTCATTTGCAGAGCCGTCAAAATTTGGATTAAAATCAACTGTATCTTTTTCAATATCTTCCATTATCTCTTCTGAGATTTTTGGAAGGCGTGCTTCTGTGTTATGGTTAATAAATCCATTAGAAACAAAAGAATGGCAATTGCTGTTAACCTTCACTGAAAACACTTCTTCTTTTTTATCCAGTTTTTTGGTTAAATTTACCTTATCAAACAAGTATTTTTGTTTAATAAGCATATCAATAATTTTCTTGTCCTTTCCATCAATAATTGCTGTTAATTTGTTATAATTTTTTTCTAAATTAGAGTATCTGTCAAAATTATTTTTTGCTATAAAGGTTGATTTATACTTTTTCCTTAGATAAGCGCTTAAAAAAGGAATATAATCTGTTTTGCTCATCCTTTTTGAGTTTATTTCATCAATTTTAAGAACAGCTTCTTTTTTTCTTATTGAGAAAAAGTTTATTTCATCCTTAAATTTTTTAATGGAATAATAACCAGAAATTATTAGCTTATAACACCCGTTTCTTTTGTCTTTGTAAGGATGTGTTGTAACTATCCCAAAATTTAGCAATAAAATTTTTAATTGGTTGATCAAAACTTCGCTTTTTGAATTATAGGTTAACTCAATGCTTTTTCCATTGTGCCTTTTGTCTGTTTTGTATATAACTGAGCCATCCCCTTCAAATAAACCCCTTAAAAAGCTTGAAACAACCTTTTTAGATGATTGCAATACTGAAAATGGAATCTCTTTTTTGTTTGACTTTTCATCCTTAAAGCCTATGTTTTTTAAAAAATCAACAATATTTTTATGATAAATATTTAACTCTAAACAATTTCCAGTTATTTTTCTTTCATATAATAAAACTCCTTTAAATTGGTCATAAATTATTTTTTTCACATAATTATAAAATTCCATATCTGAATTACTAAAATATATTCTATTTTGATGGAAAGAGCCTTCTGAAATTAGAGCCCCTAATAAAAAAGCCAATTCCTTGTTCATCCTTGAAGGCAATTGTATGCTCTTTGTTTTCTTGTTGAATTTTGGCTTGAATTTGGTTAAGTTTAAATCTGCTTTTGCAAATAAGGATGAATTTCTATTCAAAAGAACCATGTCTCCTTCTTTAATATCTTCAAGAAGTTTCCATTGTATTTCTGGAATTTTGTTTTTTATTTCCCAGCACATAACTGGATGGTTATATGAGCCCTTGATTTTATATCCTAAATTAGTCTGCAACGAAATAATATCATGTTTTCCAGAATTAAAAAATTTTGAAGCTGTATTTTTTTTGTTATTGAAAGATAAAATTTTCATATTAATTTTTGCTTCTTTTTTATTGGAAATATTTTTTATATCTAACATCCCCTTATCTGTCAATATTAATGAATCTCCTGTAATACAGTATCTCATTGCAGCCGCAGAATCCCCATCAATTGAGCCAAAGTTGCCGTGACCCTGAACTAAAGGATATCTCAATGAAAAATCCTGGGCCATCCTGACCAAAGTATCGTAAATAGCTGAATCTCCGTGAGGATGGTATTTGGCCATGCAGTTTCCAACAACATTTGCAGATTTTCTGAATGGCTTGTTATGAAGTAATCCATTCTCATACATAGTGTAAAGAACTCTTCTGTGAACTGGCTTCAGGCCATCTCTAGCATCAGGAAGGGCCCTGCCTACTATAACACTCATAGAGTATGAAAGGTATGACTCTTTCATCTCTTCTGAAACAAGCCTTTTTACTATTTTTTCCTGTTTTTTTTCAGTGTTTTTTTCCGCAATATTTTCATCCATTTTCCTCGATAAATAGTAATCTGCAATAGTTTATATATCTTTTGGGTTGATTAAAAGAGTAAAATCAGAAAAGCTAAAAAAATTAAGAAAATTACTTTTTTATCTTGTCAAGATCTTTGATTACTTCCTTGAAACCTGTTGAGCTAAAGCCCCTTTCTCCTCTTTCAGTGGAAGACAGTTGTTTAACTTCTTGTATCTTTGCCTTTGCCACAGGAAGTATTATCATCTGTGCAATCCTCATTCCTTTTTCAACCTCAACATCTTCCTCTCCGCAATTAACAAGGACTATTGAAACTTCTCCCCTATATGCAGGATCAAATGTGCCTGCTGCTGTATGAACTCCCATTTTTGTTATAATCCCTGCCCTGTCTCTTATTAAGCCGACATGGCCTTCAGGTATTTCTATTGCCAGTCCTGTCTTTATTGTCTTTTGCTCAGAAACAGGAATTACTATTGTTTCATTTGCTCTTATGTCAATTCCAATATCTGTGTTTAAGGCGTACTCAGGAAGCTCTGCATCTTTTAAAAGCCTTTTAACTTTTAAAATTGTTTCAGGTTTTTCTTGTTTTATTCTTATCACCTTTTTAACCGAAGCTTTTGTTCAGTTATTTATTAAAGAAAACTTCAACTATTTAAGCTTTTGGCGTTTTAAATCAACCTTTTTAATAATATTTCCAATCACTTTAAAAGAATGCCCGCAGTAAACACATTTTTTTCTTTTTTTGTTTATATTTCTATTGTTCGCAGCATCATATTTCATCTTTTGTTTGCATTTAGGGCATCTTAACAACAGCATTATTCCACCTTTACAAAAATCTCATCTTCCTTTAAAAAATAATCAATAGCTTTTTTGTCAATCACAGGCCTTTCCAAAACTTGCCATTCAGGATAAGGATTTTTTTCAACCTGGCTTTTCATCTGCATTATGGCTTTTCTTTTCATTTCAATCTCTTCCTTAATATTAACTTTTATGGTGGTTTCCTTAATCTCGGGAACAAAATTCTCATTAACATCATTTCTTCCTTTGGCAAGCTCTTTTGTCCATAAAACAAACTCGAAAGATTGTGGTTTCTTATTTATTTCATCTAAAATTTCAAGTATTATCTTATTTACTGCCCTGTGTTCTGCATGTGCATCAGGATGATGAAAATAAATAATATTGGGTTTTTCTTTTTCTGTAATTTTTAAAAGCTGCTCCTTTGCCTTTGCCATGTTTTCGCGAACCCTTTTGTTTTTTTTGTCTAGGTCCAAAAAGTACAATCTTTCTTTTTTCACTCCTAAAATTTTTAATGCGTTAATGATTTCATTTTTCCTTGCTTTGCCTAACTCAACAGGAGATGGATTTTCGTTTATATCGAAATTAACTGTGTACGCATTCATTCCAGGGTTGCAGATAACAACATAAACATCATCCTTTTTTTTAATGTATTGGGCAATTCTTCCGCCAACACCTAAAATAGAATCATCATCGTGAGCAGAATACACCCCTATTTTCATTTTACTTCATCAGAAAGGTTTTCACTCTTGTTTTCAGTGGATTGCTCTTGCTGAGTTTCCAGCTGTTTTTGGGTTTCTTTAGGAATTTCTTCATCAATATCTTGTTTTTCGTGCTCTTCTTTTATTTTTTCTTTCTCTAATTCTATGAGCTCATCTTCATTTATATCAACAAAATCCTTGAAGCGGTTTTTAATATCCTCTTTATCGCTTAAATCAAAGTAATCAAAGAATTTTTTAGATAGTCTGAGAATATAGCTCCTGCCGTGCCTTTGCTTAACTAAAAATCCTGAATCAACAAGCTCTTTTATATGGTCATATGCCTTATTTGTTCTTGTCTTTATAACATCTGACTGAAGAATAGGAGATTTCCATGCTATTACAGCCAGTGTTTCAATAGTTGTTCTATCAAGCTCTGTTCTTGGATTGATCTGTTGCACTAAAGGGATATATGCTTCCCTGACTGTAATTTTCCAGAAGATTCCATCATCAACAACCATAAGCCCTGAATCATTGTTTTTATAAGCCTTTTTCAGCTCATTAAGGGCGTTTTTAACATTATTCGGGCTGGTTTTGCAAAGCCTTGCAATATCGTTTAATTCAATTCTGTCTCCGGCTGCGAACAGCACTGCTTCCGCCTGTTTTTTAAGCTCATCCATCTTTTTTTAAGCTGTAAACCCCTTCTTTTAAGATTATTACATTTTCCTTTGCCATAACATTAAGCAGTTGTTCTAGATTTTTCTCATCAATACCACTGTTTTTTGACAGTTCTCTTATATCCATATCCTTTGATTTAAGGAGAATTAGTATCATATTTCTGATGACTTTTATCATATTCTTTTTTAGTGATTTTTGCTCCATATCAGACTGGGTGGCCCTGACATTTATGTTTTGCAGCTTTCCTATCATATCATTTAAGACTGAGGCTAACTCACCTGAATTGAACTTCAGCTTTTCTGGCTCGATTATTTCAAGCGAAGAAGGCATGTAATCAAAGCAAAACCCTACAAGAGAATCTATGCTGCCTAAAAGAAATTCCATTTCTGCAAAGGCACTAAACATTTTTTCATAAGGCTCTGCATTGAAAACCTTTTCATCAACTACTTTTAAATCCTTTTCCTCTTTTATTTTTTTAATTACAACTTTCAATGCCTCTTCAACATGCTCCTTCGGCTTTCCAACTATCTCGACAATTGCCCTCACAAGAATCTTGCCTTCATCAATATTCTGTCTCACTGTTTTTTTGTTTTCTTTTTCATCCATACAGAAACTAAAAATCAAATGAATTTAAAAAAGTTTCCATAGTAGTTAAAGTATTATTACTATTATAAAATGAATACAATCAAAAGGTTTATATATTGAAAAACAAGACAAGATGAAATAAAAGAAAATGAACAAGACCTTCATATTTGACCTTGATGATACCCTGATAAGCACACAGCATAATTACAAGTTTCCCCAAGCTAAGCTGGCCTCTGCGATTATGCACAAGCTCAATGAAAATGCTGTTGATTTAAAGACAATTGGCGAGGTTCTTGAAGAGATAGATATGAAAAACTTTGAAATTTTCAAGAAACAAGGAAAGATTCCTTATGCCACAGAGAGATATATTTTATCCTTTCAGGAAACTTTTGAATATTTCTGCAAAAAGTACAATAAAAGATATAATGAAGATGAAATAAGAAAAATAAGAAATTTGGCAGAGAAAGTTTCACAAACAAGAAATTCAGTTAAAAAAAAGGCTTATGATGTTCTTGATTACGTTAAGAATACAAAAAAAGATAAGATAATGATATGCACAAGAGGAGAGCCTCATTTCCAGAGAGAAAAGGTAAAGGTGAATGGTCTTTATAAATATTTCAATGAAAACGATTGCTATGTAGTTAATGAAAAAAAAGCTAAAACTCTTAATGAAATTGTAAAAAATCTTGACAAGAGAAATGTTTTTCTTGTTGACAATGCGCCCGAGCCAATACAGCAGGGACGGCTAACCGGAATAAATGGAATACTTATTCCATGCGAGACATGGAGCCATGAAAGCTATAATGATAAATCTTACATTCAAAAACTAAAAGATGATTTCGCAAGGAGCGAGTTGACTTTTCTTGAGTTCAATAATATTTATGATATAATAAAAAATTATGATAAAATAAAAGCTCATCCAAAGCAATTGAAATTTTTTCTTAAATGATTATTTTTTTAAAAGCAGCAATGCAACAAACAAAACAAGAATTCCTATGAATATATATCTTGATATGTTAAATGATTTCATAGAGCTTGACTCATAAACAGTTTTTCCTGTGATTGGCTGAGAAGAAGAATCTTGATTTGTTTGCCTAGAATTAGTAGTTTCATCTTTATCTTTAACAACTGCAGTTTCCTGGTTAACAACATTTGCATTGATTGAAACATTGAAGGATGTTTTTGGAATGCCTTTCACAAGAATTTCAGCGCATGAAGCATTATTTTTGTGTTTTGCAGTTGAATTGATGATAAGCCCACATAAAACATATCTGCCTGATTTTTCAGGCGTAAATTCTCCTGTTCCAGAAGATTTAAACTTATTGATGCATTTAACATTGAAATGATCCTCATAAAAAAAGTTTTTTCCTGAGATGTTGTAGTAAACAAATGCGTCTATGCAGCTTTTTTCATTGCTGGAATAATCTTTATTTTCAACCCTGAAAAGGTTTTTGCAGATTTCGCCTATATCAAGCTCTTTTCCTATTATTGGCTGAAGTTGTAAATCTGCGCTGACTAAAATTGGAACCAGTAAAACAAAAAATCCAGTTAAAACAGCAAATCTTGTTTTGTTCATAAAGGTTGTATTGTATCTGAAATTTAAAAAAATAAGCAGGCTAAAGCCTTGGTTTTTTTGGGTTTTATGAATTTTCTTTTATTTTTACGAAAGAATTTCAAAAGAAAAATAATCGAAAGGTTTATATATAAATAGTAATGAAATAGTGTATAAATAGTATATTAATAGTATTATATTAGTAGTTATTAGTATATTATTAGTATTATTTCAGTAACTGCTGGCAGAAACATAAAATGGCCCAAATCAACTTTTCAATTAAAGACGAGCTAAATGAGAAATTAGAGGATATTTCTAAGAGGATGGGCCTTGCTAAATCTGATTATATTAAGAGCCTGATAATCGAAGATCTAAAAAAATTCATACTCAAGGAGAACAAAAAATGAACGCTAAACTGACAGCCCTATTGGTACTCATCTTAATAGTTCCAGTAGTCCATGCAGAATCAATAGGGTTGTCAGCCCCAAATTTAGTGATGCAGGGCGAAACTGAAACATTAACAGTTTCACTCTCTTCAAGTTCTCCTTTTAACGGGACATTATACATTGATTACACCAATCTTGACATTTCTGATGAGATAATACAGCTCGAAAACACATTATCAAAACAAATAACAAGAAACTTCAAGGGGATTAATCCAGGAGAGTATACTATTTCTGCAGACTTGATTGCAACAAATGGAACAATAGTGGACACAAAGCAGATAACAGGAAATATTCAGAGTTCTGCTCCTGAAATATTATCAACATATCCTTCTGGTGTTGTTAGCTCAGATTCAGTAACATTAGAAGTAACAACAAATGAGGATGCTACATGCAGGTATGGAACAAGCAACGCAAACTATGATAATCTGCCAAAAACATTTGAGGTTACAGGGGAGAAGACTCATAAACAGATAATATCAGAGCTTTCAGATGGAACGCATGAATATTTTGTAAGATGCAAGGACTTAAACGGATACAAGATGAATGAGTCAGAGAAAATAACATTTACAATTGACCTTCCTCCTTATGCTGAAATAGTTTTAAGTGATGAGTCTCCTTTGACAGCAGGGACAATCGAGGTTACACTTATCCCATCAGAAGAACTGCAGGAAACTCCAAAACTTGAATACAGTTTTGATACATCCCCAGGATCAAAAAGGCTTGTTTCCCTAGCAGAAGATGAGGGAATATGGAAAGGATATATGATAATAACTGAAACAGATGATAATAAAGTCGGGACATTTTATTTCTCAGGAAGAAATGAAAATGGAGTAACAGGCAACACAATAAAAGAGGGAAAAATCTTTGTTGTTGACACTAAAAAGCCGCCAAAACCAGTGAATATCGAGGCAAAATCAAGGGATGACGGAAGAATTGAGCTTAACTGGTATTATGAGGGAGAGGACATAGATTACTTTAGAATTTACAGGTCAACTTCATCAGGAGTTGATTATCTTGACTTTTATTCTGAAACAGGAAATATAACAAGGTTCATAGACTATTCAACAGAAGACAGGGCAACTTATTATTATAAGGTAAATGCTGTTGACAAGGCAGGAAACATGGGCCAGCTTTCTGAAGAGGTTTACGCAACCTCTGTAAAGGATTCATCAAAGGAAAAAGAGAGTGTAAGCGAAAGCAAGGAGGAGGCGCCGAAAGTGCTGCCTCCAAACCTTGTTTATAAGGTGAATGATGAAATAAAAAAAGTTGAAACTTTACTCATAGATATAGATGAAATATCCTCAATGCTTAAGAATAAAGAAGAAAAAGAGCTTGTTGGATATCTAAACCTAAATGAAAAAATAAGCCAGGCAAAATCAAAACTTGAAAAAATAAAAAATGACTTTGAAGGATTAAAAGACAGGTATATGACAGAATCACAGCTTGATAATGAGATTGATAAAATTGAGCTTGAGCTAAAGAAGATAAGGCAGACAACTCCAAGAGATGTGAGTGTTATACAAAAAAGCGATAATGTGCAGGGTTTAGGAGAGGGAAGCATTGACCTTGCAATAGAAAAATTATTTGAGAATCCTGAATTTGAAACAATAGACAAAACAAAATACAAAAACCAGAATATGAAAATACAGGAGAATATTGAGGTTTTGGTAACATTGTACAATATTGAAATAGAATTTATTGATAATGAGATTGAGGAAAAAAGTCTCATAATAAAATCAATATCATACAAGGGCACAGAAAGTGCAAAGGATGTAATATTATATGAAATAATCCCAAAGAGCATAGCGCAGAGCTCATCAGATATAACCTTCTTGACAAAGAATTATAATGTTGTAGAGGAAGACCCTATAATAAAATTTGGGTTTGCAGAAATAGGTTTTACAGGACAGGAAATAAAATATATTGTTGACAAAAGGGTTAATATAAATGATGTAAAGAACAGCGCGTCTGTTGCATTGATTGGGCCTGTGCAGCTTGAGCAGGATATAAGCAAGCTGACTGGTTTCTCAATATTAAATATGGGCCTTGGAATACAAAGGAGAGATATGATTTTCATAATTGTAGGCATTTTAGTTATTGGGGCCCTGGTTGGCTACCAGGTTTTTATAGGAAGGAGCTATAGCGCAGACAGGAGTTTTAACAGGGCCAGTTATAATTTTGATAAGCAGATGAAAAATTTAAACATGAAAGAGATAAATTCTAAATACGCTGAGCTTGGAGGAAGGTTAATAGCAAGAAAAGAGATTGATATAATAGAAGAGCTTGTTGAATGGGGGCATAACCACCTGAACAACAATGAAATGGAAGAGGCAAAACGCCTTTACCCAAGAATAGAATTCCTTTACAAGAACCTTCCGAAGAATGAAAAGGCCCTTGTATTTAACAAATGTATTGAGCTGCAAAAAAGAATGGGAAGGCAGTTTTAATCATATTTTAATTCTTTTTTTCTTACTGAATAGGTTATAAATCTTACACAATATGTATTTTATCCTACAAGATATGTAATAAAACAGAAAGATTTAAATAGAATAATCTTAAGAATTATTCATAGAAGTACAGGGAATTTAAAAAAAGAGGGATTTAATGCAAGCGCAAGTGTTAGAGAAAGAGTTAGAGAGAGAAGTAGATGCAGTCGGGGTTTTCTTAAAATCAATTCTTAAAAAAAATAACCTTTCTCTTGAAAAATTCGTTGATATTCTTAAGGAAAAAGAAAATGGAACTAAAATAAATGTTCCGTGCTGTATATTCAAAAAAAGAACTCTTGGAATTCTTGAATCATTAACTATCTACCTTAAGGATAAGCTTAATCTTAGCTACCATGAGATTGCCTTGCTTTTAAACAGGGATGACCGCATCATATGGGCGAGCTACAATAATGCAAGGAAAAAGTTCAAAGGCAGCTTTATTTTAAAAGACAACCCAAAAGATATTCCTGTTTCTGTGTTTGCAAACCGTGATATTGGATTATTGGAAGCGCTTACAAAACATCTGAAAGAGAATGAAAGTATGAGAAACCATGAGATTGCCGATATTCTTAACAGGAATGAAAGGACTGTATGGACATCATACAAAAGAGCAAATGAAAAACTGATGAAAATAAAATGAGTCTTAAAATAAAAAGAGGAATGGGAAAAAGATTAGGTAAGATAAACAACTCATTAATTATGTTCCTCCTTGTTTCATCAATAATTATAATTCCTTTTATATTTGCTTCAGACAGCATTATAGGGAATAATATAAACCAAAGTAAAATAAAGATAAACATTGAGTACAACAAAAATTCATCTTATGATTCTGATAATGATGGAATTGAAAAATTAGATGGCATTGTTGATTTTAATGTTGAAAATACAGAAATAGATGAGTCATTGAATGAAAGCAATCTTTGCACAAGATGGAATGTTTATTCTATTGAAAATGAAAGCTCCTTGACTTTATGTTATGGGGCTGAAAAATGCTGCAATTTCATTGAAATGAGTCCATCATCATCTAAGTGGGATGATATCTTTTACATTTATTATGGAAAATACGGGGCAACAAACAACAATGAAGTAAGTGCGCAGGTTATTCATGTTGATTATAGTTTAAAGGAGGAAAATCCTTACTCAAAGGTTTATTACAGCAAGATAAGCTCTCTTGATGCAGCTTTCAGGAAAGGAATAAGTGTAGGAACAAGAATAACTAATTATATTGAGCAAAATGAGATTTCAAAAGGAGAAATTCAAAATGTTTATTCAACACTTCAATATGTTAATGATAGTGCTATTAGTCTTATGAACATAAGTTTGTATCTAAACAATAATCTTTTTGAAACAAGAACAACTGATGAAAATGGTGAAGCATTATTTGAAATTGATACATCTGATTTAAGCCCTGGGAATTATTCTGTTGATATTAGGTTTGATGGAATTAAAATACAAAAGTGGAATGAAACTATTATTTTGATGCCAAGCTCAAATAATAGTTTTATGACAGTTCTGCCTTCAAACAATGAAAGCATTTATGCTACTGAAAATTTAAAACAAGGATATGCAGAGATTGGAAAACCGGTTAAGTGGACTAAAAAGATAAACCTGGAAAATTTTGCAAATGAATCAAGAGATGTTAATCTTGATTTTGATGTTCCTGAGAAAGCAGAAAATATTGTTGTAAAGAAAGATGATAAAGAGATAAATGAAAAAAGAACAGGAATATTAAGTGCGCTTTTAAGTCTTGGACGTTCTGAAGAT
Source organism: Candidatus Woesearchaeota archaeon (assembly GCA_018399355.1). Taxonomy (GTDB): domain Archaea; phylum Nanobdellota; class Nanobdellia; order Woesearchaeales; family CG1-02-33-12; genus M55A3. The sequence continues at coordinate 13,962 of JAGYOA010000003.1, read as the reverse complement.
GGGCCATTGTTTGAATTTAGTGGAACAAGTAAAAGCAAAAAGAATTTTGTAATCAAAGACAAAGTAAATAAAAGCAAAACAGAGTATAATATTGAATATGAAACCCCTGCGCCAATAAAAGATGAGATTTTCAATGTGAATGGAAATGCAATAAAAAGAATAAAGATTCACTCTGATGTTTCTTTCCACTATTATAATATAAAATCTTATTCGGATATACCAGAGGGAATTGAAAATTTGAGGATTTATCATCTCATTAACAACTCAAAAATTGATGTAACAGAGAATCCTGATTATGATGTTAAGTTTATAGACTCAGATAATAATGGCCTTTATGACAAAGTTGAATGGAATGTGCCAATGCTTTCAGAGCAGTTGTTTGAGATAGGTGTTGCAACAGTAAACACAAGAAAGTCAATTTATCATCCAGGCGAGGAAGCAGAAATTATAATGGTTGTTTTGGACAAATTGGGCAGGCTTGTTACTGATGCAGATGTTGGGTTGATAATTACAAGCCCATCAAATGAAACATCACATTACTCAACTTCAGAACAAACAATAGTTGAAACCGAAGAAGGGATTTATGAAGCATCTTATTCTGAAACAAATGCAGAAGGAAATTACTCCTTGTTTGTAAGCGCATTATCTGATGATGTAAACAGCACAATGGGCTCTTATTTCATTGTAAAAGATTATTATGAGTTTGACATCTTAAGAGATATTCCTGCAACAACAGACCCATGGATTGGTGATTTTGATTCATCTATAAGGATTATATCATATAATGGGGCTGAAACATTTGATTTTATTGAATTGATTCCTTCAGAATTTAATGTGACAAATAATGGCGGCTCAATAACAACAATGGAACTCAATATGACTGCGCAAAACCTTAAATGGAAGGCATTTGTTGGAAATGTTTCAGGCAAGCTTACTCTTGCAGATTCATATAATTACTCTGTTTATGACTGGACACTAAGCACTGTTTTAGGAGAGGTTTATGCGACAAGAAGCTCTACAGCAGTGTCATGGGGGAGCATAAATTGCTCTAATGAAACCCATATGTATAATGAAGAGGTTGCATTAAGCCATACATCAAATCCAGATGACAACATAACCGCAACCTTCAATGTTAAAAACCATGAAGAGGTGTATATAGGAAGCATAAAAATAAACACAGACCAATGTTATTCGATCCATACAAATGTGAATAATGAATCACAAGACTCTGATTTTGAAGAGATAATACTCTATGACGGAACAGACCATTCAAATGGAGATATAGTCTATGCAACAATACTCGAACAGGACCTTGCAGGATATAACAATAACCAGTTTGACTTCCAGATGATTGTGCCGGAAAATGGAGCGCCAACATGGACAAGTTCAACACCATATTACTTTTATGTGGAGCTGACATAAGATGAAAGACAAAAAAACAAAACTAATTGTTGTGCTTTTGGTTTTACTAGTTTTGATAACCATAGTTCCAATAAAACAGATAATAACAGACCCCTCTATAATAGGAAGTTCAATAAGTATTACAAAAGTCTTTGTTACAGGGCTTACTGTAAACCACAGCTGCAGCGCAACATTTTTTGAGGGATGGAACCTTGTATCAAATCCCTGCGCAACTGAAAACAAATCAGTAAGTTTTGTTCTTTCATCCATAAAAGGAAATTATTCCTCTATCCATGGATATGACCTAAATGATAAAACAGACCCATGGAAAGCATACAATCCTGACCTTCCGCATTGGGTTGTGAATGATTTAAATGAAATAAGCGACTTAAAAGGATACTGGATAAACATGAAAAACCAAAACAATTTTCACATAAATGGAACCCTAACACAACCAAATATGATACCTCTTTCAGAGGGATGGAACTTAATAGGTTATCCTGCAAATAACTCAAAAAACATAACAGAAGCATTGGAAACAATAAGTGGAAGTTATGATATTGTGTGGATGTACAACACAACTGATGATACTTATTATTACTATAATGCATCTTCAGAAAATGGAACAATAACTGAAATGGAAAAATACAAGGGATATTGGTTGAAAATGAGCAGCTCAGGACTATTATTTGTAATATGAAAAAAAAGCAAAAAAAATGGAAAGGTGAACTCATCATCCTAGTTTTACTTGTTTTATTTAACCTTCCATTAGTATCCTCATTTCCTCCTATTGCAGCAGAATTTTACGGCGCTGCATCTGTTAACTGGACAAATGCCTCTGCTGGAATGAATGTAACAGTGTATGATTCAGATAATGTTTTGTGCGGAAGCTTTACAATAGTGGAAGAAGGGTATTATGGCCTTGTCTCATGCAAGGGAGAAGATAATGAAACAAATAATGTTGATGAGGGCGCAGAAGCAAATGAAAGTCTGTTTTTCTTTATTAATAATGAAAGGGCTGTTATGTTTGGAAATAATACATGGGGAGAAGGAACATTTAATGAGGTTAACTTATCTGCCCAAAACTTTCCTCCTTATTTTCTACATAACCTAACACACCAATATATTAATGAAACCTTCATATTCATTTATGATATAAATGCCTCTGATTTGAACTATTGGGATAACCTAACATATTATGACAACACATCCATGTTTAATATAATCCTAAACAATGGCCTGATTAACTGGACTCCAAGAGATGAGCACGTCGGAAATCATTCAGTTAATATAACAGTGAGTGATGGAAGATTAAATACCTCGGGAATATTGAACATAACTGTTTACGATGTGAATAACGCCCCTGTGTTATCCTCAATAGGAAACCAAATAGCTGTAACAGATGAGAGTTTCACATTATACATAAATGCAACTGATAATGATATCAATGACAACCTAACCTTTTATGCAAATACCTCTCTTTTTGAAATTGAGAACATAAACAATAGAAGCGCAATAATAAACTTCACTCCGCAGGTAAGCCAGGTCGGAAATTATTCTATAAATATTTCTGTTACAGACGGGTTTTACTGGGACTGGGAGGTTATACATTTCAGGATTGTTCGGGGCCCGTATTGCGGTGATGGAGTCTGCGGGATAGATGAAAACTGCAATAACTGCCCTGAGGACTGCGGGCCATGCCCTCAACCGCCTACAAAACCATCTACAGGAGATGAAGGTGAAGAAGATGCTGGCAGTGAGGAAGAAACTCAATACAAAAAAAGAACCTATCCAAGTGTATGCCACGAAAAGTGGGAGTGCACTGCATGGTCAGAATGCAAGCCGGAAGGATTCCAATACAGGACATGTATTGACGTAAACAAGTGCGGAACAACAGAAGACAAGCCAGAAGAAAAAAGGGAATGCACTTATATTGGAACATGTGATGACGGAATACAGAACTGCCATGACGGCTCTTGTGAGGAAGGGATTGATTGTGGTGGGCCGTGTGAGCCATGTGCTGTACCTCCAAGCTGCTATGATGGAATACAGAACTGCCATGACGGCTCTTGTGAGGAAGGGATTGATTGTGGTGGGCCGTGTGAGCCATGTGAGATAAAAAAACATGCAGAAGTTCCTCTTTTTGAAGGTCCTTTCTGTATAGCAAAATACCCATGGGTTTTACTTTTATTGGTTTCAGTAGTAATGTTTATGACAACAGCAGGAGACCATGTTTACATAAAGAAAATAACAAAGAAAGAGCTCAGGGAATACAGGAAATTAATGATTAAATACAAAAAAATAAGGCGTAGGATTTATGCTGTCTCAGTTGCTCTATGCTCTGTCATAATAATAATCTCCCTTTACATCTACCTCAACCAGTGCAAAAACCTCTACTGGCTTTTTTACTTCTGGATTCCAGTCATAACTGCAATAGCAGTTGCAGGACTTAGCTATCTCAACAGCAAGTGGACTTATGATGAATTCAGGAAGAGGAGAGTGGAAAGGAAAATGATGGAAATGGACAAGAGAAACACAGAAAGCATAGTGAAAGTCCAGGAAGAATCATTAAAGAATATGGAGCTAAAGTTAGGAATCAATCTTTACAATGACATAAGCAACTCAAAACTTGATGAAAAAATATCAAAAGCGGCAAGAGAAATATACTCTATAATAAGGAGGAGCGTGGAAAAGAGAAAAATAATACTTTCTGATGTTAAAACAGATAACCAGCAGATTGCAAGGATTAAAAATATATTATCTAAATTAATTTTCATCAATCTCTCAAGAAACTATTTTGAATTCAAGGATGTTATGGAAAGCCTGAAAAAATTAAAAAAACATATTGAAAGGAAAAAAACAGACAAAAATAAAGAGCTTGATTTGATAAATGATTTCATGTTTGAGATGAGGGAGCTTGCAAATGACAAGCATATAATGACTGTTATAAAATCAGGCAGAAAGATAGCTGGGGTCTATAACAGGCTTGTTGATATATACAGCTATTACGAAGAGCAGATTGAAACAAGGAGAAAAACCCAGAAGGATATAGTTGAAATAGAGGAAGAATTCCAGAGAAAGATGGAGGAGATAACCAACAGACCTGGTATAATACCAACTGTTGAAAGGAATCCATATTTGACTGCAAACTACAACAGGATGGTTGACCTGTATAACAACTACAGCAAGAGAAAAGAACTTTTAAACGAGCTAAAGGAGAAGGAGATAAGGAAGAGGCACTCTGCTTAACTTTTATTTTCTTTCTTTAATATTTTTTCAATCTCTTTTGCTTCACTTAAACTGTCTACATCTACCCCAAGATTTGAATGACACTGCCTGATTAAGAAAGAATAACCTGTTTTTCTTTCTATAAGGTTTCCTAAATCTTTTTTTAAAATTGAAAACAAGTTTGAGCCACCTATATGAAAAGGGGATTTTATAAGTCCTTTTAAAATAGTATAGATTAAAAGCTTTTTTCTTATTCCAATTTTTTCTATACCTTTTTTGACATATTCATAAGGTTTTCCTTTCCTATCACTGTAAAGAGAGTTCATTATTTCTAAAATCTTTTCATCCTCTTTTAATTTAAGGAGGGATTCCCTGTTTGCCATAAACACACATCCATTTTTAATTCCAGGTATATTTTTTAATAAGGGAATTTTTAAAGAAGAGCTTTTTTTAACTTCTTTGAATTCTTTGTAATAATTTTCATCTCTAAGAAAGTATGAAATGCAAAAATCAAAATAAGATTCATTTGTGCATTTTTCAATGAAATTATCAATGTTTTTGTTTGTTGCAAGAGGGAGGTCAGAAGTTATTATAAAAACATTTTTACTATCTGCTTTTTCCGTAAGCATCATTATATTATCAACAATATTTTCCTTTGATTCTAAAACAGAAACCCTTGAATTATAGTTTCCAAAAACATTATTTAATTCTTTTTCTCCTCCAATGTGAATATTATCAACATAGTTAGAATTATAAAGTGCATCAACAACATACTTAATCATTGGTTTTTTATTTATTTCAAGAAGAGGTTTGTATTCAACTCCTAAGTCATAATTATCGCTTTTCCCTGCCAGCAAAACTGCATCAATTGAATAATCTTTTTTCATTCAAAAACACCGGGAATGTTCTCACCACAGGGGCATTTTCCTTTTTTTAGGTTATTTTTAACAACCCCGAATGATAAACGCTCAATAGCAATTGAATTGCATTCGTAACAGTGCGTATTGTTTTCATCTGAAGGCCCAACATTTCCAACATAAACATACTTTAAACCAGTTTCTAATGTTATTTTCCTTGCTTTTAACAGTGTTTCTTTTTTAGTAGGAGGATATCCAAGCAGCTTGTAGCATGGATAGAATGCGCTGAAGTGCAGTGGAACATCTTTTCCAAGATTATCTCTTATCCAGTTGCACATTTGCTTTATTTTTTCAGGGTCATCATTAAGTTTTGGTATTATCAGCATTGTAATTTCAAGCCATACATTATTCTTTTTTAGAATTTTGAGAGATTCAAGCACTGGTTGAATCCATGAGTTTGTTATCTTTTTATAAAAATCATTATCAAAAGATTTTAAGTCAATATTTGCCCCGTCTATGTATTTGCAGAGCTCTTTAAGAGGCTCTTGGTTAATAAAACCATTGGATACTATAACATTTTTTATTCCTTTTTTCTTTGCAAGTTTTGCACACTCAATCATGTACTCATAAAAAACAGTGGGCTCATTGTAAGTATAGGCAATTATTTTGCAATTATTATCAATTGCATTCTCTACAACCTGTTCTGGTGTTATTTCTTTAACAAAAAAATCCTCTGGTTTTGATCTGGACATGCTCCAGTTCTGGCAGTGTTTGCATTCAAGGTTACATCCAGAAGTTCCAATTGAAAGAGCATTTTCACCAGGCATAAAATGATATAATGGCTTTTTTTCAATTGGGTCAATATGCATTGCGCATGGCTTTGCATATACTATAGAATAAAGAGTTCCATCAATGTTTTTACGCGCATTGCAAAAACCATAATCCCCTTCTTTTATAATACAATTCCTAGGACAGAGCTCGCACTGAACATTATCGTTATTTAGTTTTTTGTAATAGCTTGCCTCTTTCATATGTTATAATAAGAAAGATTAGTATTAAAATATTTATTTTCTAGAAAAGCATATTCTGCAAAAAATAAAAGTATATAAAGGAGTACCTTCCTTTATTCTTTTTTAGAATGTGTTTTTTTCATAAAAAAAAGTTTTCTAAGCTGTTTCTAGGCAATACCTTTCTTGTTTGCATTAAAATGTTAACGGGTGATAGCTATCGCAGTTATTGAGGTTAAGCATCCACTGATTGAGCACAAGCTTGGCCTCTTAAGAAATCCTGGTCTTAACACAAAAGAGTTCAGGGAAATAACCAGCGAAATCGCATCACTTCTTACATACGAGGCAACACGTGATTTACCTTTAAAGGAAAAAACAATAAATGGATGGGCTGAAGAAACTAAGGTTAAGGAGATAAAAGGGAAAAAACTTGTGGCTGTTCCGATTTTGAGGGCAGGCATTGGAATGCTTGACGGCCTATTGAAAATGATTCCTTCTGCAAAAGTAAATTTTATAGGGCTTTACCGCGATCATGAAACTCTTGAGGCAGTGGAATATTATTCTAAGCTGTCAAATGATATTCAGGAAAGAATGGCTGTTATTGTTGACCCTATGCTTGCAACAGCCAACTCAATGATAAAAACAATAGAGATTCTGAAAAACAATGGCTGCAAAAAAATAAGGGCAATCTGCCTTGTCGCAGCCCCAGAAGGAATAAAAAAAATACAGGAAAAGCATCCTGATGTTGATGTTTATACAGCATCAATTGACCAGTGCTTAAATGATGTAGGTTATATTCTTCCAGGATTAGGTGATGCAGGGGATAGGTTATTTGGAACAAAATAAATCGTTTTAAGCGATAAAGGGGGTGTAAAAATGGAAAAAAATGCTGTGTCTAATACAGCAAACAAAGAAGTTAAAAAACTTAGCAGTGCTGCGAAGCTTGTTTTAGGAGTGCAGATGCTTTTTGTGGCATTTGGTGCAACTGTTCTTGTGCCTTTGCTTACAGGGCTTGACCCTGGAGTTGCGTTGTTTACAGCAGGAATTGGAACACTGGTGTTTCATTTCATTACAAAGGGCAAGGTTCCAATATTTTTAGGAAGCAGCTTTGCATTTATAGCGCCGATTGTAGGAGGAATTAAGCTTTATGGTCTGCCCGGAGCTTTAGGAGGATTAATTGCAGCAGGCTTTATTTATGTGCTTGTTTCATTGATTGTAAGAAAAAAAGGAATAAAGATAGTTGAAAAATACTTCCCTGCAGTTGTTATCGGCCCAGTGATTATGTCCATAGGCCTTGCCTTGGCACCGACTGGAATAGATATGGCAAAGGGAAATTGGCTTTTGGCAATAATATCATTGGTTGTTGCGGTATTAATGGTAACTTTTGGAAAAAGTATGCTGAAACTTATTCCTATTTTAGGTGGAATAATAGGAGGATATGCAGTTGCATTGGTTATGGGATTGGTTGATTTCACTCCAATAAGAGAAGCTGCATGGCTTTCAATTCCAAATTTTACCTTTCCTGTGTTTAACTGGAGCGCGATAATTTATTTTGCTCCTGTTGCAATAGCTCCATTGATTGAGCACATAGGGGATATATACACAATAAGCAAGGTTACAGGAAAAAACTTTGTTGAAAATCCCGGAATACACAAAACAATATTAGGTGATGGAATTGCAACCATGCTTGCAGGATTTTTTGGAGGTCCTCCAAACACAACATACTCTGAGGTTACAGGAGCTGTTGCATTAACAAAGGTTTACAGTCCTGTCGTGATGAGGATAGCTGCAGTAACAGCGATAATACTTGCATTTGTCGGAAAGCTTGGGGCAATTCTTCAGACAATTCCCGGAGCGGTTTTAGGAGGAATAATGATTTTGCTGTTTGGAATGATAGCTGCAGTCGGAGTAAGGACTTTGCTAGAGGCAAGGCCAAACATGGACAAGACAAGAAACCTTGTGATAGTGTCAATAATCCTGACAATAGGAATAGGGGGTGCTGTGCTTTCATGGGGAACTTTCTCAATTGCAGGGATAGGCCTTGCAAGTGTTGTTGGAGTTTTGCTTAATCTTACACTCCCAGGAAGAGAGGATAAGCCAGCAGTATAATTTATTTTTTATTTTTTTATTTGTAGAAAAGTTTAAGTTATTGAAAAAATAAACTGAAATATAAAATGACAGACTTAAGCACAAAAATTAACAGAATAAAAATAAAAAATCCCTTAGTTTTGTCCTCAGGAATTTGGGGCTCAAGTCCTGAGCTGATAAAAAGGGCTTTTGAAAATATGCAAAGCTGAAAAGCGACAAAAAATAAAGTTAAATTAATGCAACAAAACAAAAAACTGGAAAAAATTCTTTGAAAAAATTAAAAAACATAAAATATTTGATTCATTTAGCTGAAGAAATCATTTTTAAATAAATGTAACTATTATTGAGTACTACAAAAAGTTTTTAATAAAGAGGAATTTATTACTGTGATATAATGGCCATGTTTAACTTCAACAAGAAAAAAGAGGAGATAAAAGATGAAGAAATGCCAACCGAGGCCCCTTCTCTTGAGATAAATGATAGCTCTGATAATCTAACAGAGCTTCCTGAATTTCCGACAATGCCTGATGAAGGAATAGCTCCTCTGCCGAAAATAGAGCCGCTTGAAGACCTAAACAAAAATGAGATTTCTATTCCTTCTATGGATGAAAGACCAATATTAAAGCCAGCTGTCAAAAAGCAAGAAGAAACTTTTCAAGATCACAACCAAGGTAAAAATGTAGAAGATGAAATGGAGCATTTTTCAGAACTGGTTTCTTCTTTCAATGAAAAAAAACAAGTTAAACAACCAGATAAAAAACAATATAAAGAAAAACCCAGAATATTAGATAAAGAGTCCTTTGAGGAGGAAACAAAGGAAGGACCTGTTTTTGTGAATGTAAAAAAATATAGTGGAATAGTGAATTATATTGAAGTTTCAGGTATTGCAAGAAATTTTGAACAGTCTGTTGGTGAGCTGGAAAAATTAAAGCAGAAAGATTATTTAGAGCTGGAAAAATTAAAAAAGTCTCTTGAAGGGCTTCAAGGAAAAATAATGATTGTTGATGATATAATATCAAAAGGGTGATACAATGCAGGAAAGCGCACAGGTATTTATAAAAATTGAAGATTATAAAAAGATAATCAGCACAGTTAATCTGCTTAAAGTTAAGCTTGAAGAGGCAAAGGAAATACTGAAGAGCATAAGCGAGCTGAAGATTCAGGAATATAACCAGCTCAGCAAATGGGATTCAAACCTTGAAGATATTGAAAAAAGAATAAAGCTTGTTGACCAGGAACTTGGAAAATTGTAGATTTAAATAATTTAAAATGGCAAAAACTGATGATAATTTTTATGTTGGCGTAAAAAAGCCAAAAGAAGTAAGAAAAAGCCTTCTTGAATCCTCTAAAAAGATAATAGAAAATCTAAAAGATTATGAAAAGATAATGTCAATAAGAGAGGAAAAAAGCAAAAAAACAGCTGAATTCAAGAAAAAGATTGATGAAATAACAGAACTTTTCTCTTTTTTAAAAAAGACATTTCCAAGGCAAGGCATTCAAACTGAGTCAAAAGAAAGTTCTAAAACAAGAACAGGAAAACAAACTCAAAAAAAGGTTAAAATAGAGAATGAGGAAATAGCGAGGCTTGAAACAGACTTAGCTGAAATAGAGGCAAGGCTTAACAGCATGTGATTTTTATAACACCATAAGATATAAAAACAGCAGTAAGATTTCTAAGTAAATGGTCATAAACCAAGTAGTTGAAAATTTGAACAATTCTAGTTTTAAATTAAGTGAAAAAAAAGAGCTAACTGAAATATTCAGAAAAATATCAAAATATGAAAGTAAAGAAGATGTACTAAGGCTTTTGGGTATAGTCTGCTGCAAGGCAATTGTTGGTCCCGCATATTTTCATTTAGATATATCAAACAGCTGCAACTTAAAATGTTTATATTGTTGGTTTCACTCTAAGGATGCAGCAGACAGGTATTATTCTGAAGAGTGGAAGAAGAAAAAGATAGAATTAAGAAAATTCAAAGAATTAGTTGATGACCTTGATGAGCTTAGTACAGAACTTATTTTTTTCAGTGGTGCGGGAGAACCATTAACCCATCCAGATGTAATAGAGATGGCAAGGTATGTAAAAAATAAAGATATTCATCTGCAAATCTTTACTAATGCTGTACTTTTAAATAAGGATTATTCAAAAAAACTAGTTGATATGGGATTAGAAGAACTGTATTGCAGCATATCTGCATCAAACAGCAAAACTTATGAGGAGTTGCATCCCTTTTCAGGCAAAAATATTTTTAAAAAAATAGAGGATAACATATCGTTTCTTTCATCATATAAAAAACAGAAGAATAAATCATTGCCAAGGATAATAATAATTGAGGTTATAAACAAATTAAATTACAGGGAAACCATGGATATGTTAGAGTGGGCCAACAATGTTGGAGCAAATGAAATAAGATTTCAGCTGATGCACAATATAAAATTGAAAAATATTATGTTAAGTGAGAAAGAAAAGACTGAGTTTAATGATATTTTAAAAAAAGTTAAGGAAAAGGCCAATGATTATAATATTAACATTCAAAATAATATAAATGTCCAGATAAAAAGCTTTGAACCTAAGTCAGGTAACTGGGAGGCAAATTTTTATAAGGATAAAGGGTGTTTTGTTGGTTGGTATTTTTCAAGATATTGGGTTTCTGATGGAATTTCTTTCTGTTGCGCGCATAAAATAATTGACAGCCTTGAAGATAAAAGATTTAAGGATATTTGGCTTTCAGAAAATTATAATAAAATGAGGGTTATAGCCAGGGACTGTGGTTTAAAGGAAAATTTTGTGATGAGAGATGGGAACCTTTTATTGGATGAGGAATGTGAGCATGGAGGAAACTATGACTTAAACAGAAGTATTTATGAAAAACTAAAAAAATATGGTTTACTGAGATTTATAAGGTAAGTTTTCAAAAGCTTTTTATAATAAAATCCAATTCTTAAACATATGCGGGGGTGGCAGAGCGGTCAAATGCGATGGACTCAAGTTATTTGAGTGATGAGCTTCGGCGATGATTTAAGCATTATGCGATATCCATTTCCTTAGTGGATACGAGGGTTCAAATCCCTTCCCCCGCATTTACAAAACCTTTTTAAATAAGATGTATTTTTTCTTTAATGAAATGATAGAAATATGTGCTGTTGGCGGCTATAATGAAGTTGGAAAAAACATGACTGCCATCAAGATTGATAATGAAGTAGTAATAATTGATATGGGTATTCATCTTGAAAGTTATATCAAATATACAGAAGACGAAGATCTTCTCAATGTTGACCCTTCTGAACTTATAAAAGTAGGAGCTGTTCCTGATATAACAAAGATAGAAGAGTGGAAAGATAAGGTTAAGGCAATTATCCCTACTCATGCCCACCTTGACCACTTAGGAGCGATTCCTTATCTTGCAGATAATTATGATGCTCCTATTCTTGGAACACCTTTTACTATAGAGGTTTTAAAAGCAATACTAAAAAATGAAGGGATAAAGATAAAGAACAAGATAAGGAAATTAGCCTCGAATTCTGTTTTTCAGATATCTAAAAATATTAGGATGGAGTTTATCAATATAACTCATTCAACGCCTCAGACAGTGATGGTTGCACTGCATACAAAATATGGAATAATCCTTTATGCAAATGACTTTAAGTTTGACAATTTCCCAACAATAGGGGAAAAGCCAAACTACAAAAGGATGAAAGAGATTGGCAAAAAAGGGGTTTTATGCTTAATAGTTGATTCAACATATTCAAGAAGCCATAAGAAAACCCCTTCTGAGTCTGTTGCAAAAGAAATGCTAAAAGACGTTTTGCTTGGGACTGGAAACAAAGGTAAGGCAATATTTGTAAGCACTTTTTCTTCTCATATAGCAAGATTAAGAAGCATTGTAGACCTCGGAAAAAAGCTGAACAGGAAGGTTGTTTTTATGGGAAGGTCTTTGGAGAGATACTGCACTGCAAGTGAGAAAGCAGGCATTGCAAAATTCAATGATGTCAAGATTTTTAAGTACAGAAAAGAGATAAAAAAAAGCCTTGTGAAAATGAACAAGATGGGAATGGAAAAGTTTCTTGTTGTTTTGACTGGCCATCAGGGAGAACCAAAGGCCGCATTGTCAAGGCTGGCAAACAGGGAGCTTGATTTTAAGCTGAAGGAAGATGACCATATTATATTTTCCTGCAACACAATTCCTACCCCAACAAATATAGAGAATAGAAAGGTTTTAGAGGAAAACCTGAAAAGCCAGCACGTAAGATTGTTTACTGGGATTCATGTTTCAGGCCATGCTGCAAGAGAGGATTTGCGCGATTTGATTAGTTTGGTTAGGCCAAAACACATAATGCCTGCTCATGGAGAGCAGAAGATGACTATGGCCATGAAAGAGCTTGCGATTGAGATGGGCTATAAAGAAAAAAATGTCCATATGATGAAGAACGGGCAGCGTGTTGTTTTACAACAAAATTTATAAATAGATAGTGTTTTATTATTCTATTGGGGGTATAAAATGAAACTTACACTTGCAGAACCAAAATATTTAAAGGACAGCATATCAGTTATATCAGAACTTGTTAATGAAGCCAGGTTTAAGATTGGGCCCAATGGAGTAGAGATGGTTGCCATGGACCCTGCAAATGTGGCTATGGTTATATTTAAATTGTTGTCAAGCTGCTTTGTTGAGTATGATGTTAAGGAAGAGGTTAAGATAGCTATTGACCTTAGCAGGATGAAGCAGGTCTTGAGAAGGGCAAGTCCAAATGATATTCTTACTATTGATTTAGAGGAAGACAAGCTGAAGATACAGCTGAAGTCAAAAACAACAAGGGTATTTTCTTTGCCTGTTATAGAGATTGAGGAAAAAGAGCAGAAAATTCCCCAGTTAACATTTCCTGTTACAATAAAAACAAAATCAGATATTTTAACAAGCGCTATAGAGGATGCTGATATTGTTGCAGAGTCAGTAAGCTTTATTGCAGAGCAAAACAAGTTTACTATCGAAGCAGAGGGAGATTTGAATAAGGCAACTGTTGATATGAATCAGGGAGAAGACACTAATATTGTTTCAGACTCAAAAGAAAAAATAAAATCCAGATATTCTATTGAATACCTTAAAAAGATGGTTAATGGCTCAAAGCTTTCAGATAATGTAATAATCCAGTTCAACAAAGACTATCCTCTAAAGTTAGAGTACAAGGAAGTGGATAAGGTTGCATTAAGCTTTGTTTTGGCCCCAAGAGTTGAGAACGATTAATTTTTTTATTATTCAATAATTTTTTTTCTATTTAGTCTTAATAAATAAGGTTTATATAAATTATTCTTAAATATTAAGTATTTAAAATGTTATTTTACTTAAAAAATAAGTATTTATGTCAATTTAATCTTATATAAT
>JAGYOA010000029.1 GCA_018399355.1 Candidatus Woesearchaeota archaeon | reverse complement strand
GGGGCATTAGTAAATATACCCAAAACTAGTTTCTTATTTTTTCTGCAAGCTTTCTTAGCTTTTCATCATCTTCTCTTTTGTAGTCATGAGAAGAGATATACCCTTCATATTTATCAAAGAATTTATCTACATCAGATTTAATCTCCTTCCATTTTTCCATGCTTGCAGTGCCATGCATTGGAAACAGTTTTGCATGGACATGGTCAACTCCGAATCCCTCAAGAATCATCCCTGTTCTGCCTACATCTTCTAATTTAGAATCAATAAGTTTTGCAACTTTTTTTGCTGCAATTATTAAATCACACAAAACATCATCTGGAAGGTCAAAAGCATAGCTTGAATAGTGCTTTTTTGGAATCACAACTGAAAAACCATCCGTGTTTGGAAATATTGACAGAAATGCTAGGTGTTTATCGTCCTCCCATATATTATGGCATGGAGCCTCCCCATTCACAATCCTGCAAAAAATACAGTCTTTCTTCATTCTTTTAGATTAATTATTATACATTTAAAAATTTAGTTATTATCAAATTAATTAGTTTTTTTATTTTCCAAAGATTCTTTGATTGCATTGCCTGTTTTAATCCAATGTTCATTATTGAATAAATTTATTCTTTCATTATCAGGATATGTTGCCATTGATTTATTATCTCCTTTTACAGCAAAAATCTTGTCAAGCCCCCATCCATATTTGCCTTGTTTTTCTTTTAAAATCATCCCTTCAGTGGTCGAGGTAAAAACTATTGGTTCTTTACCAGGAATACAAAAAGCAGTTGCATCATTGTATTTGGCATTACGATTATCAATGCCTTTCATTATTCGAAGAAATCCATCTTCCTTAACCCATCTTTCTACATAAGCAACGAATGGACCGGGAAAACCATTAAGCGCTTCTATTTCCAGCGCGCAGTCATTCTTTATGACAGGAACTTTAAGTTTATTAGCAGCCCATTTAGCTGAAAAAGCAGCAATCTTAGCAACATCATTATCTTGTATTTCAGGGCATTCAATATCTTTTGCTTCTACATCAATACCTAAAAAACTTCGTGCAATAGCCAGTTTTTCAGGATTACTTGTAATTAGATAAACTTCCATTGTTATACCTTTTTAATATTATTTCTTCAATAGTATTTGAAATTTTCTGTTTTATTTATTAAATCAAATTTTAGAGAATTCATTCGCGCAAGATATTATCAAGATGCAGTTGTATTTAAATATTTCTGCTAATTAAAATAACAATTATAAAGTTTATTATGTAGCAAATAAAGAAATATAAATAAGTTAATTTAAAAAATTAGTGATAATGAACAGTGACTTAAATAAAGAGGTTGAATTATCTGATATCGTTGAACAATTAGTGAGATCAATCAAGTCAGGAAATATTAATATAAACCCGGATGATTCTAATAACGAAAATAATGATAATCCTAAAAAACATGCAATTAATTTTATTAAATTAGCAAATAAATATATGTATCACTCGAATAGAATAGACTTAACTAACCCCGAAACAAAAATTTTAAAAGAAATTAACAATTTAGAACCAAAACAGATTACAGATATTATAAGATTCATTGCTTCTTCGAATAAAGATGGTGTTACTTTTATCAAAGGCCTTTGGAAAGACCAGATAGCACCAAAAGAAAAAATACAAGATGATTTCTGCGGCTTAGTAGGAGAGGATATATTGTATTCTACTCTTGATTCTAAGGTTTATTCATGGATACTAGCAATAACTGGCCACGCAGCCAACGGCCATGGGGCTTTTGTTGATGAAAATGGATATAAATTATATTTTCCGAATACAACAGTTAATCACATACTTAATGCTATTTCTGATTATGGCGATGTCAATAAAATAAGTCCAAAATTTTCAATAAAAAAACCAGACTATTTCCAACCCACAGTGTTTAGAAAAAGGGTTCAGAAAGATATCGATAAACTTATGAGGTTTATTGGAAAATATTTTGAAGATCCTTTAAAAAATAAATATATGACAATAAGTAAAGGGAAGAATCTTCTTGGTCTCAAATTCAACGAAACATACAACATAGACATGCTTGAGTTTCTTCGTGGCTTTATGCTCTCAGGATGGATGGATGTTGACTATTTAAGAGATGAGGGCTTTAAGAAGTATCTTTTTGAGATGGGTAATGGCATTACTATTGCAGGAAACATTTCAGAAACAAGCAAATATGTCTCTTCTTTGAAAGAGCTTTCAAAAAGAAATTATCCATATTCTAGATTATTGCAATTACTGGATCCTGATAAGATGATTTCTGTTTTCAGCGAGCTTAAGATGATCAAAAAAATAAAAAAACTTGATTTTGCCGGAATCGAGAGAAGAAATGGAGGAAAACTTAGTTGGGATTTAATTAAAGAAAATTATGGTCTTGATATATTTAAAGCTGTAGGAGAATGGGAAAATATTTACATAAGGAGGAAGCTAGGAAAGGGCATATCTGATGATATTGCTTTAACATTAGCAGGTTACATGCCAGATACATTCAGAGGAAAGGATTATATCCCAAGTAAGATGGCTGTTAATTCTAGAATAATTGGTGCTGTTATTGGTGACAGATTAGACACCAATGAGAAGCTTTCAAATATAATATTTGACCATGGTCAGGATTCAACTTCTGCACAATATGCAAACTATCGCTTTAAGAAACTGTGCGAAAGCAGGGTTTACAGGAAAAATAATCATATAAAGGATGGTCTTAAGTCATATGACCTTGTCAGCTTTCCCATAATGATTGATTACTCTATTTTATCTTCAAACATTGATTATATAATACACAGTTCTATGAGGAGATTTGGAAAAGAGCAGGAAGGAACATGCATGATCGAACAGCTTTTATTGTATGCAAATGAAACATCAAAAAGATTTAGTAAGGATAAATTTAACTCAAACAGGGCTTATGCATCTTCAGAGCTTCCTGAAGGCATGCTTAAATCAAAAAAGATGGTTGATATAAGAGTAGGTTTTCATGAAGTTCCAATTGAAAAATACAAGAATAGGGTAGATCAAGGCATAGCGCTTTTACTTCCCCCTGAAAGGAGAAAGAAAAATCTTGTAGCTTATTTTTCAGGTTTATCCTAAATAAATCCTAAAATTTTAAATATACCAACATTTATTTAAGCTTTAATGGACAGTTCTGAAAAAGAGGAGATAAGATTAAGGAGGAGAAGGATAATCTCTGTTATAATCATCCTTATCTTAATTCATATTATACTTAACATAATAAGGGTTAATGTAACAAGAGAAGAAGTGGTTAATGAAAGCGTGCCTTATCTTGTGTCGGAGGAATACACAACAAAAGAGCCGGAGATAACTGAAGTATGCTTTGAAAAAGAGTTTAACTGGACTTATGAGTGGTTGGGATGGAATGATGACAGGGAAGGCTATGTTTCACCCAATTTCAAACTCACCAACAATGAGAATAAAAGCGGAGAATTTACTGTTGAGTTTGCCTTTTTTGACAATGATGTTTATCCTTATGATGCGTATCACAAAAAGCCCTATGAGTCTGTTGAAGACAGGCTTCCCTGGGATTCAGCAGAAATGCACAGCTATCTAATGAAGAAGAAATTTAATCCTGGCGAGACAGCAGTTTTGACATCATACACTGAAAAAAGAAATCTTTATGCAAACTACTGGGCATATGCCAATGTTGATGCTCCAATCCACAATGTATGCAACTACACAACAGAGTACATTAATGTTACAAGGAATATAACAATAGAAAGATACCGCGAAGAAGAAATAGAGAAAACCATAACAAAGTCAACGACACTTTGGCAGTTATTTGTTGAGTTCATAAGAAAAATTTTTTCTGAATCTGTTGATTTTTAATTAAAATTAAAAAAACTGTATTTATGTCTGAAGTTCTAAAAACCGTTAGATTTATATAGAACTGGTTGTTTACTTTTTCTACTATTTTTAACAAAAAGCGGAGGTAGTAAACATGGCAGAAAACAACCAAATGCAACCAATATTTATTCTATCAGAAGGTTCACAGAGAACTACTGGAAAAAATGCACAAAGAAACAATATAATGGCAGCAAAGCTCGTGGCAGAAACTGTAAGGACAACTCTTGGCCCAAAAGGAATGGACAAGATGCTTGTTGACTCATTGGGAGATGTCATAGTCACAAATGACGGCGTCACAATACTTGATGAGATGAGCATAGAACACCCTGCTGCAAAAATGATTGTAGAGGTTGCAAAAACCCAGGAAGATGAAGTGGGGGATGGAACAACAACAGCAGTTGTCTTGGCAGGAGAGCTTTTGAAAAACGCTGAAGAGCTCCTTGAGGAAAACATACACCCAACTGTTATTGCCAAAGGCTATAGGATAGCAGCTGAAAAATCACATGAAATTCTTAACAAAATATCAGAAGACATAACAGAAAACGACACAGAATCTCTTAAGCACATTGCAGTTACAGCAATGACTGGAAAAGGGGCTGAGACAGCAAAGGAAAAGCTTGCAGAGCTTTGCGTAACTGCATTAAAACAGGTTATGGATAAGGAAAAACAAAAAATAATAATAAGCAAGGAAAACATAAAGCTAGAGAAAAAAGTAGGAGGAGGTATAGAAGACACAGAGCTTGTACAGGGAATAATTCTCGATAAGGAAAGGGTTCATTCAGGAATGCCCTTGTCAGTTGAAAACGCAAAAATTCTTTTATTAGACTCAGCAGTAGAAGTAAAAAGCACAGAAACAGACGCAAAAATACAAATCACAGACCCAAGCCAGATGCAGGCATTTTTAGACCAGGAAGAGCATATAATAAAAGAGATGGTTGAAGACATAGCAAAAACAAAGGCAAATGTTGTGTTCTGTCAGAAAGGGATTGATGACATGGCGCAGCACTTCCTTGCAAAAAAAGGCATATATGCTGCAAGAAGAGTCAAGAAAAGCGACATGGAAAAGCTTGCAAGGGCAACAGGCGCAAAGGTAATAACCAACCTTGATGATGCATCTGAATCTGATTTAGGCAAAGCAGGAATTGTGCAGGAGAAGAAAGTGGGTGATGAGCAGATGACCTACGTAGAAGACTGCAAGGAAGCTAAAGCAGTGACAATCCTTATAAGAGGAGGAACAGAGCACGTTGTTGATGAGGTGAAGAGAGCATTAGAGGATGCAATAGGCGATGTTTCAGCAGCTTTAACCACAGGAAAGATTGTTGGAGGAGCTGGCTCGACAGAGATAGAGCTTTCAAAGCAACTAAAAGAATTCTCAAACTCATTAAGTGGAAGAGAACAATTAGCAGTTGAGGCATTTGCAGATGCAATAGAAATAAT
Source organism: Candidatus Woesearchaeota archaeon (assembly GCA_018399355.1). Taxonomy (GTDB): domain Archaea; phylum Nanobdellota; class Nanobdellia; order Woesearchaeales; family CG1-02-33-12; genus M55A3. The sequence goes on along the minus strand of JAGYOA010000029.1, from coordinate 6,223 downwards.
ACCAAAAACACTTGCTGAAAATGGGGGTTTAGATTCAATAAATATTTTAACAGAGCTTAAGGCAATGCATGACAAGGGAAAGAAATGGGCAGGAATAGACGTTTTCACAGGAAAAATAATTGATGCATGGGAATCATCAGTTATTGAGCCACTGAAAATAAAAACACAGGCAGTGCAGTCTGCAAGCGAGTCAGCAATAATGATTTTAAGGATAGATGATGTTATTGCAAGCTCAGGTAAGGGTGAGGGAATGCCTCCTGGAATGCCTCCTGGCGGAATGCCTCCAGGATATTAATTTTTTTTCTTATTTAAAGCGAAATATTTATAAACTAAGCTGTATCTAAAACAGTCAATGAAAATGGTGGTAGTATAATGGCTAAAAAAAGCAATGAGTCTAGTTCTAAAAAAAAGATAAGCAATGTAAAGAATGAAATAAAAGTCCTGAAAAAAGAGCTTGAAAAAACAAAAAATGTTGAAGAAAAAAAAGATTACAATGAAAAAATAAAACAAATAATAGATAATAAAATACAGCTGAATAACTTAAATAACGAGATAAAAAACTTAAGGGAAAAGCTTACAAAAACACCAAAAACAAAAAGCAATTACAATAAAAAATTAAAAGAGTTAACAGACAATAAAAAAGCATTAAGCAAATTAAAAAAAGAAATAAAAAATTTAAAAGAACAGCTTAAAGAAAAAACAAATACAAAAAAAAATACTTATGATAAAGGAATAAAAGAACTAATTAACAACAAAACAGAGTTAGTCAAGCTGACAACTGAAATAAAAGACCTGAAAAAAGAGCTCTCGAAAACAAAAACAATCAAAGTAAAGACAGCCCAGAACAAGGAACTAAGGGATTCAATGGATAATCTTTCTATGTCAATGGGCAAGCTTGTTGAACTTTTCACAACTGCAAAAGACATTGCTTATGAGCCTTATGAAAATCAACAGATGCAAAAAAACCCTGCTGACTTAAAGCCTCTTGTTGAGCAAAACAGAATTATGGCAAAAGGAATACTTGCAATAACTGAGATGCTTAGGGAATATCTTCCAAAAATTTCCAGCCATAGAAGTTCAAGTGAGCCTAGAATAGACCGCAAATACAAGATACTCAGAGTAAATAAAAAAACATCAAACACTCCCCTTCCAATACAACCAGTAACAAGGGAAGAGCCTAATCTTAACAGAATGAGGGAATCTGGACTACCCTCTGTACCTGAAACAGATGATGATTTTGAATTTTCTCAGGGCAACGAAGAGGAAACCAGTCAGTAAAAATGGAATCTCATAATATTGATTTTAATATTTCTGCTATACAAAAAATGACAAAACTTCTTTTGAATGCAGGAATCAGAATCAAAGAAAACAAGGAAAATAAAGAATACCTGAAAATCAAAAGAATCAGCACGATAAAGCAGAAAATAAGTCTGCTTGAATCAACCTACACAAAATTAAAAAAAGAAAACAAGGATGATGTAAGGCTTGATAACCTAAAAATACATCTTAACTTAATAAAAAATAAGTTAGAAGAAATTACTTAAAGGTCTTTTTTCATTACAGTGTTTCTGTTATTTTCTTTAGCTCTTCTGCATGCTTCCTCAATAAGGCACTTAACTCTCTTGTCAAGCTCTTCTGCAAATTCACCAGAAACATTTAACTTGTCATTACCGTGTTTTGCAAATTCCTTTATTTTTGCTTTTACAATTATCATCTCAGACATATTATATCACCTCAATAAAAAGAACTTTAAAGTTTTTATAAATCTTTCTAATCATGCGTATACCAAAAGATAAGCTTATTTTCTTTTATCTCGTCTAATTTGCAGAATCCAAAACGCTCAAACTGCACTACCTCGTCTATTTTTATGTTTTTTACAGAAGGTTCTGCAACCCCTTTTATAATTTTAGCATCAGGCATTAAAACTTCAACATCAACAAGATCTTCATCTTTTGGTAGCCAGTGCATTATCTTTTCTCCATGCTGTCTGTAGTTCTCAAGCTCTTCTGAATCAAAGACAAATCCTTCTTTTTGTTTTTTGAAATTAAATGCGTGCATTAGCCTGTATAACTTGCCCTGCTTTAAATCCTTCAAATCATTTTTTGAGATGTAGAAATTTTCATTTATTCTTAAATCTCTTGTTCCTCTCTCTTCTTGCTCTGGATGAAGCTTTATTTTTATTTCCTTTTCCGGAGAGTTTTTTATTTTTATTTTTTCTGGATTTTCTATAAAAAAATACCTGTTTACGCTCGCATCAACAATCTTTCTGTTTATTGAGGATATAACACTCCAGTCAATATTTGTTGGTGTCTTTGATAATCCAACCTTTAAAGCAAGCTCATAGAACATCTCTGGTTTTATTCCTCTTCTTTTTAATGCCCTTAATGTAACAAGTCTTGGATCATCCCATCCTATGACTTTTTTTTCTGAGATTAATTCCCTTATCTCTCTTCCCTGTGTTATTGCTCCAACAACATTAAAGCGGCCATATTGTATGACTTCCTGTCTTTTAAATCCAAATAAGTCTTTTATATAATCCTGAAGCTCAATCCTCATCTTTCCAAACTCTGCGCTTCTTAGGATGTGGGTTACACCACAAAACTCCTCCTCAACCGCATTTTCAAAATCATACATTGGCCAGACATTATACTTGTTTTTCTGTCTGTAGTGCTCTGTATAGCATAGCCTGAAAATAACAGGGTCGCGCATAACATGGTTGTCTGATTCTAAATCAATCTTTAATCTTAAGACGCAATCTCCCTCTTTGTATTCTTTGTTTAACATTTTTTTCCATTCTTCAAGATTTTTCTCAGGGGAATTTTTTCTGCAATCGCAGGGCAAACCTTTATGCCTTAGGTCTCTCATTTTATTTCTCTCACAAAAGCAGACATAGGCTTCTCCTTTTTTTATTAGCTGTTCTGCAAGCTCATAGAACTTTGGCATATCATCTGAGACATAAACAATCTTGTCCGGATTTATATTTAAATATTCAAGAACATCTTTTTTCATTGCATCAACATACTCCTGCTTTGATGCCAAGGGATTAGTATCTTCAAACCTTAAAACTGCTTTTCCATTATATTTTTTAGCGTAAAGGTAATTCAATAAGAAGCTTAATGCATGCCCAATGTGATTATATTTAGAAGGCTCTGGTGGAATCCTTGTTACGACCTTTCCTATAATAGCATTTTTTAACTCTGGAAGGCCTTTTTTCTCAGCTTTCTTTTTCTCAAGCATTTCAGGAGCAATCTTCTTTAATTTTTCTTTCTGCTCTTCCAATGAAAGCTTATTAACTTCTTTTACAGTAGTTTGAATATCCTTGCTAAGCTCTTTTATTTTGCTTTTAAGGCTTTCATCTTCCATTAAAAGCTTGCCTATAATCGTTCCAGGATTGGCCTTCCCATTGAACTTTACAGCATTCTGAAGTGCGTATTTTAATATAGTTTCCTTTATTTCCATTCTCTAAAAGAAATAGGCCCAATATATAAAGTTTTTGTGTTAGAAAATAAAAAAAAATTATTTTCTTAAATAACCAATATAATCTACTACATTCTTTCCCTTTCTTATGTTACACTCTTCTATTTTTGATGTTAATGGGTCCCTATCTTGATTATATTTGTCATTTATATTTTCGAATCTCTTACCAAAAATACCATCATACATATCCATCATATTATATCCTAGAAGCATAGTTCCTATTGCTTCTGCGACTGAGGGATTTTTTCCACTTTTAAGCCCTTCCTTAATTTTGTCAGTGAATTCTTGAGAATGTTTTTCTCCTAAGATATAAAGCATACTTATTGATTCTACTGCATGTTTTATTTTTCCATTTACATTTCTTGGAGATGTGCTTAAGGCTGCTCCTAAAGAACGGTCAACTGATCCAAGAAGTTTTCCTAAGTCATGTGGCAAAATCTTTATATTATAAATTTTACCTTCATTTTTCTTTTCAGCAAGCTCATAAGCCTTTTGCCATTTAACTCTTTCAGTAACCTCTTTTCCATCCTCAATATATGAGACATTACCTATTGCATAACTGTCAATACCACCAAAAGGCCAAACCATTCTATCTATTTTGTTTTCCACCATTTCTCTTCTATCTTTAACTTCCTGAATATCCTCATCATTTAATTTATCAATTAAAGCATTTACCATTTTATTAACACCTCCATTATATATTAAGATTATAAGTAAAACTAGTATATAAATCTTTCTATTTTGTTATTACATGTAAGTAGTAAATTTATCTCTTTTTTAGGTTTTGCTTTTTTTTCAATAGGTTTAAATATGATTAGGAAATTACTTTATTTAAACTTCTAGGGGGTTGGTAGAATGAGCAAAACAGAAGAAAATCTAAAAGAAGCTTTTTCTGGGGAGAGCCAGGCAAGAAACAAATATGATTATTTTGCAAAGGTCGCAAGAAAACAGGGATATCATTATATTGCCAAAATATTTGAGGAAACTGCAATCAATGAATCTCAGCATGCTAAAGACGAGTTCAAGCTTTTAAAAGGAATAGGAGACACAAAGGCAAATTTAAAGGCAGCAATTGAGGGAGAGAATTTTGAGCATACAAAGATGTATCCAAGAATGAAAAAAGAGGCAGAAGAGGAAGGTAATGAAGAAGCTGCAAAACTTTTCACAGAAATTGCCGAAGTAGAGGAAAATCATGAAAAGAGATACAAAAAGCTCTTGGAAATGGTTGAAAAAGGAACTGTTTACAAAAGACAAAAACCAATAAGGTGGAAATGCTCTAAGTGCGGATATGTTCATGAGGGAACAGAACCGCCAGAAGAGTGTCCATCATGCAAACATCCAAAAGAGTACTATGAGCCAGAGTGCATGTGCTTTGAAGAAGGATGTGAATGCTGTGAATAAGGAGGAAAAATGGCAGAAATAAAAGTATACTCAACACCGATGTGCCCCTGGTGCAATGTATTGAAGGATTTTCTCAAAGAAAAAAACATATCTTTTGAGGAATTTGATGTCTCAAAAGACCAGGAGAAAGCAAAGGAAATGATATCAAAATCAGGACAGATGGGAGTTCCACAAATAGAGATAAACGGAAAGATAATTGTTGGTTTTGACAAGCCTGCAATAGAAAAAGAGATTGAAAAAACCGAAAAAGAATAAGTTTTTATATTTCTTTATAATTTTTTAATTTGGGGTGGTAATATGACTGAAGTTGGTCAGATGTATAAATGCGAAATATGCGGAAATCTTGTTTCTGTAATTGAAAATGGTGTTGGTGAACTAGTATGCTGCGGACAGCCTATGAATCTTCTTGAAGAGCACACAGAGGGACAGGAAGGAAAAGAGAAACATGTTCCTGTTATAGAAACAACAGAAGAGGGAATAAAGGTAAAGGTTGGTTTTATACCTCATCCAATGGAAGAAAAGCATCATATTGAATTAATACAGGTTATTAAGGATGGCAATGTAATGGTTGGAAAACGTCTAAAAGCAGGGGATAAGCCAGAGGCAGAATTCTGTATCCCAAACACTGAGGGATTAAAGGCAAGAATACTCTGCAATGTGCACGGACTTTGGGTGAACTGATTTTTTTATTTTTCTTAACATGAAATTAATTGATGAAATAAAAAACTTAAAAAATTCTAAATTGAGGAAAACTGTAGACAAAAGATTAAAGGAATTTGAAAGCTTTAAAGATAAAAACACAAAAGAGTGGTTTTCAGAACTTTGCTTTTGCATCTTAACTGCTAATTCCAAGGCAGTTACAGGGCTTAAAATTCAGGATGAATTAAAATCAAAAGGTTTTTGTGAATATTCGCATGATAAAATAAAAGATACAATAAGAAAAAACAAGCACCGCTTTCACAACAACAAGGCAAAATATATTATCTGTGCAAGAGAGCATATTGACATAAAGGACAAGATAATTAGTTTAACAAATAAAGAAGGAGAGAAAAAAGCAAGGCAATGGCTTGCTGACAATATAAAGGGCCTTGGTTTTAAGGAGGCAAGCCATTTTATGAGAAATGTTGGCTATAAAAAAATTGCAATAATAGACAGGCATATCCTCAGAGTTATGAAGGAAAATAAATTAATAAAGGAAATTCCAAAATCAATTACAAGAAAAAAATATATTGAGATTGAGGATATTTTTAATGCCCTCGCAAAAAAGCTTAATATGAATTCTGCAGAGCTTGACCTTTATATGTGGTTCATGAAAACAGGAAAGGTTTTGAAATAAATGATGATA
>JAGYOA010000028.1 GCA_018399355.1 Candidatus Woesearchaeota archaeon | reverse complement strand
ATTGTAAAAAAGGATTTTTTAATGAAAATAAAGGATTTTGGGTTGAACAGCTATGAATCAAAGCTTTGGACTGCACTTTTATCAAGAGGTGTTTCAACAGCAGGAGAGTTAAGTGATATTGCAAATGTTCCAAGGTCAAGAAGTTATGATGTTCTAGAGTCATTGGAAAGAAAAGGATTTATTATAATGAAGGTTGGAAAGCCTATAAAATATATTGCTGTGCAGCCAGAAGAGGTTATTGAAAGAATAAAGAAAAAGATTGATGAAGATACAAATCATAAAAGAAAGCTTCTTGATAATATAAAATCATCAGGAGTTTTAAATGAGCTTAATGCATTGTTTACAAACGGCGTTAAGATGATAGAGCCAAATGACTTTTCAGGTTCATTAAAGGGAAGGCAGAATTCATATAACCATTTAGATATGCTTATGAAAAATGCAACTGAAAATGTTTTTCTTATGACAACAGCAGAAGGTCTTGAAAGAAAAAATAAAATTCTTAAAAAAACCCTTAAAAAATTAAGCGAAAATGGTGTTAAAATAAAGATTGCTGCACCAATAGAAAATAATTCCAAAAAAATAACAGAAGAACTTTCTAAATTTGCTGAACTAAGAAATATAAAAGATATGAATGCCAGATTTTGTGTGATTGACAATAAGGATTTATGGTTTATGGCAATGGATGACAAAGATATTCATCCAAGCTATGATTTTGGAGTATGGGTTAAAACACCAGTATTTGCTTCAGCAATGAGCAAGATGTTTGACTCAATTTGGAAAGACCTTAAGTAATTAATTTTTCTTGTTTATTAATTAAATTTACAAAGTTATTTATATATTAAAAATCAAAAACAAAAGAGGTTTATTAATGAAAATAAGTTATGTTTTTCCAGGCCAGGGCTCTCAATCTAAACATATGGGAGAAGAATTGTATAAAAAATATGATTCTGTTAAGGAAATTTTTGATAAAGGTAATGAGATTTTAGGGTATGATATCACCAATTTGATGTTTAATGGCCCAAAAGAAGAACTAAAGAAAACAATTCATTGCCAGCCAGCCATTCTATTAAACAATATGGCTCATTTTTATGTTTTAAAAGAGAAAGTTCCATGTTTATTAAATCTTGGACATTCTATTGGGGAATACTCTGCTTTAGCTGCCTCAGAAGTAATATCATTGGAAGATTCAATAACCTTAGCAAGCAAAAGGGCAAAATTAATGAGTGAATGCATACCTAAAAAAAAGATAAAGCCAGGCACTTCTTACATGGCAGCTGTTTTAAACAATAATCCAAAACTAGTTGATTTGGTTAAAGAAGTGTGTTGTAAATATTCATCAGAAAAAGATATTGTTGAGATTGCAAATATAAATTCTCCATCACAAATAATAATATCTGGGAATAATAATGCCTTGGTAAACACAGTAGAACATCTCAAAAACCAAGAAAACATCAAAAAAGTAGTTTATCTTAATGTTGAGGGGCCTTTTCATTCAAGCATTATGAAACCTGCTGCAGACAAAATGAGGAAAGTATTAGAAGATATCAAAATCAATAAGCCAAAAATTCCTTATATTTCCAACTTGAACGGAGACTTTATAACAGAACCAGACGAAATAAAAGAGTCTTTGGTTGGACAGATATACAAAACAGTGCAATGGGAAAAATCCCTAAAAAAAGCAATCAAAGAAGGATTTAACACGTTTATAGAATCAGGATCAGGAGAGAAACAATCTAATTTACTAAAAAGAGATTATAAAGAGGCCAATGTTTTAGATAATAAAGAATTTGTATAAATTAAATTTAATTTTTAATATAAATTATAAAACCACTTTTCTAAAAAATATTTTCTTAAATAAAAACCTTTTAATATTATTTAGCTAAGCCTTTTTTTATGAAAAAAGAAATCAGTGATCTTTGTGATTTATGTATAAAAAGAGGTAAGGGAAAACCAATATATTCTGTGAATGATGATGAAGGGGTTTATTGCAGTATTCAGGAACCATTAACAGAATTAGATGGAAAATATAGAAGAAGGATTAAAGAAGACCCTTTTTTCAAGGTAAATTATAATTTTGTTTGCGAATACAATAAACATAAAAAAGTTTATGAGCAAATCAAAAAGAAAAGTCCTAATCAGCTTTCTTTCAACTTTAAAACAAAAACATTTTAATATTTGCTTTTAATTCTTAATATTGGTTGAAATGGATATAAACAAAAAAATTGAGCTTGTAAAGCAGGTTGGAGAGGAAATAGTCACAGAAGAGGAGCTTAAAGAGATTTTTCAGACAAAAGAGCATCCAATAGCTTATGACGGTTTTGAGCCTTCAGGCCAAATTCACATAGCCCAGGGCGTAATGAGAGCAATAAATGTTAATAAGATGGTTGATGCAGGTGTTAATTTTAAAATGTACGCTGCTGACTGGCACGGATGGGCAAACAACAAGCTTGGTGGAGACCTAAGCAAAATACAGATTTGCGGCGATTATCTTATAGAAGTGTGGAAAGCATGCGGAATGAATGTTGATAAGGTTAAATTTCTAAGGGCATCAGATATAGTAAATAACATGGATTATTGGAAAAGGGTAATGCAGATTGCAAGAAACACAACTGTGAAAAGAATAACAAGATGCGGCCAGATTATGGGAAGAAATGATGGTGATGTACAGCAGGCCTCTCAAATATTATATCCTTGTATGCAGTGTGCTGATATATTTGAATTAGAGGCAGATATAGCCCAGCTTGGTATGGATCAAAGAAAGGTCAATATGCTTGCCCGTGAAGTTGGCCCAAAGCTTAACTGGGGAAAACCAGTTGTTGTAAGCCATCATATGCTTATGGGTTTGGGAAAACCAACAAGTGCAAGCACAGGGGCTGAGCGCGGAATTGACTTAAAGATGTCGAAATCAAAGCCTGATAGCGCAATATTCATGACAGACACAGAACAGGATATAAATAGAAAAATAAACAAGGCATATTGCTCTGAAAAAATAGTTGAAGAGAATCCATTAATGGAATATGCAAAATATATTATATTTGAAAAGTTTAAAACAATGAGTATTGTAAGGCCTGAAAAGTTTGGAGGAGATTTAGAAATAAACAGTTATGATGAGCTTGTTAAAGTTTTTAGCTCAGGTGATTTGCATCCTGTTGACTTAAAAAAAGCAACAGCTTATTATCTTAATGAGATTGTAAGGCCTGTAAGGGATCATTTTGAGAAAAATAAGAAGGCCAAAGAGCTTCTTGAGAAAGTAAGGAGCTTCAAAGTTACAAGATAATCATGATTGTTCTATTACAGCAATAGAATATTTTTCATTTAGGTATTTTTCAGCTATTATTGATATATCTTTTATTGAAACTTCCTTTATTTGTTTTACATAATCAAGGCAGTCTTCTGCTTTTGATGAAATTTCCCACTTGTTTAAGTTAGCTGCTAACCTCTGGCTGTCCTCATTATTCACTGCAAATTCTCCTTCAATAAACTTTTTTGCCTCATCTAATTCTTTTTTTGTTATATTTTTAAGTTTTTTAAACTCATTTAAGGTTATCTCTATGCATTGTTTTATGTTTTTCTTGTCTGTTGAGAAATAAACAGCAAAAATACCATAATTTATTCCAGGCTCATTGTAAACACCAACATCATATGCAAGGCCGTACTTAACCCTAATCTCCCTAAAAAGCTTTCCTGAAAGGCCGCGGCCAAGAACAGCTCTTATAACATCAAATACATATGAATCTCTATTGTTTCTTTTAGGAATCTTATAACCTAAAACCGCATAGCTTTGATTGATTTTCCTTTTTTCTGTTATTGTTTTTTTTCTGTTCTTTTTCTCTTCCTTAAACAATATTTTTACTTTACTCTTATTTGTTTTTTCAAAATATTTCTTTACTTTTTCCTTACAGTTTTTTACATCTCCCACAACACTTAATATCATGTTTGGAGCAGTGTAAAATTTTTTATGATAATCAATCAAATTTTTTCTTGTTATTGACTTAACTGTTTCAACACTTCCATATATTGGGTTTTTTGCTGGAAACTTATCAAATAATGCCTGTGAAAATAACACAAACTGGTAGTGCAGTGGCTGGTCCTTAACCATGCTTACCTCGCTTAATATTATCTTTCTTTCCTTTTCAATTAACTTTTTTTCAAAACAAGGATTAATAAGAATATCTGACAAAATATCAAGGGCTTTTTCAAAATATTCCTTTTTTATTTTGACAAAAAAACACGTGTTTTCATCTGAAGTGTATGCAAGAAGCTGCCCTCCTAAGCTTTCAATGCTGTTTGCAATCTCCTCAGAACTCCTTTTCTTCGTTCCCTCAAAAAGTATATGTTCAATAAAATGGGATATTCCTCTTATTTTTTTTGTCTCATTTATTGAGCCAACATTAACATTGATTTGTACAGTAACAATATCTGATTTTCTTTTCAGCTCAATTATTCTCATTCCGTTTTTCAGCTTGTATTTCTTTAACATAAAAACAAAGATTTTTTAATGATTTATAATTCTTTGCTTAAAATGGCAAAGATAAAAACAAAAGAAGAAATAAAAAACATAAAAAAGGCATGTATAATAACTGATTCTATATTCAAAAAGATGATTAAAAATTTTAATTTTAAAAATGAGTCAGATATAGCAGGATTTATTAAACAAGAAATAAAAAAAAGAAAGCTTAAGCAGTCTTTTAAACCAATAGTTGCATCCGGAAAAAGCGCTTCTAATCCTCATTATGAGGAAAACAACAAGGATTTATCAAGGGGATTCTGCGTTATTGACTTTGGTGTTAAGTATAATGGATACTGCTCTGATATGACTCGGACTATTTTTATTGGAAAACCTTCAAAAAAAGAAAAACAGCTTTACAACATGGTTTTGAAATCACAGACAAGCGCAATAAAAAAATTAAAGCCAGGAGTTTTATGTAAAGATATAGCTAATGAGGCAAGAAAGCATCTTAAAAGATATAATAAGAAGATGATTCACAGCACAGGCCACGGGCTTGGAAAAAGAATTCATGAAAAACCTTACATAAGTATCAAGTCAAATGAAAAGCTTGATAAAGGTATGGCCTTTACTATTGAACCAGGCATATATCTTAGGAATTATGGAATCAGGATTGAGGACACAATTCTTTTAAGACAAAAACCAATAATATTAACAAAAAGCGAAAAGAGGTTGATGAATTATGAAATACAATAAAAGAAAATTCAACAGCAATGTGAATTATTATGAAAAGCAGCTGAAAGGCAAGATTGAGAATAAGATTTTGTTTGTTGTCTGTGATTTAAAGAATGAAAAATCATTTTATTCTCTGGCCCCTTTAAGCAGGGCAGTACATAACCTTAATGCAGATATGCATGTTGTTGTAAAGAATGAAAAATCACAAAATCTTGAGATCCTGAAAAATATATGGCAGGCTTATGATGATTTAAAGAAAGGCCTTAAGACAAATAAGACAAAAGCACTTGACTCTTTTATAAAGGAAGTTAATAGAAGAACAAAAACAAAGGCTTTCAAGGATATATTCAAAAAACCTGAGTTTTTCATAGAATCAGGAAAAAATGGATTTAAGGGAACAATTGATTTAGGGTATAAATACGATTGGCATAAAAAATACAGATGGAATGAGCTTGTTGAAACTGCAAAAACAATCCTTAAGAAAGGTTATGATTTAAAGAAAAATGAGAGGATTGGAATAACCTTTGAACTAATACCCAAAAAAGAAGATCTAGAACTTCCATTAAATGATTATCTTGGGTCTTATGATATTGCGATGGCAATGGCCTTTCAGGCAAAAAAGATGAAAGCTGATGTTTCTTTGGGAGCATCAACAAACAGATTTTCAATGGTTGCAAAAAGCATGAGAACAGTTGATTTAAAATCCACCTTAACAGGATGTGAGATTGATAAAAATGTTGATGAAGCTGTTTTCAAGAAATTCAAAAAACTTTCTCCATTAATTGAATCAAATAAAATGGAGTTTGTTGATGCAGGATTTGGAATACATGGAAAGGGATATTCTGGAAAGATGTTTTTTGGAGAGAATATTGGTTATCCAACCTTAAACAAAAAGTCAAGATGGATGAGCCCCGGGCAGATGATGCTTAAAGACAGATATGAAGCACAGACAAAATATGAAAGTCGTGACCCTATGATGAGATATGCAATGACAGAAACACTCCCTATAGATATTTTTATTGAAACATGCAATGTTAACTATGAAACAATAAGGAAGAGGAGCAGCAAGATAAAATCAATACTTGACAAGTGCGAGAAAATAAGGGTTATTGGAAAGGAAATTAAAGGTCTTAAAACAGACATCACAGTGCATTTAGTTGGTGAGAAAAACAAAAGAAGGTATTTTATTGCATCTGATTCTGATGTAACCTCAAAGATAGACAAGCAGTATTACAAGGAAACAGGGCTTAAAACAGGTCTTTATGCTAATTTTCCTTCAGGAGAGGTATTTGTAACACCAGAAAAACTAGAAGGATTGTTTGTTGGAGATGTTGTGATAAACATTGACCAGAGCTATCGCCTTGACAAGGGAAAGCCCTTAGTTATAAAAGTGAAAGATAACATTTACAGAATAATTGACGGCCCAAAAAATATAGTTGACAAGATTAAAAAACAGAAAAAGGATGTTATAAAAAAGATAAAAGGAATAGAAAAAAATAAGGCCCTTCCTAAATCAATGACAGATATGTACAAAAGATGCTTTAATTATATTGGAGAGTTTGCAGTCAACCTTAATCCACATGCAAAACTTTCTGATTATCTGATTGTTAATGAAAAAATAGCAAGGATGATTCATATTGCATTGGGCATGGGTTTTGACCCTGACAGGAAAACATTGTATCATTGGGATATTGTGATTAACTCACCAAAGCAGAAAATGGATATATACGGCCTTGATAAAGACAATAAAATGCACTGGATAATAAAGAAAGGCAAGTTTGTTGTTTGATTCTTATTTTATTTTTCTCATTATTATTGAAAGGCATGTGCTCATGAGTTACTTCCGTTCATCATCCTTTCGTCAGTTGGTGTTCACCAATTCATCGCACACGCCAGTATAAAAGAAGTTTATATTATATATATAATTATCTCTATTAAAGTCTAGAAAGTTTTATATATATGATTAACCCATATATACCTATAATGGAAAAGAAAACAGCATCTATACTAAGTTTTGTTTTTTTGGTTTTTGGATTATCTTTATTAGTTAATTTACAGGCAAATATAACTGGAGCAGTTATTGGCCTTCCAAAATCGCCTTCCCCGCAAGGTTATTCTCTTGGGGCAATATTTATACTGGTTTCGTTTACTTTGTTTACTATTGGTATAGGTGGAACTGAACAAAAAAAGAATAATAAATTGATTAAAAAATGATAGGGATAATAACAACAGCAGTAATAATTGCATTTCTTATATTGATAATTATATTCCTAATTTCAGCTCTTCCTTTGTACTTTGCTGTTAAGCTGCTTAATGGAAAAACAACTCTTTTTAAGACAGCAATTGTAACCCTGATTTCAGGAATAATAGTTTCAATCATAAACTTTCTTTTCAGAACATGGGGAGCTTTAATAGCTTTTATTATTTTGATATGGATATATCATGAAGTTTTTAGATTAAAGTGGTATAAGGCAGCTCTTGTTTGGTTGATACACCTTGCCTTTATAGTTGTCTTTAATTTTATTTTTGGACTTATTGCAACAATACTAGGAATTACATTTAGAAGCATATTCTGGTTTTAACAAACCTTAAAATCCACACAAATTCTGAAAACATGAGGGGCGTGTTGGCCGCACTTGACAATTCTTAAAATCTTGCATTTCTTTTTTGCCTTTTTGCAGGCCTTTATTATCTTTTCTTTGGCCTTATAAAACTCATTCTCATTTAGAAAGTCATAGAAGTGTATTATTCCTTGTTTTTTTATTGATTTTAAGGCCAGCTCGAGAAAATCCTCTGCTGACTTTGGCAGAGGCATTAATATCCTGTCAAACTTTTTTCTTGGCTTTATTGATAAAAAATACTTCCAGTCATCTATTTGTTCTTCTGCCTCAATCTCGCTTTTGCTGTAAACTTCAATGCATCCTTTATCAATATGCTCTGCAAATTCCTTAAAATCAATATCTCCCTCTCTTAGTCTGCAGCAGTGCTCTTTATTATTCAGTTTATGGTTCACAACATGAGAATAAACATCAATCTCTGATGAGATATTTTTGTAGTCTTTTACACTTATCTTTTTATTGCTTATCATATAATGTGCAAAGTCAAAGCACATATGCCTTAACTTTGATTTTTTTATAACATTTAATATATCTTTATTTGAACCAAAAATAGGCCCAGGGCAGTTTTCCAGATAAAGATTATCAAGGAGATTCTGTTTTTCAAGATAATCTAAATTTTCAAAGAAATATTTTTCACTGTAATTTTCTAAATTAAAATTTTCACCTAAAGGATGAAAAACAAATCCAATTACATTAGAATTATTTTTAGAAAGCCAATCAAGCCTTTTTATGCATTCAAATGATTTTTTTGAATTATTCTTATTTTTTGAAAGACCTATATATTCTCCTTTATAACTAAAAGGCATATGAATCATTATCTTTATCTGCTTTTTTGAAAGTTCTTTTATTGTTTTGTCTATTTTCAATAAGGTTTTTTCTGATTCCATATCCTTTTCTGGCATGTAAAATTCTATTAATTTAGGGTTTTGCTTTAACTTTGGATGAATATACTTTTTTTGCCATCTTGACTTTAAGCTAATCATTTCTTTGCCCAGTTCAGGCAGAATCTCATTAACATCACCTAAAAACAATTCAACATTTCTTAATTTATTTAGTTTAATATTTTCAACTGCATATTTATGCGCTGTTGGATTAATTTCAACACCATAAATTTCTTTTGCATTTGTATTTTTTGAAAGCACGGCAGGATAGGGTCCACATCCTGAAAACATAACTAAGACTGATTCATTTGGCTTTACAATTTTCATTATCCTCTTTCTTTCATTGCTCAATCTTGGGGAAAAGTAAACTTTCTCAACATCAAGCTTTATTCTTACATTGTTTTCAATATGTATGGTTTCCTTTGTTTTTTCACCTGCTAAAACCTTTAGTTTTTGAGTCCTGAAAACACCTTTATGAATTCCTGATTTTTTTGCAACTGTTTTTATGTTTTTATTTAATTTAAGGAAGGCCTCTGCAACAATCTTCTCTTTTTTCTCAAGCCCTGGCTTTATTTCAAGAATTATTATATCTCCAATAACATCAAAAGCAGAAGGAACAAGGCTTAATTCTTCTTTTGTTAGTTTTTTATTTAATAAGTCAGTTATGCTTTCTTTCTTTACTTTTTTTAATTCTTTGTTTGTAAAATCAACAAAACTGAATTTCTTCTTTAAATTATTTTTTTCAAGAATTGGGAAATATATGAAATTTTTGTTTTTTTCAAAAACCCTTTCCTTATCAAAAAGATTATTGTTTATTAGGTATTTTTTAACCTGCTCTGCTTTTTTCAAAGGAACTTTTAACGACAACATAAAATAAAATATCAATAAACAGTATTTAAATTTAACCTAAAATAACAAGAAAAGCGCCGCAGAGCATTATAATGCAGGCAAAAATTCTCTTAGCAAGGTTTTTTTCGTGGAATATTTTGCCCCCTATCAATGTGGCAAAGAAGGCAGACATCCTTTTTATTGGGATCACAAGGCTTACATAGGCCATTGAAAAGGCCTGATACTGAGAAAGCCTTGATAACGATATCAAAACAGCAACTAAAAAAATCCATTTGCCATTGCTTTTTATCCCATTTTTTATTCCCTGAAACCCATTGTGAAATACACTTATAAAAATAATAAAATTCAATGCAAGAAATAAATTAATTATTGGAAGATAGGTTACTGGTGAAACTGTTTTTAATACAAATTTATCTATTATTGCGCAAAATCCATACAAGGTTAATGCAAAAAACATATAATAAAAATAATTTGATTTGAAAGTTCTCGTAAATATTTTTATTGTTCCATGGTTTTTTGATTCAAGAAGGAAAGAGCCCATTATAAGCAAAACTATTCCTCCAATCTGGATAAGTGTTACCCTCTCACCTAGAATAAAATAAGCCAAAACAACCACAAAAGCAGGGCTGAATGTTGTAAGCGGAGCAACCAAAGATACATCCATGTGTTTTATTGCCTTTGCAATATGCAGAAACCCAATAGACCCCATTAATGAAGCAAGGTACATTAAGCCAAGAAGACTTATTGGAAAGTCTATATTAATAAAAGGAATAAGAAAAAGAGAAATCAAAAAATTAAATATAGCAAGAACAGTAGAAAATTCCATTGCATGTTCTTTCATCAAAGCTTTTTTTTCAACTAAAGTGTAAATTGAAACAAGAACAGCAGTTGTTATTGCAAAAAAATACCATTCCATTTTAAAAAAAGTCCCCTAATCCCTTTTGCTGTTTTTTATGATTCTCTTTTAAAAGCTTTTCAACAGTGCTTTTAACTCTTTCCATAGAAAAATCATGATCATCAACAAGAATTTTAATTATCTTTTCCTTATTAGGTTTTTTCCATTCTAAATTATAGTCTTTTTTTACAGGCATATCTACAAATAAGTTAAATATTTCTTTCCATTTAGTTTCAACAATTTCATTCCAATTAACCTTTTTAAACAAATTTTCAAAGTCAGAGCCATACTCTTTTACAAGCTTTAGGGCATTTTTTGGGCCTATTCCCTTTATACCTTCCTTATTATAATCAGTTCCAACAAGCATTCCAAGAGCAATAAGCTGGTTCTGGTCAATACCAAGATTATTTAGGTTTTCAGAAAGATTTATCATCTCAGGATTTATGGTCGTGTATGACAATCCCTTTCCCTTTCTTTTTCCTGCAATTGAAAGATTTCTTATAAGATAAGGACACCCAAACAAAATAGTATCAAAGTCCTGCGAAACACAATAATCTGCATCTTGGTTTTTAACCATGTATGATGCCTGGGCCTCCCCTTCTGAAGGGGCATCGATAATAGGCAGCCCAAGGGCATCAATAAGCTCTTTTGCATCATTAATCATATCTTTTGTTAATCTTGATGTTCTTGCAGCATATTTTTTCATATCCTCCACATTTTCCTCTTTAACTGCATTCTGGTATTTTTTCTCTGCATCAATCTTAATTTCTTTTCTTCTTTCCCTTTCCCTTTGCTTTAATTTTGGAGCTTCTCCATCAAAAACAAAAACAAATCTTATCTCTTTTTGCATCATTTTTGTTATTCTTGAAAAAATTCCAATAAGATGAGAGGTTACATTTCCCCTTGAATCCATTAATAAAGAGCCGTCTCTTCCGCGAATAGTTGTAATAAACTGATAAAGAAGATTATAGGAATCAACAACCAAGGTTTTTCCTTTTAAATCATCAATTGATATTTCCCTTGCCTCAAGAATGGACTTTATCTGTGTCCCCATTTTATATCTTTTTTATTTTCATTCCTTTAAACTCTTTTGAAAGCATTTCTTTTGCCTTTTTTGTTATCTCTCCTTTGATAATCACTAGTACAGGGAGCTTTTTCAGCTGGCCCTGCACAAAAGCAGAGCTTAAGTCAGCGTCAGTTATTCTTTTTTTGTTTTTTGCCATGCAGTAATAATTTAATGTCCCGACAGAGCTGGGAAGCTCTAATATCAATTCAAGCTCAGAGTTCTTTTTTAATATTTTACTTTCAACTAATTCAATATTGTTTTTTTCAAGGAATCTTTTTATTTCCTTAAGAAAAGGATCTTGTGATGTTTTATCAATAAATTTGCTTTTATCCTCTTCTTTTTTCTCATGATAAAAATTTTCTTTTTTATCTTGTTTTTCTGTTTGTTTCTTTTCCTTTACCTCTTCTTTCTCTGTTTTTTCTTTTTCATTATCAGGTTTTTCTTCTGTTTTTTCCTGTTCCTTAACTTGTTCTTTTTTCTCTTCTTTTTGTTCTAGTTCTGGTTGTTCTTCTAGATTGTTTTGCTCCTGGGCTGGTTTTTCTTCATTTTCATTTATCATCCCTCTTATTATAGTTTCTGCTTCCTGGTTTGTTGTGAGATACCATTTCCAGAATATTTCCTCATTATCCTTAATCTTGACTTTTAGGGGTATAGCAAAATCCCTTATATTTCTTAAGGCAACTCTTACGACAGGCTCGGCATCATTATCCCTTATTATTTTTTTCTGTATTAAAATATCATAAGCTTTTTTTTCTTTTTCATGAACAACA
>JAGYOA010000027.1 GCA_018399355.1 Candidatus Woesearchaeota archaeon | reverse complement strand
CACATTTTCTATAAAATAGATCTCTCTTTCTTTTTTTACTTGTTCATCTAAACCGCCAATATCATCCCATTTAACATCAGGAACCTCAACCAAAACTTCCCTTAATGCAGAAGGCCTTACTACTTTTAATGCTGAATTAAAATCTTTTCTTGTTATCTTTAATTTCTCAAGTATTTCTTTAGGTATGGTGTTGTCTTCCCTTATCTTGATTTCCGGCAAGAGCCTTCTCAACACTATCATAGCAGCTTCTTTTGACAATGCTGCTAAATCTGCTCCAACAAAGCCGTATGTTTTGTTGGCTATCTCTTTAATATTGACATTTTTTGCCAAAGGCATATTCCTTGTATGTATCTTTAGTATGTCTTCCCTGCCTTCTTTGCTTGGAATTCCTATTTCTATTTCTCTGTCAAATCTTCCCGGCCTTCTTAATGCAATGTCAATCGCATTTGGAATGTTTGTTGCTGCAATAACAACTACCTTTCCGCGGGCATTAAGCCCGTCCATTAAAGCAAGCAATTGAGCAACAACCCTTCTTTCAACCTCTCCCCGAGATTCCTCTCTTTTTGGGGCGATTGCATCTATCTCGTCTATGAAAATTATGGATGGCGCATTTTTTTCTGCCTCCTCAAACTTTTTCCTTAAGTTTCCCTCTGATTCACCATAAAACTTGCTCATTATCTCTGGGCCATTAATCAATAAAAAATGAGAGTTTGTTTCATTTGCAACTGCTTTGGCCAGTAATGTTTTTCCTGTTCCAGGTGAGCCATGAAGTAATACTCCTTTTGGAGGATCTATTCCCAATCTTTCAAATAATTCAGGATGCTTTAAAGGAAGCTCAACCATCTCTCTTACCTTGCTGATTTCATCTTTCAGCCCGCCTATATCATCATAAGTTACTTCAAGAAATTTTTCCTCTTTTATTTCTACTGCCTCTGGATTAAATACTACTTCTGTAAGCTCTGATATGACAACCTCCCCCTTTGGGTTTGCGTCAGCAACAACAAACTTGATGCTTCCTAATCCAAATCCCATCATGCTCTTGCTTATCATATCATAAATATCATCAATTTCCTCACTTTTTCTTCTTTGAGAGCTATAGCCTAAAGAGATTATATCTCCCTTGGTTACTGCTTTTCCAATAAGCCCCTGCTTGAATATATGGGGAGGAGCATTAACAACAAGCCCTTTGCTTGCAGGTGCAATTATTATTTTTTTTGCCTCTTTTACATCTGCCTTTGAAACAGAAACAACCTCTCCAATGCCTGTTTTTGCATTTCTTCTTGTTATTCCATCCATTCTTATAAGGTTAAGACCTTTATCACCAGGATATCCTCTTTCAACTATTGCAACAGTTTCTCTTTCACCCTTGATTCTTACAATATCACCTAACCTTAAATCTATTTTTGGAAGCAAATCTGAATCAATCTTTACTATGCCCTTGTTTACATCATCCGGAAGGGCCTCAATAACCTTTAGTTTTATCTCTTTTTCTGACATTTTACCCCCTAACTGAAAGTATAAGAATTAAAAGTAATAAATAAATGTTTTGGTTTTATTCTTGTTTTTCTTTCGCCTTTACTTTTGGCAAAGGTATTGGCGGAGGCAGTTTAACTTCCCTGCTCAAAATCAATGATTCAATATGGCATTTTTCAAGTATTGAATTCATCACTTTTGTCATAATATCGCTTTCCGTTTTTTTGTCTTTTTTCCAGTCTTTTACAGCCTGCTCTGCTATTTTCTTGTCTTCAACTGCAATGACACTTCCATTTATTGTTACTTTGCCAACCTTTGGCTCATATGTTGATGTGAATTCAAACCCAAAACTTAAGCCTTCCTGGTCGCTTTTTTTCATTGGGACATCTATCTTATCAATACTTTTTACAGAAACATTGTTGTTTATCTTTATCTCTCCTTTTAGGTTGCCTGTTCTCTCAACCTGTATTTTATTGAAATCAATTCCAATTACACCCATAATTATCACCATATCAAGAGAATTATGCATTATATTTAAAGCTTTTGCACGATTATAGAAAAGCTTAAATACTGCCTTTTTATCCTTTTTAACATGAGTTCAGTAAGAAAAATGGGTTCATGATTTTTTCTTTTTAGTAGTTTTAGCTATATCTTTTTGGAGTGGTTATAATGGATAATGTTAATGATTTTAAATGGGAATATAGAATGAAGGTTAATGAATTAGTGGAAAAAATAGGTAAAGTTGGATTTCAGGGAGTTGAGCTTGAAAAGGCCTCTAATATAATCATTAAAATGAAAAAAGAGGGAGTAAAGATATTTCTTACCTTTACTTCTAATATGGTTACTTCTGGATTAAGAGGATTTTTTGCCCAGCTTATTAATATTAAAATGGCTGATGTGATTGTTACAACTGTAGGTGGTCTTGAGGAAGACATAATGAAGGCAATAGGAGAAAAATTCATCATAGGGGATTTTAATATAGATGATATAGAGCTTTATGAAAAAGGGGTAAACCGCGTTGGAAATTTATTCATAAAGAACGAGAGCTATGCAAAATTCGAGGATATGATAATGCCAATGCTTGAAAAGCTTTATGATAAGAAAAAAAGATGGCCTGTTTCAGAATTATTGAAAGAGATTGGATTGATGATTGATGATGAAAATTCAATACTTTTTCAGGCAGCAAAAAATAATGTGCCAATATTCTGCCCTGCGATAACAGACGGCTCTTTTGGGTTTCATCTTTTTATGTTCCAGCAAAAACATCCTGATTTTGTGGTTGATGTTGTAAAGGATTTTGCAAATATACTTTTTTCAACAAGCCATGATGAAAGAAAGGGAGTTATTTCTCTTGGAGGAGGGGTTTCAAAGCATCATGCAATATTCTCCTGTCTATTAAATGGAGGAATGAATTATGCTGTTTACATGACTACTGCAAGACATTTTTCTGGAAGCATGAGCGGCGCAACAACAAAAGAGGCAAAATCATGGGGAAAAGTAAAGGATGATGCAGATGAGGCAACTGTGATTGGAGATGTTTCAATAACATTTCCAATAGCTATGATAAAAGCCCTGGAAACACTGAAAAAAGAAGGAGTAATAGAATGAAGGCAAGGTTCATACTTTCAAGGTCAAAGGTTATTGAGCAGTACAATAAGATAAAAAAAATTTCAGACATTGTTTCATACAGCGTAAAGACAAATCCAATCGTTGCTGAAATTCTTGAAGAAAAAACAAAATGCTTTTTTTCAGTGCATTTTATGAAATCCTTAAATTATATTAAAGATAAGAAAAGAATATGGTTTTTTGCACAGGCATGGAATGATAAAGACCTTGATATTTTGTTTGAAAACCAGGTTGAAAACTTTGTTGTTGACAATGAGAATGATTTAGAGGTTTTGCTTGATTATATTTCTAAAAATAAAAAGAAAATAAACCTTCTTTTGAGAATGAGGTTAAAGGAAAACACAGTAAAAACAGGAAAGCACTATGTTTACGGACTTTATTCTTCACAAGTTAATAAGCTTATTCCTGAACTGAGGGAGAACAAAAATATAGGAAAGCTTGGTATACACTTTCACAGAAAAACACAAAACATAGGAGAATGGTCATTGAAATATGAATTAAGCAAATCAATTTCTGATGAAACAATGAAAAATATAGATATTGTTAACATTGGAGGGGGAATGCCTGTGGGTTATAGAAACTACAATGATAATGTCGAGGATTTAATATTTAAAAAAATAAAAGAGCTTAAGGAATGGCTTAATTCTTACAACATAGAAATGATTTCAGAGCCCGGGCGTTTTATTGCTGCCCCTTGTGCAAAGCTTGAAGCAGAGATTATCAATATATATGATAATAATATTGTTATCAACTGCTCTGTTTTCAATTCTGCAATGGATACCTTTGTTGCAGATATAAGATTGCTGATTGAAAATGAATTAAAAAATGGAACTCCTTATGTTATAAAAGGATGCACTCCTGATTCAATGGATATATTTAGATATAGGGTTTATCTTGAAAATCCAAAAGTTAAAGATAAAATTGTTTTTCTGAATGCAGGGGCCTACACATACTCAACTGACTTCTGCAATCTTGACAAATTAGACACAGTTATTGTTGATTAAACAAAGCTTTAAATAAAAAAGAACAATTTTTCTTTTTATGTTATTAGTTGATGTTCATGCCCATCTTGATATGAAAGAATTTGATTCTGACTTAGATGAAGTTATTCAGAGGGCCAAAAAACAAGGAGTAAAGGCTATTATTACTAACGGAATTAATCATGAAAGCAACTTAAAGGTTCTTGAAATAAGCGAAAAGTATGATATTGTTAAGGCTGCTCTCGGCCTTTATCCTGAATATGTCAATGAAATGAGTGATGGAGAAATAGAAAATGAAATAAAATTCATTGAGAAAAATAAAAATAAAATAATAGCAGTTGGAGAAGTAGGACTGGATTTTAAATACAATGATGATGAAAAACAAAAGCAAAGACAAATTAGCGCATTCAAAAAAATAATAAAACTTGCAAAAAAAATCAAAAAGCCGATAATAGTGCACACAAGAAAAGCAGAACAGGAAACAATTGAAATACTTGAAAAAGAAAAAGCTGAAAAAGTTGTTCTTCATTGTTTCAGCGGAAAAATTAACTTGATAAAAAAAGCTGCAAAACTTAAATATTATTTTTCAGTTCCAACCAATATAGTGAGATCACAACAATTCCAGAAAATGGTTGAAATTGTTGACCTAAGCCAAATTTTAACAGAAACAGATGCTCCTTTTCTTAGCCCATTCAAAGATAAAAGAAATGAGCCGGCTTTCATAATTCGAACAATAAATAAAATAGCTGAAATAAAATTCATGGATAAGCAAGAAGTTGCAAACAATATATTCATGAACTATCAGCGCGTTTTCATAAAAAGTTGAAAACTTCCTCTTTAAAAAGCGAAAACTTTATATATACTTCAACTACTGATAATACAGGATGGTTGAGCAATCTGTATTCAGAGGAACAATTGATTTTATGGCCAAGCTTGGGATATATGATGTTATCCTTCCATTCCTTCTTGTATTCACAATTGTTTTTGCAATACTTGAAAAAACAGCGATTTTTGGATATGACAAGGTTGACAATAAAAAATACACAAAAAAGAACCTGGATGCAATGGTTGCTTTTGTTGTTGCTTTTTTTGTTGTGGCATCGTCAAAGCTTGTTGAGGTGATAACAACAGTTTCATCTCAGGTCGTCATACTTTTGTTGCTTTCAATACTTTTCCTTATGCTCGTTGGTTCATTTGCTCAGGAAAAAGAAGAAGGTTTTTTCCTTGAAAAACCATGGACAGGAATATTCACTATTATAATGTTTGTTGGAATAATCGGGATATTCCTCAATGCAATAAAAA
Organism: Candidatus Woesearchaeota archaeon; assembly: GCA_018399355.1. Lineage (GTDB taxonomy): Archaea > Nanobdellota > Nanobdellia > Woesearchaeales > CG1-02-33-12 > M55A3. Next base: position 7,257 of record JAGYOA010000027.1, on the reverse strand, counting down.
CAGAAAGCGGCCAGTCATGGCTGGGATGGATAATGGATTTCATGAGCACCAAGTGGAACACTGATTGGGTTGCATCTCTAATACTCATATTTTTTGTTATACTAATAATGGGCTGGATAACCAAATCCGGCGGTCCGAAAAAAGAAAAAAAAGAAGAATAAAAAAGGAGGTTAAAAAATGGCCAATTTAGTCGAGGTCTTTCAAACACTTGAAAGCTGGGGAATGCTTGATGTAATGCTTCCGTTCCTGCTTATATTTACACTTGTTTTTGCAGTTTTGCAAAAGTCAATGATATTTGGACAAGACAGTAAAAGGTTTAACACAATTATAGCATTAGTTCTTGCCATGGTTGTTGTTATTCCGCACATAATGGGAACCTATCCCCATGGAAAAAATGCTGTTTTAATAATAAACAGTTTCCTTCCTGATATTGCCCTTGTTTTAGTTGCAATAATAATGGTATTAATGCTTTCAGGAGTTTTTGGATATCAAACAAAAGATAATAATTCAGGATGGATACTTTTTATAGCATTTGCAGTAGTCATATATTTATTTGGTCTTTCAGCTGGATGGTGGGCGAAGTTCAACTGGTTTAACATTGATTCAGATACATTAAGCGTTGTGCTTGTTTTGCTTGTTTTTGGAATAGTAATAGCTGCAGTAACAGGTGGAGGAGAAGGTTTATTTAAACCACTTAGAGATTTAGTGGTTAAAAAACCATAGTAAAAATGGCAACTTTTTTAGATATGGGAATGCTTGAATATTTCAACATAATATTCTACTTTTTATTCCTTTTTGTTCTGGTTTTTGCAGTTATGCAGGCCACAAAGTTTCCCACTGAAAACAAGAATCTTAGCGCCATATTGGCGTTTCTTATAGCTGTTTTAGTTATTTTCTCAAGCTCAACAAGGGATATAATAAGCATTATAACACCAACTTTTGTTGTTATAATTTTCTTTCTGTTTTTTATCTTGCTAATTTATAGGTTTATGGGTGCAAATGATGCAGATGTAAGAAGCATAATGGGCTCAGAAGGAGGCACAAGAACATTTCTGCTTATAATAATCCTTATAATAATCCTTTCAACCCTTGGAAAAACTTTTTTTTCAGGAACAGCTGAAACCACAGAAAACGGTGAAATGAATATATCTGGAAAAAACTCAGAAGTTGGAACAAAAGGAGAGGATGCCCTTGTTGGAACTTTAACACATCCAAAATTGTTGGGATTAGTATTAATCCTTATTATAGGGGCGTTTGCAATGACTTTTATATCGAGAGAAGCCCAGCAGATTATAATGAAATAAAATTAGAATTACTTTTTCTTTTTATTATGCATGTTTCTTAAATCTTCCACTGTTCTTGAAAGCTCGTTTATGTTTTCAGTGAACCTTGGAATTGACTTTTGAAAAACATTTTCCATTGCCTTTATGTTTGTGCTTGCACTGGATATATTCCTGTCATACTCATCTATTTTTCCTATTATGTTTTTCTGCAAAGAATTAAAGCTTTCCTTTAAGTCATCAACTTCCTGCTTTATTGACGCAATATCTGAATCAACAGTTGACTTCCATTCTATAACCTTTTTTACATCCTTTACAAGGTCAATCCATTTTTCTTCAACAATTGCCTCAACAAGCTCTTCTATTTTTGTTGCATCTTCCTGGTCATAAGTTGGCTGGCTGTAAACTTCCTGCTGAACATTCTGATTTGGCTGCTGAAATTGCTGCTGCTCATCAGGATACATTAATTCATTAGGCGATATTTGCTGCTGAAATTGCTGCTGCGAGAACTGGTTTTGCTCCTCAGGAGCTCCGTTTGCCCTCTTTAAATCGGCCTGGTTCATTGCATCAAAAATCTGAGTTGTTTGGTATCCTTCTCTCTGCATGCTTGAAATTATCTGGTTGTTGGAAAGCCCCTGATCTCGCATCTGCAGAACTAGTTCAACAGGGTCAGCGTTTGCATATTCCTGATTGTTTTCCTCTTCACCTTTTTTTGAGCCGAATAAGGCCATTATTTCACCTTAACTGTATTGTTTTCTCAGAGACTTTTTAAAATTTTCTATTTCTTGCCTAATATCCTCTTAACAGCTTTGTCTAATTCATTGTTGGTAACAAAATCAGTAGGGTTCCAAAGATCAATATATTTTTTTAAATAATCAACATCATCCTTTTTTGCCTTTGACTGGATTTCTCTTACAAGAAGGTTCATGCTTTCCTTTACCTCTTCAAAATTTCTTTTTATTTCTTTTACATCTTCATTCATTTTTTTTATTTTTTCAGAAACTTCTTTGTGGTTGTTTATCATATTGTCTTCAATAACTTCTGTTTTTCTCTGTAAATGATTATTTCTTTCTTCAAGAACCCTAACGCGTCTGTTTACACTGTTTATCAATGTTGATACATTCATAATTCTAGGGCTTTGTTCTTGTGTTTCTTGCTCCATAATTAACAATATAAACACTCTTAATAATAAATCTTATGTTAGCACGGTAAAGTAGTATATTATAATCGAAAAATTTAAATAGGTATTATATTATAAAATAATATAAAAAACATTAAATATATTTTATAATATGAAAAAGCCAATAAGCGCAACCATTGACAAAAAGCTAGTTTACTGGATTAGTTCTCAGCTTAAGGATAATCTTAAATATAGGAATAAATCGCACCTTATAGAGGTTGCTATAAGGCTTCTTAAAAAAGAGGAGGAGAATAAAAGTTAAGATGGCGTTGTTCAAGGGTAAAAAAATCTGTTCTTATGAAGTTATAAGAGAGGGAGACGAGGCAATACTGAAGGTAAACTGTGAGAAATGCACATTTCTTCCTTCTTTAGAGGACAACCCTCAATGCATGTCAAAAACAATAGCAAAGCTTATAGAATCTGGAAATGTTACAAAAATTGTTTTCTCGCAGAAAAGGGATTATGAGTATGATTATGACCAGGCCCAGATTTTAGTTGAAATATCAAAGGCATATAAAAAAATAGCCAGACAGAAAAAGCTTTTTGAGTACATGAACTTTGCATCTGATTCTGGATGCACTAAATGCGCAAACTACAGGTACTCAAGGATAAAGGATATAATCTTTAATCTGCTTATGAGCGATCCTGTCGGAGCATATGTTGAGCTTAAAAGGACCTTAAGAAGAGAAAAGATAAATATTGAAAAAACATCAAATGAGGAGTGCATTCATTGCGAAAAAAAATTCATATCAATATTAAATTATATTATCTCAGTTCTTGATAAAACAAAATTAATTACCCTTGCAAAGCCTTATATAGCAGGTTTTAAAATAGGGGATAGAAGTGTTTACAGGCAGATTTTCTCTCCCACAATAAAGCCGGATTTTATGTTCACTAAACTAATGGCCTCATATCCTTCAGAGGGAGATGAGCTTGCAAGTTATATGATAGGAGAAAATGAGGTAACAATATTTGATGTTCCTGACACAGTGCAGTATCTTTATCATATACTTCCTCCTGAATTCAAGATATCAGAAGAGAAATATGACCTTCTTGACAAGGCAAGAAAGATAATTTCCGAATACCAGCCAAAGCAGTCAGAATTTGTCAATCCTGAGAGAATGAGGCAGGTTTTTTACAACATAGGCCATGATTTAATAGAAGACCTTGCAGAGCACAGCAACCTAACCCTGAAATCAAAAGATGTTGAGGAGCTGACAAATATTTTAGTTAGATATACTGTTGGATTTGGATTAATTGAAGTTTTGCTTCAGGACGATAAAGTGCAGGATATAACAATAAACAGTCCAATGGGGCAGACACCAATATTTATAGTCCACCAGGAGTTTGGAGAATGCTCAACAAATATTATTCCAACAAGAACAGAATCAGAGTCATGGGCATCTAAATTAAGAATGCTTTCAGGTAGGCCTCTTGACGAGGCAAATCCAATCCTTGATACAGAATTAACAATACCCAATGCAAGAGCGAGAGTAGCAGTTATATCTGCTCCCCTCAATCCAAGTGGGCTTGCATACGCTTTTAGAAGACACAGAGATAAGCCATGGACACTGCCTTTATTTATAAAAAACAGGATGATTTCTCCTTTGGCCGCAGGCCTGTTAAGCTTTGTTATAGACGGCTCAAGAACAATACTTGTTGCAGGAACAAGGTCAGCAGGAAAATCAAGTCTGCTTGGGGCAGTCATGGTAGAGATAATGAGAAAATACAGAATTATAACTATTGAGGATACATTAGAGCTTCCCGTAGGTTCTTTAAGGAAATTAGGATATAACATTCAATCCATGAAAGTTGCTGCAGCAATGACCAAGGGAACAACAGAGGTTTCTGCTGATGAGGGAATAAGGACAACATTGAGAATGGGTGATTCATGTCTGATTGTTGGAGAAGTAAGAAGTACAGAAGCGCTTGCTCTTTATGAAGCAATGCGTGTCGGCGCTCTGGCAAATGTTGTTGCAGGAACAATCCACGGTGATTCCCCGTATGGAGTTTACGACAGGGTTGTAAATGACCTTAAAGTTCCGAAGACATCTTTCAAGGCAACAGATCTGATAGTTGTTGCAAACCCAATAAAAAGCCCTGACGGCCTCCACAAATGGAGAAGAGTAACTGAAATCACAGAAGTCAGGAAACACTGGGAGAATGATCCTATGATTGAAGGAGGGTTTTCTGATTTAATGAAATACGATCCAAAAAATGACCAGCTTGAGCCGAGTAAGGATGTAATAAACGGCGATTCAGATATTTTAAAGGCAATTGCTGGAAACGTTAAAGAATGGGCATCTGACTGGGATGCTGTATGGAGCAATATAATGCTGAGGGCAAACACAAAAAAAATGCTTTTTGATTATTCCAACAAGCTTAAAATGCCTAATATACTTGAGGCTGATTTTGTAATAAATTCAAATGATGAATTCCATAGAATTTCTGACAAAATTCATGAAGAGATAGGCTCTCTGGACAGCAAAAGGATATTAAATGAATGGGAGGAATGGCTGAAAAAGGAATTGAAAAGCAAAAAAGCCAAATAACTTTATGGAAGAAGACCAGGAACTAAAAAAGATACTTGACAAGTATAAGGAGAAGCTAAATGAGGAGTTGAACATTTCTGCTGGTAATTATAAAGTGCAGGAGGTGTCATCAAAAGAGTACACAGATTTCAAAAAAGAATACCTTCCTAATGAGCTTAACATTTACGAAAAGCTTTGCAAAACCAGCGAAAACATTCTAAAGCTTAAGCCAGATAAAAAAACCGCTGAAGTTTTAGAGGAATCAATAAGCATATGCCACCTTAATGTAACTCCTTCAGGAACAGAAAGCTTTGCGATATTTGCTCCCCTTGTTTTAATGCTTTTTGGAAGCCTTATCAGCTTTTTCATATTTCAGTCATTCTTTTTTGTTTTTTATTTCATATTGGTTGGTCTTATTCTCATGATGGTCCTTAGAAAACTTCCTGAGTTTTTAGCAAACAACTGGAGGTTAAAGGCAAGCAACCAGATGGTCCAGTGCATATTCTATGTTGTTACGTACATGAGGCATACATCGAATCTTGAGGGAGCAATAGCATTTGCAGCAGAGCATATCGCTCCCCCATTGTCTTTGGATTTGAAAAAAATATTGTGGGACGTTGAATCAGAAAAGTATGAGTCAGTAAAAGAAGCCCTTGATCTCTATCTTGAGACATGGAGAAAATGGAACATAGAGTTCATAGAATCCTTTCATCTTGTTGAGTCATCGCTTTATGAGCCGTCTGAAGACAGGAGATTGGCTTTAGTTGATAGGGCTCTTGATGTCATGCTTGAAGGAACATACGAGAAGATGCTTCATTACGCCCATAATTTACAGTCTCCGATGCAGACGCTTCATATGCTTGGAGTCATAATGCCTCTTCTTGGACTGGTTATACTCCCTCTTATAGTCAGCTTTATGGAAACAGTGAAATGGTACCATATAGCTGTTATTTATAATGTAAGTCTACCTATAATTGTTTATTATTTCGGCAAAGTAATCCTTTCAAAAAGACCTACGGGCTATGGTGAAACAGATTTATCTCAGTCCAATCCCGAGCTTGCAAAATACAAGAATATCATTCTTAAAATAGGACCGGCAGAGATGAGAATAAACCCTCTTTTTTTGAGTGTATTTATTGGAGTATTTCTTTTTTTCATTGGAATTCTTCCAGTTATACTTCCTCTTATCCCAGGTTTTGTTGACCCTCCACCAATTGCAGGATTCCATTTTCTTGACTATCATGTGAGTGTCGCCAAGGAAGGTCCAATGGTTGAAAAAATAGTCGGGCCTTTTGGATTAGGAGCTGCTTTGCTGAGCTTTTTCATAACCCTTGCTTTTGGATTAAGCATAGGAATATACCATAATATAAGGTCAAAAAACCTTATTAAGATAAGAGAGCAGACAAAAAAGCTTGAGAATGAGTTTGCATCAGCACTGTTCCAGCTTGGAAACAGATTAGGGGATGGAATTCCTGCTGAAATTGCATTCAGTAAGGTTGCGGATGTAATGAGAGATACCACTTCCGGAAGCTTTTTTCAGGTAGTCAACATGAATATAACCAAGCTCGGCATGGGTGTTAAGGAAGCAATATTCAACGAAAAATCAGGGGCAATATTATTTTATCCTTCCAACATAATAGAAAGCTCAATGAAGGTGCTTATACAGGCCATTAAGAAAGGGCCCATGGTTGCTGCACAGGCGCTTACAAATGTTTCCAGGTATATCAAGGAAATACACAGAGTTGATGAAAGGTTAAAGGATCTTCTTGCAGATGTTATATCATCAATGAAGTCACAGATATCTTTTATGGCTCCTGCAATTGCAGGGGTTGTTGTTGGAATAACATCCATGGTTACAACAATCCTGCAGAAGCTTGGAACACAAGTGGGAGACCTTGCAGCAGAATCAGGGGATGCTGCAATGGGCGCCGGCGGAATGGAAAGCATGTTTGGTGATGGAATGCCAACCTATTATTTCCAGATAATTGTTGGGTTGTATGTTGTTCAGATTGTTTATATTCTTACAATACTTGCAAATGGTGTTGAAAACGGCTCAGATTCCCTTAATGAAAGATATTTAATTGGACAGAATTTAATAAAAAGCACAATACTTTACATATTTATAGCATTCATAGTTACCTTGTTTTTCAACTTTGTTGCAACAACGGTTTTAGAAGCAGGATTCGCAGGCGGTTAAATGCGCTGGTAATCTTGAATAAATATATTAATATAATATTATTATTTTTAAGTTCTTTTATATTTTTTG
>JAGYOA010000026.1 GCA_018399355.1 Candidatus Woesearchaeota archaeon | reverse complement strand
AATAACAACAGAAATGAATAAAATTACTTTTTCTGAAAAAAGATGCTAAACCCATATAAAAAAATTAAAAGGTGGTGCGTGAATGCCATATAAAAAAATATGTATGAAGTGCGGCGCAGAACTTAAGGAAGAAGAAAAAATATGCCCTAAATGTGGGGCAAAATACCGCGAAGAGCAAGAAATATATTAGAAATAAAAAATTATTTGGCTTTCTTTTCAAGCCATTTGACTCTGTCACTGATCTTTTTTATTGTGTTTTTCTTGTCTTTTATTTTCATTAAATCAGCTGCAAGCTTTGTGTCCTTTACTATGTGCTTAATCCAGTTTGCAAAGTCATTTCTTTCTTTGTTGACATGGTGCTCAAATTCATCTTTTTTCATTTTCCTTAATGCAGAAGGAAGTTCTTTTATGTTCTTTAAAACGTGTCCATTTCTAACAAAGAAATTATGGTTTGGATTAACATCAGAAAGAGCTTTTTTTGCATCATTTTTTGAACTAATAGCCATTATCGACCACCCCTTTTTAATTATACATATTTTAACTAATATTTAAACTTATTTATTTTTTCTCCTGCTTTGGCTGCTCTTCTTTTTTCTCAGCAGGTTTTCCTTCCTCTCCAGGCTTTGCTTCTGCAGGCAATAATTCGTCTATTATCATTGAGGGGATTTCTGCTTCTGTAAGCTTTGACTTTATCTCTCCCCTTGGCTTTCCTGACATCTTTGATATTATTGCCTTTGCCTTTGAAAGGAATTCATCACGCCTTTCCTTCATTTCTTCAGCCAGTTTCTTTCTTTCTTCTTCAAGTTCTTTAAGTTCTTCTGCACTGACCTCTGTTTTTTCTTCCTTAATCTCTTTGTCAAACTTTCCTTTGTTTATTTCCTTTATAGCTTCTTCAGAAGGCATTCCCTCGACAAGAATTCCCATTGAGCGGCACGTTCCAACTATCTCTTTTACTTTTTCCTTTAATGTTTTTCCAAGAAGAGAATCCTCTTTCATCTTAGCTACTTTGATTATCTGCTCTATTTTAAGGTCTGCAACTTTATCTGTTTTAGGATTAGATGAGCCCTTTTCAATGCCAGCTTCTTTTATTATCAATGATGAACATGGCGGTGTTCCAACAGATATAGAAAATTCCTTTGTTGCATCATCCACTGTAACTTTTACAGGAACTTGCATTTTTTTGAAGCTTGCTGTTTTTTTGTTTATTTCAGCTATGACTTGGCCTATATTTACACCTAGTGGACCTAAGGCTGGTCCTAGTGGCGGTGCTGCTGTTGCCTTGCCGCCTTCAATCAATGCTTCTATAGTCTGTTTTGCCATTTTAAAGAAAGGAACTTACCAATTATATATAAATCTTATGCTAAAGAAAATTATTTAGCCAGCTTTTCCTCCTGGCCCTCGCGCCTTATAACCTTTACTGTATCCATTTTTACTGTTATTGGTATTGGAACAGCTGCCTCAAGAAGTTCTAGTACAACCTCTTCTTTTGTCTGGTCGATTCTTGTTACCTTTGCATTTTCCCTCTTGAAAGGGCCGCTTATTATCTCCACTATGTCATTCTTCTTGATATTCATCTCAACCTTTTTGGATTCTTCAAGCATATGATCTATTTCACTGTAATCAACCTGCTTTGGCAGAACACCTCTTGCGTAAGGGACATTAAATGCAGCCTGCTCTGCCTCTGCATGGCTTTGGGCTTCTATGAAAACATATCCCCTCATGCCGTGCGGCTTTATTACAGAGTAAATCTCCATGCCTTTCTTAGTGGCATTGCTTGTAACAAAATCCATTACCTGCTCTTCCCTATTTGCAGTTGTCCTTAATATGAAAATTTTTGATTTTTTTTCTTCGCTATCTTCCATTTCAACACCTTAGAAAATCATTTGTCTTATCATGCTTATTATAAATCCTATCATTCCAATAACTATTATACCTAGTCCGGATGCCTTTACAATAGTCTTAAATTCCATGTTTGTCGGCTTTTTTGTAACCCTGAAAACCCTTTTGCATTCAATGAAAAATCCTTTCAGGTTATTAATTATTTTTTTAAAATCCATTTTAATCCACAAACTCTATTCCGAGCTCTGTTTCAATCTCCTGTTTTTTTCTCTCAGAGACTCTTATTCCTGAGCCAAATATCTGTGATGATTTCACTCCTGTAACTATGAGCATAGCCCTTATTGAGTTTTGCATATCTTCTGATATCTGCGCTCCCCATATAAGCTTTGCGTCTTCATCCAATTTTTCTGATATTGCTTCAACCACTCTTCTTGCCTCATCCAAGGTCATGTCTGTGCCGCCTGAAACATTAATCAATGCGCCGTTAGCTCCTGATATGTCAACATCCAATAATGGATTTGATACAGCCTTTTCAACAGCTTCGATTGCTCTGTTTTCAGAGTCTGACTCTCCGACTCCTATTAATGCAACTCCGCCGCCTGTCATCACAGCCCTTATGTCTGCAAAATCAAGGTTTATTAATCCAGCTTTAGTGACCATTTCTGCTATTCCCTTAACAGCATTTGTCAGTATCTCATCTGCAACCTTGAATGCTGTATGCAATGGCAAGTCTGGTGCTAATTCTAATAATTTATCATTTGGTATGACTATCAATGTATCAACAATATTCTCCATTCTTTCAAGGCCTATAACAGCATTTTCATACCTTCTTTGGCCTTCCACAGAGAAGGGAATTGTTACAACACCAACAACAAGGGCTCCTGATTTTTTTGCAATTTCTGCTATCACTGGAGCAGAGCCTGTTCCTGTTCCTCCGCCGAGGCCGCATGTTATGAAAACCATATCAGCTCCCTGTATTGAGTGTTTTATATCCTGCTCATTTTCGTGAGCAGCCTCCTCGCCTACTTTTGGGTTTGATCCTGCTCCCAAACCGCGAGTGACATCTTTTCCTATGAGTATTTTTTTGTCCGCAGTGGTATACAGCAAATCCTGGGCGTCTGTGTTTACAGCAACAGTTTCAGCACCTACAACACCAACCTCTGTTATCCTGTTTATTGTGTTGTTTCCTGCTCCTCCTGTTCCGACAACCTTGATAGTTGCCCTTTGCTTTGCAAGCATTTCTTCAAGTTCAGCATCAAGCTCTCTTGTTTTTCTGGAATGCTCTGTTTCAATAACGCCCCCATCATTGCTTTCTTTTATAAAATCATCCAATTTACCCACCTCATGCGAAATATAAGGTTGTTATTCTATTACTAATATTTAAAGCTGTCGGAATAATTATTTCTTATTTTCCTGTTGTTTTTCTTTTTGCTTGTCATCCTGTTTTTTTATGAAATTAACTTGTTCTACAGAAGGCACAAGCTCTTTTATTTTGTCTTTAATTACTTGTTTTACAGGGTCTGGAAGATCCTGCTTGATTTTCATTTTTATCTCTGCTTTTTTATCTTTTACTTCCACTTCTGTTTCTTTTAAATTAAGGCTCATATCAATAATTGATCTTATTTTTTCCTTGTCATCTTCAACTATCCTGTTTATTTTAAATTCATATTCAAGCTGTTTTCCTGCAAGTGGATGATTGAAGTCAACTAGTGTTCTTCCTCCGCTTACTGTTTTTATTGTTCCAATCCTGCCATCCATATTAACCTGCAGTCCAGGCATTGGCTGTATATTCTGCTTGATAAACTTGTTTGTTGCTATAAGATCTATGAGCTTGGCATCCTTTTTTCCGAAACCGTCTTCAGGCTCCACCAAAACAGTGTAATTTTTTCCTGTTTGTTTTCCCTCGAGGGCTTTATCAAGTCCTTTTATAACCTGGTTTTGGCCTATGCAGACTATTATCTGACCATAGGAAGCGTTTTTATCATATACATCGCTCTCTTTGGCCTTTTTTTCGTCTGTTGTATCAAAGACAATATCCAAGTCTTTTACTTTTCCAGTATATTCAATTTCTACAAAATCTTTTTTTTCAACCAATTTAATCCCTCTGTTGCAAGAACAAACAATAAAAGTGTATTTATTTTATTTATAAATCTATCGGATTTTTTCTATGATTTTTTCAGCTGTCTGCTCTATTGTAAGATTAGTTGTGTCTATGACAAGGTCATAGTTTGATAAATCAAATACATCTATGTTGTAGTATTTTTTGTATCTTTTGCTATCACACAAATCTCTCTTTTCTATTGATTGTTTAGAGTGCTGAAAATCCTTGTACTTTTCCTGCTCCCTGCTGTGTTTGAATATTCTTTCTGCTCCTGTGTGCAAATCAACATCAACGAAAACCTTGAATGACTTTGGAATAAAATGAAATGCAGTCCTGCTGACTATTACAAAATTATCTTCTTGTTTTGCCTTTTCCACTATAAAGTCATCTGCTTCCTTGTCTGTTGAGAAATCTTTCTCTCCTATCTTGTTAAGCTCGTTTATTGTTATTCCTCTTTTTTTTGCAATCTGCCTTCTGAAATGCCCCATATCATAGTATTCCATGTTAAGCTTTTCTGCAATAATCTTTCCAACAGAACTCTTTCCTGAGCCGGGCTTTCCGGATATTGATATTATCATCTTAAAGCTTGTCTTTTAAGAGTATTTCGACCATGGCTGCAAATGCAGGCCTTGTTATAAACACTCCAACAGAAATTCCAATTAATGTTGTTATTGCAAATCCTTTTAATAATCCTGCGCCCGCTCTCATCAATGGAAGCATTGCGACAAAGGTCGTGAAGTATGCGGCCATTATTATAAAGAAAGCATTATTTATCCTCTGCTTCCAGTTAAAGAACACCTGCTGCTCTTTTCTTAAAAGCTCATCAGATATTACAATAAGGTGGTCAACCCCTGTTCCAACAACGATTATGATTCCTGCAATTGCTGCAATGTCAATATTCCACCCTATTAATGCAGCAATTCCAAATATTATTATTACCTCTGATACTAAATTTATAATCATGGGCAAGGATATTTCTATTTTTCTGTATCTTATAAATACGATCAATGAAACAACAATAACAACGAGGATCCCTATGAAAAGGGCATTTTTTACAAACTCCTGTCCTAATGATGGTGATATTGTATCTGTTTTTACAATATCAAGCTTCACTGGAAGTGAGCCTGTAATCAATATTGTCTGGAGCCTCTTCATACTTTCCAGCGAGTTAAACTTTGCTTCCTGCTTTGTTGAGCCAGCTCCTGAGCCTGAGATTAGTATGTCTGTTACATCGCTTCCCTTAAGTTCTGCGCCTATGTTCAATGAATCAACGTTTTGGTCATCAAGGTATAGGTCAAGAGTCTCATTAAGGTATTCATTGTTATTTTCTGAAATTATTTCAAGGTCTTTTGTTCTTTCTGCCTGCCTTCTTGCTGCTTCAGGGCTCAATGATATTGAGAATCTAAATCTACAGAACCAATCTCCATTGCTCTGGCCGCAGCCTGTATTTGGATCAATTCCAGAACAGTCAGCACTCCTGCATACATAAGTTATATCATTTCCTCCTCTGAAAACAACATCATCTGCTATCTTTGCCTCAAATTTCCCCTGTCCTGAAACAAGTTCCTTTACCTCTTCTTCATTTGCCCCTGCAACTTCAATAAGTATGTAATGATTTCCTGAAAGGTCTGAAACAGGCCTTACAACAATGTCGCTTAGGCCGTAAACATTTAACCTTTCTTTGATATTTGTAAGGACTATGTCCATCTCATCCTTGGTTACTTCTCTTTCAGGCTCAAGAAGAACCCTTGTTCCGCCCTGCAAGTCAAGTCCTTTTCTTATATTTGTTGTAGGAGAATTATAAACATTTAACCCTAGGTCAATTGCGTCATCATGAACTATTGTCCTTGTTTCATTTGTTGTCTCGTTTATTATGATTTCTTCTGTTTTATATTCTGTCAATATTCTGTATGTTGCCTTATTTGTTTTAATTAAAACAGTCCTGTTAACCTTTAAAGAGGATTCAAATGAATAGTAGTCATTTACATCATTTATTGGCTCATTGTTAATTGAGATTATCCTTTCCTTGCTCATTGGATTTGAATTGGGCTTAGGGCTTTCTATTCCGGCAAGGCTTGCCGGTGAGTCAATATCAACGCTTCTTATTGAGACTCCCTTAATAAAAGGGTTAGGACTAATTGCAACTACTGCAAGCAGAAGGGCAACAAGCATTATTATTACCCTTACATTTGTGAAAATCTTTTTTGCGTTGTTCATTTTTTACCTTTTTTTTCAAGATACAGCCTTAATATTCCTGCATTCTGCACCCATGTGTTGAGCAAATCCATTAAAAGGCCTACCATAAGTATAAGCATGATCTGGCTTAATGCCTCTGATTGTGAGAATATATATGCAATCAATACTGCTGTAAAGGTTGTTAGAGTCATCAAAAATCCTGTTTTCATTCCGCTTATTATCCTTTCTATAATTGATCCCCTGTCTCTTTTAAGAACTTTTGTTGATAAAAGTATGTTTGTATCAACACTATATCCTATTAGCATTAAGAAAGCGGCAACTCCTGCTGTTGAAAGCCTTACTCCAAGAATGTTTATAACAGCAAGGGTAACTATCATATTTGACAATGCTGAAAGCACTATTGCCAATGAGGGTACAGGCTCCCTGAAATAAAAGAATACAATCACTGCCATGAATAAAAATGCAAATAATAAAGCGAAAAAGGTTTCCCTGAAAAAGCTGCTTCCCAGTGAAGAGCCCATTTCCTCAACACTGTATTCAAGGTCGCCGAACCTTGGTCTTAATATTGTGAGCATTTCTTTTGATGTTACATCAGAGGCGCTTACCTCTACTGCTGTAACTTCGCCAAAGCTTGCAAGAGTTCTTACTGATATTTCTGAATTAGGAAAAACAGATGTGAGATATTCTCTTAATTCAGCTGTGTTTATATCACCTGATGGGATTGTTACAGTTGTTCCGCCTTTCAGCGAGATTCCCTGCTCAACAAATTCACCTGTTGTTGCATATCTGTAACCTAGAAAACTTAGTGATAAAACAAGTATTATTATTGGAATAAAGAGAAGCTTCTTGTAGTTTTTTTCATAGTATTTTAGCATATTGGATATATGCTTGTTTTTTGAAAATTCGTTGTATATGTCGTTTTGCTCTGCCATAATCTCACAGGAAAAGACATTTATTAATAAATGTTTTGGAAAATGTAAAATACCATAATAACACTATTTAGTAACAAATAAGTAGTAACAAAACAGAAAACTTTATAAATCTCATATAATTATAATACGCCTATGAAAAAATTCGGGAAAAACAAGATATACTTGGATAATTTAATTGGATTTGACCCAAATTACAAAAAAGAAAGCAAAATCTCAAAACTTAGAAATAGATTTAATAATTTTGTTAGGGGGAAAGGAAATAATTTTCCATTGTGCAATAACTTGGGTGATATTCTTACAACAGAGATTGCTAAAAAAGGCAGAGAGGAGATATTATTTCTCAGCTTTTTTGTTCCTGCTGTCTTTCTTAATTTTTTTGGATATTTTTATGATATGGAAAACAGAGTTCAGAAAGAGATTCATAAACCCAAAATTCTTTACACAAACTCTATTCAAAATTTGATGAGAGAAAAAGGTAATGCTTTGATACTGCAACAAAAATACACAAGGAATGACGATGTCAAACTGATTAACGATGAGCTTAAAAAAAGAAATTTTGATGTTGAAATAATGATACCAGAAAATGCGACAAAAGAAAACCTGATTGAAAAAATAAAAGATATGGCTGGAAAAAGTGATGAAAAATCTAAAACTGTTTTTTATTTTGCTACTCACGGCAGTATTATTGAGAAAAATAATATTGATAAAACAATTCAGGGTATCTGCCTTAACAAGGACTCAAAGTGTATAAATGAAGATGATGATTTTGAGCTTATTACCCCTTCTGAATTATATGAAAAGATAAGCAAGGTTAAGGGAGAAAAAGCACTCATATTGGATTCATGCTTTAGCGGCGCATTTACAGAATACTTAAAACCAAATCCAGATATTGAGCAGATATACAAAGCATATAAAAGGCCAGTTAAAAATCTGGAAAATTATATAACTATTGCAGCATGCCCTAAGCTTACTGTTTCAACAATATCTGATAAGTACATAGATGGAAAGATTATAAGCGCACTTATGAATGGATTATATTCCTTATTAAGCTCTGAAAAAGGAGAGATTAATATTTCAAAAGACATAATAGTATGCGGAAATGAGGAAGACAGAACTAATATTAATGATACTAACAAGAACCGGCTTCTATCAGGAAGAGAATATTTATTAAGTTACGAAATGCAAAGGGTTTTCGATACAGATTTTATATTACCTGAAAGATTTGATGAGGTAAATGATTCATTTCTTTATAAATCCCTATAAATAACATTTGGTTATTATTTTAAATCAATATACCATGATATTTATTCTATATAACAACAATTATTGAATTCAAAATAGAATTAAATTTATTATTTGTTTAGACTGAGGTAATTATAAAATTAGCGTCTGTGGTTACGTGCATTTGTAAGCTTATCAGGCCTCCCTCATCACCCTTCCTTAAAATATGTGTTGTGTGCATCTCGCAGTCCTTAATCTTTCTTAACATCTCCACCGCAAGACCTGCCATTGGATTAGTTGAAGAGCTTATTGCAAGTGCTATCATTATTTCCTCAACATTAAGGTTCTCAGAACTTCTTTTTAATACATCTTTTTTTAACAACCTTATCTTGTTTATAACATCCTCTGAAAGAAGGTCAATATTATCAGGGATTTTTGCAAGCTCCTTGACAGCATTTAATATTGCGGCAGATTCAGCGTGCATCAAAGGAGAATTTTTTCCTGTGATAATCCTTCCGTCATCAAGCTCTATTGCAGCCCCGCAGTAAATATTTTTATTGCCTTTTTTCTGTTTTGCAGCTTCAAAAGCAGCATCCCTTGCCTGTTGAACAACCTTCCTGTCACTTATTGAAACATCAAGCTTTCTCATAAGCACCTTTATCCTGTCAGTTGTTTCATGGTCAACTGAGCCCATCATTCTCTGCTGCCTGTACCAAAAATATCTTCTTATGACTTCCTGCTTTGATGCTTCCCTTACAACATCATCATTAATTATTCCACAAGATATTTTGTTAACTCCCATCTCTGTTGGAGAATTATAAGTGCTTATTAAGCTGTCTTTCTTTGGGAAATTGCTTATTATCTTCTGCATTATGCTAAAGTTTTCTATATCCCTATTGTAATTTATAGCTGTTTTATTATACTTTTTAAGGAAAAAAGGATCGATCATATTTATATCTCCCAAGTCAGCGGTTGCAGCCTCGTAAGCTATATTTACAGGATGCTCTAATGGAAGGTCCCATATCGGAAAAGTCTCAAACTTTGCAAACCCTGAATCAACCCCTTTTTTTTGCTCGTGATAAATCTGAGCCAAGCAAAAGCTCATCTTTCCGCTCCCGCCGCCTGTTCCAGTAACAATCACAATGGGCTTTTTTGTTTCAACATATTCCTGTTTTCCATATCCTTCATCACTCACAACAAGCTTGAAATTATTTGTATAGCCCCTTATCATATAATGTAGATAAACATCAATTCCCATGTTTTCAAGCTTTGCCTTGAATTTTTTTGCAGAAATCTCTTCTTCATAAAGGGTTATTACAACAGCAGAAACATTAAGTCCGCGCTCCCTTAAATCATCTATATCTTTTACAGCCTGCTCATCATATTTTAATCCAAAATCTGTCCTTATTCTGCCATTCTGGATGTCTTTTGCACTTATGCAATAGACTATTTCAATGTTTTCCTTTAATTTTTTCAAAAGCTTTATCTTGGTTTCCTTTTCATACCCGGGCAAAACCCTTGATGCATGCCCGTCATAGCAAAGCTTTCCTCCGAATTCAAGGTAAAGCTTATTGTCAAACTTTTTCACCCTTTCAAGAATTGCCTTGGTCTGCTCTTCCAAATATTTTTCCGTATCAAATCCTTTTTTCATTTTAACTAAAAGTTTGTATTAATCCGTTTACAACATGACCGCCGTCAAATGGAGCAAAAGGAATCATGTTGAAAAAGAACAAAAATATGTTTATCTGTTTTGTTATATGGAATGCTAATCTTTGCTTATGAGTTAATGATACTGCGCTCTTTAGTATTAATGTAGAGCCAAGCCATAATAAAAGATTTACCAATGGTCCTGCAAAGGCAACAATAGAGTGCTGCAATGGTGTTCCTCCCATGGTTGAAACAAAACCAGGAACAAATATTATGAAGGGCGCCTGTATTAGCCTTAAAACTATTCCTATCATCAAACCAGGATATGAAGCATGAAAAGTTGCCTTAAGTCCCATAGCAAGCGCTGTAAACTTATGCCCCATCTCATGCAAAACAATTGCAGGGGCAACGACAAGAAATGTAAACTTCATCTTTTCTATACTGCTCACAGCAAAAGCTGCTCTTGATAAATACAGCCTTGACCAAATAAACTCATTTAGTATAAAGGTTATTGCAACGCACATTACAATTAAATCAAATATCTCTAAAAAATTAAGCATAAAACAATTAAATACAGGTTATTTAAAAAATTTGTGAAAAATTATTTAAAAGAAAGATGTTTACTATGAAATATGGCAAGCTTAATAGCATCACTTGGAACAGGAAAAGGCACATGGACAGAGCTGAAAAAAATAATAGAATGCTTTGAATGGGAAAAAATAATCTTAGTCACAAATGATTTTGGAAAAGAGAAATTCTCATGCTCAAAACAGGCTGATTTTATAGTTATAGACATAAACAAGGATTTAAATGATATTATAGAGGAAATAAGAAAAAACATATGCAATAAGATCCCGGACACAGAGGTTGCTGTTAACATAATCTCTGGCACTGGAAAAGAACATATGGCCCTGATTTCAGCTGTTTTAAAATCCGGCCTTGGAATCAGATTTGTTTCATCATCGGAAAACAGTTTAAAAGAGGTTTAATGGACATTATAGAAAAGGCATATAAAATAGCAGTCAGGGACCTTAGGGGCAACTATTACCCTAACGGCATAATCACAGGAAAACTCAGGAAAACCCTTTGGTCATGGGATTCTTTCTTTGCATCTTTTGGGGCTAACAGATTAAAAGATTTTTATGCAGTAAAAAGAAACCTTATGCTCTATCTTAAATACCAAAGAAATAATGGAATGATTGCAAAAAGAATTTCAGACCCCTTTTATTATCTGAGCATACTCAGGATAAATGTTAAATGGAGATTAAACCTTCCCTGCTATCATGCAAGCTACTTTGTTGGCAAGTCAATGCTGCAAAACCCCACTTTTGTTATGGCCTGCCATGACTACATAAAAACCAGCAAGGATATCAAATTTCTCAAGGAAAATTACACCAAAATAAAAAATGCAATAGATTGGATTACAAAACAAGACAAAGACAAAAATGTGCTTATCAACGAATTTTTCGGGGCAAACTGGTCTGAAACAGCATTAAAGCACGGCGAGATAATGTTCACAAATGTATGCTATTACAAGGCATTAGTTGATTTCAGTGCACTATCATCCATAATCAAAGAAAAAACAAATGAAAAAAAATATGCAGATATGGCTAAAAAGCTGAAAAAAGAGCTTAACAGAAAGTTCTGGAACAACAGCTATTACATTGACTGGATTGATTCAAAAAAACAAAACTATTTCTCATCCACGGGAAATGTCCTTGCAATAGTATGGGGAATAGCAGACAAGAAAAAATCAGTTAAGATTCAGCAGTTCATAAAAAAAAATAAGCTTGACAAGGTTCCGATGATGACCAACTATCCTAAATACCCTTTTCATAAAATCTTTCTGATAAACTCAATATTCGGAATGCCGGGTTATCACAACGGACTTTCATGGCCCTGGATAGGGTGCTTTGACGCAATAGCTAAAAATAAAATGGGAATGAAAAAACAGGCAAAAAATGAGCTTAGAAGAATAGCAAAGCTGATCTGCGATTATAATACATCATCAGAAGTTTATAATGACAAGGGCAAGAGAGTTGAAACTCTTTTCTACAGCAGCGAAGACCGCTTCAGCTGGACAGCAGGAATGTTTGTGTTTGCTTTCCATGAAATCATAAAAAAGAAATAACCTTGGTTATTTATTTGTTGAGCTCCTAATACTCACTTTTAATTTCACATATCTTATTCAAGTAATGAGATATCGAATTTCCACTAACTTGTTTTTCTATTAATTTTGTAATCTTAATGAAATCATCTATAGGTTTATAGCCATAACTAAAAATAGATATAAACTCTTGTTTTAACCTATTAAATTCTCCTTTTGAACCCTTTTTAATTGCTCTGTCCATTGGAATTAAATAATTGTTTATAACATGGCTGCTTCTCTCAAGTTTATTAATGTCTTTATAAGTTATCATATGCATAGAATTTTTTTCTAAATCACTTATTGAAAAAGCATTTATACTACTAATTTGATTTTTTAACTCCTTAATATACTCATGGGCAAGATTAATATTCTTTTTTATACATTTATTCATTGTTGAATGTTCGCCGCAAAATATTACATCATCATAACTATCAACTGGAAGGTCAATCCTTTCTGAAAAAGGAGGCATATGAAGAGGATAAGCAATCAATTCTAAACCTATACTTTCTTTTCTTGAATTAAGATGAGAATCTGCTTTATTTAAGATTGAATCAATAAATTCATCTGGAGCCCCAACTTCATGACCTTTTTCAATAAAATTCTTTCTATCTGATGTAAAATACAAAGATAAAATATCTCCATCCCTAAAAGTTGGAAAATAATCTTCATTTATACTTGTAAATTTAGAGTATGCTACTAAATTTCCAGTTAAATTATTTGGATCTCCTATTTCTAAGTTTAACATAGATTCTTTTATCTGGATTTTATTTATAAACTTTTTGTTTTTGTCACTACTCATAAGAAAAGCAATAATTTTGGAAAGAAATATAAAACCTGAAATCTTTTTATCTTACATGATAAAATTTCTTGAAAGGTTTTTCAAAAAAAAAGAGCCAATAATTATAGAAAGAAAAGGTTTGCATAGTTTTGTTAAAAACAAACTTGAAAACAGCGAAATAAAATCTTTTGCACAGGGATTTCTTGAGCAGCTGGATGAACTATTAGATGAAATGTCAAAAACCTGCACTGAACTTGAAAATGCAGAGCTCCACAACAAAAACATTCCCCCAAGAGCCATAACCATCATGGAAGGCAACAGGAAGGCATACATCCATAAAACAAGATATTTCATGAATAATATAAAAAAGCTTTTTGCAGGAATTTCAGAATCAAACAATTCAGAACATATAATTGGAAAGTTAAATGATATGAAAGAAATTCTTGAGGAATACACAAAAGCAACACAAAAACCCTACTTTGTTTTGCAGGAATTTTTCGCAAACGAGTCAAGCCAGGTGGCATCTAAAATAAAACAGATAAACAGTCTTTCTACAGAATTGGAAAAAAAGATAAAGAGTTCAGATACTCATAAATTCCAGGAAATTTCCATGCTCATTGAAAAGATAAAAAACCTTGATGAAAAAAACAAAGAGCTTAAACAAGAAAGGAAAAACCTTGAGAAAAACCTTGATGAGGAAAACAAAAAAACCAAAAAGCTGAATGAAAAAATATCTGAAAT
>JAGYOA010000025.1 GCA_018399355.1 Candidatus Woesearchaeota archaeon | reverse complement strand
TTCTATGAAAGTGAAAAAGATTATTGCAAGGAAAGAGAAAAAACAATTTATTGAAGACATCAAAAGAGAAGTAAGCATAGCCAAGAAAAGAGTTTACTATATTGATGACGTAAATAAAGACTTCCATGTAAAAGAAGGAATTATTTCAAAAAAAGACCTAAAGAAAAAAGACGGAAGCATAATAAAAACAAGCCAAAACAAGGAATTTGTTATATTTTCTCCAAGCTTTATAGATCAGTACAAAAAAATCAAAAGAATAGCCCAGATAATAACAGCAAAAGACGCTGCGGCAATAATTGCTGAGACAGGAATAAGCAAAAACAGCACAATAGTTGATGCAGGCGCTGGCTCAGGTGCATTATCATGCTTTCTTGCAAACTATGCAAAAAAAGTTTATGCTTATGAACTAAGGGATGATTTTATTGATATTGTAAACAAAAATATAAAAATGCTTGAGCTGAAAAACATAATTCTAAAAAAGAAAGACATCTATACTGGAATTGATGAAAAAAATATCGACTTAATAACCTTAGACTTGCCCGAGCCATGGAAAGTCATAGAACATGCTGAAAAATCATTGAATATCGGCGGATTTATTGTCTCTTACTCAACTTCTATACCCCAAACAGCTGACTTTGTAAATAATATAAGGAAAAATGAAAGGTTTATCTTTATAAAAACAATAGAATTAATAGAAAGAGAATGGAAGATAGACGGCCGAAGAATAAGGCCCAAATCAGAGGGCTTGGGCTACACTGGATTTCTTTCTTTTGCAAGAAAAATAAAATAACTATTCTGTTTTATCTTTTAAGACTATTTCTCCTGGCAGAGTTCCAAGGTTTGGCCAGATTTTTCTTCCCGGATAAATCAATGTTCCTATGCCAGTGTTAACATTATCTCCAATAAAAGAGCCTAGTTTTCTCCTATGAGTATTAACCTTTTTTCCGTTGACAACAGTCATGTTTTCTTTTGTGTCATGCCTGTAGTCAGCGCTTATCGTACTGGCCCCAATATTTGAATTTTCGCCTATAACAGAGTGGCCAAGGTAACAGACATGCTTTGCAGTAACTCCTTCCATTAAAACAGAGTCAACTATTTCCGCTCTTGTCCTTACCATATCCATTATTATTGTGTCTTTCCTTATGAATGCATTAGGCCCGATTTCACAGTCATCTCCGATGTAGACAGGCCCCTCTATATAGCTTCCTGACTTAATTATTGTCCCGTCTCCAACAAATACTTTGCCCTTTATTGTTACATCCTGTTCTATTTTTCCGTTTATCTGGGTTTTTTTAATCCTGTTAAGCATAAACACATTTGCCTCAAGATAATTCCATGGATAAGTTATTGGAAGCCAGTAATCTCTTACTTTTTCACAAAATATCTTTCTGATTTTGGCAAACTCATTTATTGCAGTTGTTATTTCATACTCATTTCTTTTTGTTTTTTTCATATTTTTTAAAATTTCAAATATCCTGTCGTCAAGTATGTAAAGCCCTATGTTTGCAAAACCCGATTTTGGGTTTTCTGATTTTTCAACTATATTTTTTAAAATCTTTTTATCACAGTATATTATGCCAAATCTTTCAGGGTCTTTCACCTCTTGGCCAAGTATAGCATAGTCATGTAGCAAACATTTTTCAATATCTGTCCTTGAAAACAGATCATCACCGTTCATCAGTATGAATTTTCCATTTATAAATTTTTCAGCCTGCATTAAAGCATGGCCTGTTCCAAGCTGCTTTTCCTGCTCTACAAATGTTATCTTTATTTTTTTGTATTTTTTCTTGAATTTTTCCTTAATCATCTCTTTTTTATAACCTACAACTATTATTGCTTCATCAACCAGTCCATTGATCTGCTCAAGATTGTGCTCAAGAACAGTTTTATCCATTATTTTCAGCATTGGCTTTGGCCTTGTCAAAGTTAAAGGATAACACCTTTCCCCTTTTCCTGCAGCCATTATAACAGCTTTCATTTTCAGCTCGCCTCCTTGCTTATTTCTTCTGCAATTTCCTCTGCATATTTTTTTATTTGCTTTTCATCATTGCCCTCAATCATTATTCTGGCAATATTCTGTGTTCCTGAATATCTTACTAAAACCCTTCCCTTATTATTAAGGTCTTCTTTTACTTTATTAATCTTTTCAATTACCTTAGGCATTTTATGAAAATCAATTTTTTCCTTTACATCTACAGTGAGCATTATCTGCGGAAGCTTTTTCATGCATCCTGCAAGCTCTGAGAGCTTTTTTTGTGTTTCTTTCATTATTCTTAACACTTGCAATGCTGATATTGTGCCATCTCCTGTTTTAGTTTGGTCAAAGAATATTATATGTCCTGACTGCTCTCCTCCAAAATTATAATTGTTTTTTTTCATTTCCTCCAGTATATATCTGTCTCCAACATCTGTTCTTACTAAATTTATCCCTTTTTCTTTCATTGAAATCTCAAAACCAAGGTTGCTCATTACTGTTGTGACTATTGTATTTTTTTTCAAAAGGCCTTTTTCTTTCATATAAGAGCCGCATAAAGCCATAATCTGGTCTCCGTCAATTTCTTTTGCATTTTCGTCAACCATTATCACGCGGTCAGCATCTCCATCCAGTGCGATTCCTATATCTGCGCTGTACTGCACAACGATTTTTTTCATCTTCTCAGGATACAATGCTCCGCATTCATCATTTATGTTTAAGCCGTTTGGCTTGTCATTTATTGTTATAACATCAGCTCCGAGCTCTTCAAATATCAATGGGCTAACTTTGTATGCAGCTCCGTTTGCGCAGTCAAGAACTATCTTTAATCCTTTTAATGACATATTGTCCACAGAGTTTTTTGCAAATTCTATATAACGCCCCTGTGCATCATCAATCCTTTTTGCCTTTCCCACAAGCTCCCCTATGATATGATCTGTTTTTACTTCTGAGAAGGCAATTTCCTCAATTTTTTCCTCTATCTCATCAGAAAGCTTGAATCCGTTATGGTCAAAGAACTTTATTCCGTTGTCTTCAGCAGGATTGTGGGATGCTGAAATAACAATTCCGGCATCTGCTGCAAATGACTTTGTGAGATGTGCAATTGCAGGAGTTGGCATTGGCCCAACTAATAAAACATCGACACCCATTGAAACAATTCCTGCTGTAAGGGCGTTTTCTATTAAATAGCCAGAGATTCTTGTGTCTTTTCCTATAACTATCTTGTGCCTTTTATTGCCATTAGTTAAGATTGAGGCAGCTGCCATACCCAATTTTAATGCCGTTTCAGCATTCATTGGATATGTGTTTGCCTTTCCCCTTACTCCATCTGTTCCAAATATCTTTCTCATTTATCTCACCGTTACTGATTTTGCTAAATTTCTTGGCTTGTCAGGGTCACATTTTCTATACAAAGCAAGGTAATAAGACAGCAACTGTATTGGCACTATGGTTATCAAAGGCTCCATGTTTTCAAGAGAGGGTATCTTGATGAAATAGTCATAAATATTGCTTTCATGGGAATTAAATCCTATCATAAAGCCCCCCCTTGACTTTATTTCATTTGCGTTGTTTTCTATATTTGCCTCTGAGTCAGATGTTGATATCACTATTACCGGAACACCTTCCTCAATTAATGCAAGAGTGCCATGCTTTAGCTCACCACCTGCAAGCCCTTCTGCATGTATGTATGAAACTTCTTTTATCTTAAGCGCAGCTTCCAATGCAGAGGGGAATGCAAGCCCCCTTCCTATTATAAAGATATCTCTTTTGTCTTTAAGCTTTTTTGCAAGGCTTTTTATTTTTTTCCTGTCATTGGAGATTATCTTTTTTATGTAGTAAGCTGATTTTCTTATCAATCCAAGGCCTTTTTCATATTTTCCTGCGCAGGCATATGCAATTAAGGTTAGTATTGCAAGCTGCGAAGTATAGCTTTTTGTTGAAAGAACGCTTACTTCCTGACCTGCGTTCATTGGAATAACTTCATCTGATATTCTTGTAAGGCTTGAGCCCGGAACATTCACTATTGATATTATTCTTGAGTTTTTTTCCCTTGCTGTCCTTACTGCATCAAGCACATCAGCTGTTTCTCCTGACTGCGATACAGCTATAACCAATGTGTTTTCTGTGAGAAAATGCTTGTAATTTATGAACTCAGATGCAAGAACAACATTTACATGCTTCTTAACTATCTTTGAAAAAAGGTATGATGCTGATAAACATGCATGATAGCTTGTTCCGCAGCTTACAAAGAAAACACCAAAGGCATTGTCAATCTGTTTTGATATATTTTCTATGAATTCCCTGTCCTGGTTTATGGCCCTCATTATTGACTCTTCCTGTTCGCTTATCTCTTTTATAAGAAAGTGCTTAAAGCCGCCTTTTTCAGCTTCCTCATAATTCATTCCTATGCTTTTTGCCTTTTTTGTTATTTTTTTATTTTCCTTGAGGTTGATTATTTCAATATCCTCATCTATCACAGCCATCTCATTATCATCCATTATTATTGCTTTGTCAGTATAGCTTAAAAAAGCAGCAACATCTGATGATACAAAGGACTCATTATCATTTATTCCCAAAACAAGGGGACTCATTTTTTTTGCAGCTATAATTTCATTGGAGTCCTGGCTTATTGCAACGATTGCAAAGCTTCCCTCCATTGTTTTTAAGGATTTTTTAACAGCTTCCCTGAAGCTGCTTTTTTTCATATTCTCCTGTATAAGGTTGGGTATTACCTCTGTGTCTGTCTGGCTTTTGAAATTATACCCCTTTCCCATAAGGATGTTTTTTATCTTCATGTAGTTGTCTATTATTCCGTTATGAATTACAGCTATTTTTTTGTTGTTTGACAGCTGAGGATGGGCGTTTTTTTCATTGACTTTTCCATGGGTTGCCCATCTTGTGTGGCCTATTGCATAGTCAGCGTTTTCAGGTATTTTTTTGTTGAATTCAGCTATCTTTCCAACTTTTTTTATTGTCTGTATTTTTCCTTGCTTTTTGAAGGCCATTCCCCATGAGTCATACCCACGGTATTCCAGCTTTTTAAGGCCCTCAAACACTGTTTTTGTTGCATTCCTTTTTCCCTTGTAAGCAAATATTCCACACATTAAAATCCCTCCTTTTAAAAACTAAACAGGACAATAAGGAATTCTATTTAGTATATAAAGCTTATTAAAGTAATCTTAATACCATTATAAAATATTTTTTAATAGTTAAGGAAAGCTTAATATATTATTATTGCGTGTTTTAATTTATGAAAAAAGAGATACGTGTTCTTGGAATTGATGATGGACCATTTGACAAGTTTAATGATTCTGAGGCATTGGTTGTTGGAACTGTTTATAGAGGAGGTTCTTTTATTGATGGAGTTCTTTCTTGTAAGGTTAAGGTTGATGGCAATGATTCCACTGAAAAGATTGCTGTGATGGTTAATAATAGCAAGTTCAGGCCCCAAATACAGGCTATTTTGCTTGATGGTGTAGCTGTTGCTGGCTTTAATGTTATTGATGTTAAGGAATTAAATGAAAAGACAGATATTCCTGTGATTATAGTTATGAGAAATTATCCAGAGATTGAAAAGATGAAGGATGCCCTTGTAAATCTGGGCTATAAGGAAAAATTAAGATTAATTGAGAGTGCAGGAGAGATTCATAAATTAGATGAGATTTTTATACAGTACATTGGATTAAGTTTAAAAGAAGCAGAAGAGATAATTGATATAACTTCAACGCATTCATTGATTCCAGAGCCATTAAGAGTAGCCCATTTAATTGCCCGTGGTGTTATTAGTGGTGAGTCAAAAGGAAAGGCCTAGACATAATAGAACTTGTTTTCCTTTTTTTGCTTTTGGTCCATCTGCGAGTTCAGTTTATTGGCCCTCGGCCTCTTGCTTTCAGGGTCTCTCCTGAATGTCATATCAAGACTGTTAAGGAATTTGTTCATTCCTTCTGCCATTGTGAATGGGCCGTTTACAACACCATTAACAGCTGGTTGGCCATCAAAGACAATTAATTCATCTGAAAGATAGTCAATAAATAAAACATCATGGTCAACTATGAGCAGTGTCTTTCCCTCTTTTTCTGCAAGGTCTTTTATTACCTTTGATAAGATTAATCTTTGCTCTACATCAAGGTAGGCAGAGGGCTCATCTAAAAGATACAGTTCTGCTTTTTTTGAAAGGCATTCTGCAATTGCCACCCTTTGAAGTTCTCCGCCTGATAATTCATTTACTTTTTTTGTTAACAGTTGCTTAAGGTTTAAGGGTTTTACAATCTGGGTGTTATAGCCAATTATTGCATCCTTTAAAACAGATGCAACAATTTCATCAGAATTTGTATTTATATACTGCGGCTTGTAAGATACCTTTATTTTTTCTTTTATCTCTCCCCTGTCTTGTTTTATCACTCCTGCAAGAATCTTTACAAAAGATGTTTTTCCTATTGCATTCTCTCCTAGAACACCTATAATTGCTTTTTTGTAAATATTTCCTTTTTCTGCTTTTAACTGGAAGTTGCCGAGGTTTTTTTCTATCTTTTCCCAGCTGGTTAAAATATTTTCATTTGTCATCTTTGCTGGGGCATTTGTTTCAAATTTTATTTTGTTGTTCCTGAATCTTATATTCTCTTCTTTAAGATAACCGTCAAGATAGATGTTTATTCCTGCTTTTGCTGATTTAGGCATTGATACAACACCATAACAGCCTTCCTGCCCATACATTACATTGATTAAATCTGCTATGTAGTCAAGAATTATTAAATCATGCTCAACAACTATGACTGCTGTATCTTCATCTGCAAGATCCCTTATGAACTTGCTTACTATGATTCTCTGCTTTACATCTAAGTAAGATGTTGGCTCGTCAAAAACATATAAGTTTGCTTTTTTTAGAACGCATGCCGCAATCGCAACTCTCTGAAGCTCTCCTCCTGAGATTTCGCTTATATTGCTTTCAAGTATTTTTTCTATGCCTAATTTTTTTGTTATTTCTTTAATCTTATTTCTTTCATCAACCTTTTTCAGAAGCTCTTTTACCTTTCCCTTAAATGTTCTTGGTATTAAATCAACAGATTGCGGCTTGTAGGCAATTGTGATTTCTTTGTTTTTTACTTTTTCAAAAAATATCTGGGCTTCTGTTCCCTTGAAGAATTTTATTAACTCATTTACATCGTGTTCTTTTTTTGAAAGATCCCCCATATTTGGATTTAGTATTCCTGAGATTATCTTTATTGCAGTGGATTTTCCTATTCCATTTCTCCCTAGAATTCCAACAACTTTTCCGAATATTGGTATTGGAAGATTGTATAATCTGAATCCGTTTTTTCCGTACTGGTGTATTGGATCCTTGTCAAGTTCTTCAGGCAAGTTTATTATATGTATTGCCTCAAAAGGGCATCTGTTTGAGCATATTCCACAGCCGGTGCATATATTTTCATCTATCTCAGGCTTGCCATATTCTCCCATTATTATGCACTCCTCGCCAGTTCTATTCCTCGGGCAAAGCTTTAAGCAGAGGTTCTGGCACTTGGAAGGACTGCACTTTTCCTTGTCAATAACAGCTATCCTTGTCATAATAATTAGTTTTGGCTATTTATTTATTAAATCTTTTGTTTTTTAAATAGAAATCAATACTTAAACCTTTTCTCATATTCCTTGTGATCAAACCATTCAAGTATAACACTTAATATCATAATCTCGTCTGTCTTGATTGTATAAACCAATCTCCAACCATTTGGCAAATCATATTTCCATAAGTTGGTTGTGTTGTATTTTTTCATATAAATTTTGGGCCACAACTTCTTTGGTATCTTTATTCCATAGCTTGGATTGTTTTTTAAATTCTTGATCGCCTTTTCTATTGAATCATAAAGCTGTTTATCCTGGAATTTTCCTTTTTTCAAAGATTCAAAACTTGATTCTAATTTTTTACTACCAAAAATTACATAAATCTGTTTTTCATTCATCTTAATTTAAGCCCTTTAGAAATTAGCTTCTTTATTCCCTCTGGATCGTATGTCCAGATTATGCAACCTTCATCATCAATCATTACCTTTCCTGAACCCTCTAAGTAATCTAATATAATTTGGTACGTCTGGTACATCATCTTTTTAGGTAGTTTTTTCCACAGTTGGTATTTTCCGCACTCTTGGCTGTTTTTTTGTATTGTTTTCTCTACCATAATCACTGATTCAAGTGTTGGACTATGCAGTTTTGCTGATTGTGACATCTTATATAACTATATATAATACTAATATTTAAGCTTTTCTGTCAATTTTAACTTATTTTTCCAGAATTTATGAATCATTTTTAATTTAACCCAAATATATTTATAAGGAAAGATGTTTGTATTTATCATGAAGCAGGCCATCCTAGACAACATTGGAATATTTCTTCTTAAGAAAGGATTTACAATAAAGAGCATGACCAGAACATGCTTTGACCTTGTTGCAAAGGGCCCTGAGGCCATACTTTTAATAAAAGTCCTTGAGGATGCAAACTCAGTGAAAAAGGAATTCACAGATGAAATGCACAGAATTAGCTCTTACATAAACGCCTCCCCTATAATTATCTCAGAAAAAGCAGGAACTAGCCTTGAAAACAACGTTGTATATTCAAGATTCGGCATTTACACATTAAACTTATCAACTTTCAAGAGATGCGTGGATAATAACTTTCCTTTTGTAAAAAGAACAAAAGCAGGACTCACAGCAAGTTTAATAGGCAACAAGCTGAAAAACAAAAGGGAAAAAGAGGGCTATTCAATAAACAGCCTTGCAAAAAAATTAGGCGTAACCAACAGAATGATATCAAGATATGAAAGCAATAATGCAGAGATAAGAATAGAAAGGGCAATAAGGCTTTATGAAATTTTTGGTGATGATGTTTTTGACAAGATAAATATATTTGATTCAAAAAAGGAAATATATGAAAGCGTAAAATCAAAAATATCAAAAAAATACTCTGACCTTGGCTTTAAAACAATGGAAACGAGAAAAGTGCCTTTTGATATAATCTCAAAAAAAGACAAGGAAGTTATAGTCACAGGAATAGGTGACAAAACAAACCCAAGGCTTAGCTCATTATCAAAGCTTTTTGATGTTGACAACCTTGTAATATTCAAGAAAAAAAAGCCAAAAGATATTCCTTCATTAACAAAAGAAGAATTCATGGAGTTTGAAAAATCCAATGAATTGGTAAAGTTTTTAAAGGAGTTTGAATAATCTACTTATAACATGGCCGAAGCAAAGCGGTGCGAGCTCTGTAATTCAGAAATGGTCAAAATATCTTCTGAAATAATTGGTGATACAGAATATGCTATATGGAAATGCAAAAAATGCAAACACCAGGTTGCGACTTCTGAGGATTAACCTTATTCTTCTGTAAACAACACGGGAAGCGAATCTAAATCACTTTCATAAATATCTGCATGCAAATCATCAATCTCAGTGCTGTAATCAATATAGAAAACCTGGGCGCTTACTGTGTTGTTTGATGTTGCACCATACCTTCCATAGTGCACAAACAACGGATCATTCCATTTGCTTTTTTCCTGGCTGTCAAGATAAAGAAAATTACATGCTTTTTTTGAGCCAAAACAAATTGCTTCATAATTTCCTGTATCCTCTGATAAGACAATCCATTTTGTACAAAGATTTGAATGATTTAAATCCAATGAAAAATCTGTCTGGTTTACAGTGAGGTCTACAACTCCTTTAATGGACTCAACTCCATCGTTATCAGTATTCCAATTTGTGCCGTTATTGTAGGAAAGGTTTATATGTATATAATCTGGTTCGTTTTCCTCTCTTTCCTTCACTTTTAAAAATATACCCATCGACAAAGGACTTTCCAGAGGTACAGTTATATTATCCTCAAGGCTATAATCTTCACTAAAATTATCTAAAGATGTCCTATTATCATAAATATAAAAAGCAGAAGAGGATAAAGATAATGTAAGTGAAAAAATAAGTGCAAAAAGCATTAACTCTCTTTTGTCCATAATATTACCCCCAACTATACAATCTAGTGTGTTCTCTTTGTTTTTATATTTTTCTATTCTATAGTGGTTAAATTCTTTTATGGGCAACTATTTGCATTCTTTCTGCTTTTTCAAGAAAAATCCTTTAGTCATGCAGACTATCCAGTTCCAGTGTAAAACAAAATGAACCATTACAAGAACGAGCATTATCAATCCAGAGTAATCATGCATTACTATCCATTTTTGTTTTATAATCCCCATAAACTGCTGGTAGCCGCCTCTCTGAACACCCTCAGGAAGAAAAAAGAAGATCACAAGCCCGCTTATTGCAGTGATTATGAATGATATTGTCATAAAAAAATCAACTATGTAATTTATTTTTGGCTTGTTCATTATAACCCAAAATTACAGTTAGTATTTAAGCATTTTGATTAGTTTTTTATATTAGATGTTTAAACAAAAACCTATGAAAGCAGTAATAGTCTCAAAGAAGGATATGGCAGGAATGAACATAAAGGAGTGTTTGCTTAGATTATTTGATTTTAGGGAAACTGAAGAGGAATTTGAAGGAGAAAAAATTTATGAGATTAATGTTGAAAAAGAGAAAATAAGGCTTTACACAACTGAAAAAGACTCAATAAACTGTGAGAATATTGATGAGAAAATAGATGCAGATTTTATTGTTTTTGCAACAAAACACCAAAGCAAGTCTGGAATAGCATCTTTATCTGTGCATATACAGGGCAACTGGGCAAAGGCAGAATTTGGGGGGAAAGACAGAAAGCTTTGCATTGCAGATGCTGATTATTTAAGAGATTGCTTATTCAAAATTGAAGAGCTTTCAAAAGAAAACAAGTATGAGATAATACAGGAATGCACTCACCACGGCCCATATTTAGCAAAAACACCCTGCATGTTCATTGAGATTGGCTCTTCTGAAAAACAATGGCCTGACAAAAAAGCAGGAGAAATCATAGCAAAAACAATAATGAGTGTAATACCAAAAAAGCCTAATCATTACAAAACTGCTCTTGGCATAGGCGGACTGCACCACTGCCCAAATTTCAAAAAAGTTATGGAAAAATCTAATTTGGCATTCGGCCACGTTTGCCCAAAATATATGTTAGAACAATTAGACAAGGAAATGATTCTGCAGGCCATTGAAAGAAATGTTCACAAATGCGAAGAAGTTGTTTTGGATTGGAAAGGACTCGGCCAATACAAACAGAAAATAACAGATATTCTTGAAGAATTAAATATAAAATATAAAAAAACAAAAGAATTCAATTAATTATTTCTTTTTTTCTGCTGATATTCTTCCTATCCAGATTGTGGCAAAAACCGCAATTATTGTTATGATGATTGCATAAACCCATGGCCCGCCAGAGGATAACATGCAAAGAGCGCCTGCTTCCTCTGTTCCACATGGTCCTACAAACAAAGCCTTGATCGCATCATTCCATGCCAATGCAGCAACCAACCCAAATGCAGCTGTAACCAATGCAGCTAATTTTTCAATAACCTCTTTTTTCATTTGATCACCTTCTCATTATAGAAATAATGTAAATAACTAATTCAGTATATAAAGATTTCTAAATTTCAATCTTTCAATGCTTTTAATATTATTTCATAGACTTCTGGATGGATTTCTGGGTCAAGCATCTTTGAATGTAGCTTTTTAATGCCCTCACAAGTTCCGTTTACTACAAAATTATTTACCTTTTCACCTTCAAACCTTGCATTTTTCACAAGCACTGTTCCGTCTGAAGGCTGGCCGTCTAATTCACATCCATCACCTATTATCATATAAATTTCAATATTAGGAAGATTTCCGCTGTTCAGCTTGTTCATGAAAAGGCTGTCAGCAAGCATATCACGGCATGCATACCTGCTTCCTATTATAGGGCACATATGGGCAATATCTCCCTCAATGCCTTGGTTTGGAGTGCCTATCATTATAAGTTTTTCAACATCATCATCTCCAAATATCTGAAGGTACCTTCTTGAAACAAGACCTCCCATGCTGTGGGCTATTAATATCACTTTTGGCTTTCCTGTCCTGTGTTTCACATTATTTATTATCTCCTGCATCCTAACTGCATAAGTTTCAATGTTTTCGCTTTTTGTCTGTACAACAAGATAGTTCTCAGGCTCCTGAAAAACATCAAAATAATAGCTTGCCTTTATGCTTACAGGGGTTTGCATCAGCCCCCAGGCCCCAGGAGATGTATCCTCAGGAGTGTAAAGTGTTATCGATCCTGCATTAAGGTATCCTTCTTTCTCAAGTTCTTTCTGGAGTTTGTTAAATACATCAAGGCTGTGGTCTGCTGCAGTATTCTTGTTTACGCTGTGACCATGTATAAAAACAACAGGGAATTTTGAAGGATCATTTATGCATTCCTGGGTTGTGCAACATTGATCACATTCACCGAAAACACAGCATTTTAAACTATGTTCATTAAATTCAATATTAATCTCAACAGGCATTGCTTCTTTTTCTTTAATTATCTTAATCTCTTCATTGCTTATCAAATTATAACTAAGATTTAATTTTTTGCAGCTTTCTGGCTGGTCTTTTACAAGCTGTAAAAACAAATTATCTAAACTGTATTCCTGATTTATTGAATCGTTTCCGTATGATAAAAGAATTTCCTCTATTATCTCAATATTATCTCCCTGCTCAGCAAGTTGGTTTAAGTATTTCTGCGCAGTATCCTGCTTAACAGTGTTTATTGTTTCATTATTTGAATTGTTTGCGCTTATATTAAGGTAATTCATTTTAAGATATTCTATATCATCACACGCTTCTTTAAGATTAAACTCTGTCTGATTTGCCCTTTCATTTATTGACGGCCTTTCCACACAGCTTTTGTTTAAAATGCATAAAACCTCATAATTGATATCCACTTCTATATTCTTTTTTAGCACTTCTCTTTTTTCATATTTTTTTACATCATTATAGAGGATATAAACAGAATTATACAAAGATTCAACCTGAATTATCTTTTTTGATATATCTTCTTTTGAGTTAAACAAAATTAAAACAGAATTAAATTCATTTATTTTTTTATTTATTTCAGCTGTAATATCTTCATCTAAAATCAAAGACTGATTTAATTGCGTTAATCTTTGTTTTGTTTCATTAAGCTTGGATGCAATCTTATTATACAACAGCAAAGAATAAGATACATTTTCCTCAATTTTTTTAATAGATCCATTTATCTGTATTGATTCCTTATTAACATCATTAAATTTTTCATTTAATTGGTTGTAGTCTTGCTTATCCCATAATTTTTTTAATTCATTAAGGCTTTCAACAATTTTTGAACTTCTCTGCTGAGCATCATTTAAATCTTGTTTTATATCATCAACATAAACAACATTTTCAAGCTCCTCAATAACAAGCTCAATCTTGTTTTTTTCCTCAATTGATTTTGCAATGTCCTGTTTAAGATTATCAAGATTCTGCTTTAATTCATTTTTCAATGATTTTTCCTGCTCAGAAAGTTTATATTTTGCAGTAACCAGTATAGTTCTTGATGTTGATTCCTGTTTTGTATGGCATAATAAGCTTGGAGAGCCCATACATTCAATCGTAAACCTGTAAAGCTTCTGCCCTTCTCCAAAATCATCTATGCTTATCACATACTGCTTTGTTATAGGCATTGCCGGAGAAAGCTCGAAATTATTATAATCCAGAGTTATGTTTTTGCTTATGTCCTGAAAAACATAACTGCATTGCGCGTTGCAAAATGGATTTGTTGTTATACTTGACTTAAAATTAATTGTTTCATGCTGTTCTCTTATTAAACTTAAATCCTCTTTATCAGAGTTAAGATGGATTATGATATCATTTCCAAGGATGAAATTAAGGTATAAGAATATTTTTGCGCCTAATCCTGAAATTAATAAAAAGAGTATTACAGAAATTATTATCGCAATCCTGTGCTTACTCAGCAAGCTTTCATTTTTCTTTTTTGCTTTTGTTTTAAC
>JAGYOA010000024.1 GCA_018399355.1 Candidatus Woesearchaeota archaeon | reverse complement strand
TGGAAGATAGTTGTCTTTAGAGATTATGCTTTTTCCAATGTTTTTTTCTATATCCTCTCTAGTTCTTTTTGCAATGCTGCCTCCTTTATTTGCTGAATCTTTACATTCTTGAAGTCCTTGCGAGTCAGTTTCTCTTGTTATGTCTGTTGTTGCTTTTTCTCCAACCATTGTAAGAATTAGTTCCCAATCGGTCATGTGATCCCTTAAATTTTGATTGTTTTTCTGAAGCCGTTTGAATTCTCTATATTCTCCAATTGTCTTTCCAAAAGTTGCCTTGGAAATTTCGTTTGTTAATATTGCAAATTCTGTTTTGGTTTTGATTTCTCTGTCTTTCCATTCATCTGTTAATTCTTGCCTAACAGCAATTCCTCTGAGTCTTTTATCTATCCATTCTTTTGGATATCCCTTAAGCTCATAGTATTCTTTTATTCTGTCTTGGCCAAGTTCTGGATTTTCTATTTCTTGTATTCTTTCATATCCAACTTGCGCAAGCCATTTCTTAAAAGGTTCTGCCTTTGGTGAAGGTATTGACTGAATTAATCTAAATATTTCTTTTGTATTTCCTACATCTGTAAGCCTCATTTTCCCATCAGGTGCCGGCATCTTCAAAGCGTTACAATTTGTAACGGTTTCATTTCCTTCATCATTTAATCTTTTTTTAAGGACTCTCCAGTAAATTTGAGGATTGTTGCTTTCAGTTAAGACCTTTATAATATCAACTATTGAAAAATACCATTCTTTATTATGCCATATCCTTCTTATTTTCTTGTCTTGAAAAACAACAATTCTGTTCTTTTCTTTCATCTATAAACAAGAAAGATGTTTATCTTTAAATATTCTGCGTCAAACTGTCCAATGACATAAAGTAAAATCAAAAAAAGAAACAAATAAATATAATCTTCCTTTATTGTATTATATGGAAGAGGCGATCACAATCCAAACTGGAGAAAAAAAGGTAATAAAGCTGAATTTTTTTAACTCTTTTGGTATTGTATATTGCGGGATGCCAAATGAAAAAATCTTTTCATTAAGTTATCTGGAAAGTGCAGGATACCAGGGATATGGATTAAACCTTTACTATCCAAAAGGCATGAGCAGGATAAGAATAAAAAATATTGAGTTTAATGTTTTAAGTATAACACCTGAAAACATTAAAATACAAAAAACAGAAAGCATTTAGAAAAACACCTTAACTGCTTTTCTGAAAGTTGTACTGTTTCTCATCTTAATTATTTTAAAATAAAAAGATTTAAAAATGAATTGAGAACAACGGCCGCTGATGGAAGAAAAGCAGGAAAAAATAAAAAAGAGTCTTAGGTATTCTATTTTTGACGGTGCATTCTACTGGATGATGGTCGGATTTGGAGAGTCTTTTCTTGCAGCCTTTGCTGTTTTTTTAAAGGCAACAAATGTCCAGCTTGGGCTCTTAAGTTCTCTGCCAAAGTTGTTTGGTTCATTTTTCCAGCTTTTCTCAAACAAGCTTCTTAAAATATTTAAAACAAGAAAAAGATTGGTCTGTACAAGTTCATTTATGCAGGCTCTAATGTACATACCAATTGCCCTTGTTTTTTTCTTCGGCAGTTTTAGTGTGCCAATCTTAATAATTTTTGTATGCCTTTACTGGATGTTTGGAGTTATAGGAAACCCTGCATGGAGCAGCTGGATGGGGGACCTTGTTGGAGATGAAAATAGGGGAGATTATTTTGGCAACAGAAATAAAATCGGAAACCTTACATCATTTTTATCTCTACTCTTAGCAGGATATATACTTCAAAAATTTTCAACAGGAAATTCTATGGTGTATATAGGGTTCTGTGTGATATTCTTTCTTGCATTCATTTCAAGAATGACTTCTTTTTTTTATCTGATAAAGCAGTATGAGCCCGAGTATGAATTTGCTCCGAATGCAAACTTCAGTTTTATGCAGTTTTTAAAGCAGGCAAGATTCAGAAACTATGGTCTTTTTGTAATCTACCTAAGTTTAATGAATTTTGGTGTTTATCTTTCAGCTCCTTTTTTCACCCCATATATGCTTTATGACCTCAATCTTAATTATGCTACATTTACATTAATAACTGCCGTTGCTATGATTACAAAATTTGCAATGATGCCTGTTTGGGGAAAATTAGCTGATACATACGGAACAAAAAAAGTTCTTGTGCTGGCAGGATTTTTAATGCCTGCCATACCTCTTTTATGGATTTTTTCAACAAGTGTAAAATATCTTATTCTTGTTCAGGTCTTTGCCGGGTTTTCATGGGCAGGCTTTGAAATAGCCTCTTTTAATTTTATATTTGACACAACAAAAAGGGAAAAAAGAGCAACCTGTGTTGCTTACTACAATGTACTTACTGGATTTTCTATATTTGTTGCCGCAATACTCGGCGGATTTATTGTAAAATATAACTCTCTTTTTTGGTCAAGCTATCACCTTGTTTTTATAATAAGCTTTGTTATGAGGTATGCTGCCTCATTTATCTTCCTCAGAAAGCTAAAGGAAGTCAGGATTGTTGAAGAGATATCAAGCAGAAAATTGCTTATGAAAGCGCTCACAACAAGGCCTTCAAGTGCCATGGTCACAAGCATAATGGCCTTTAAAAGAATAAATGGAAATATCAAAAAGCCTTCTTTTAAAATCAAGTTTCCTGTACGCAGGAAAAAACAATAAGGTTATTTTTTTATAATCTTTTTATATAAATCTCTTGTTCTTCCTATAAGTCCATAGCAGTATGTGTTTGTTTCCTTAATTCCTTTTTCTCTGGAAAAGATGTCTCCAACCAAAAGTGTTTCTGAAATAACCTTTGCTGAAAATGGCAGGCTCGAAAGAGAAATATATACCATCAAGGATAGTCCTGTTAAAAAAGGGATGCCTGCTTTTATGAAATGGTCTGATTCCACAAATGGATCATAATAAGCCTTTGGCTCTCTCAACTTGAAAGCGCTGTATTCCAGCTCTTCCTTGTTTGCAAAAAAATAATCATAAACAATTCTTGAGATATCCATTTTGAATCATTTTTTCAGCCAGTCTGCTTCCTCTTTGTTGAATTGAAATGTTTCAGTGAGCTGTTCTGCCTGTTTTTTGTTGTTCTTGAATATAAAAGAAATATAGGGCAGAGTATCCTGCAATGCTCTTCTTGATGATGTATGTGTTTTCTCAGCTATTTTCTCTGCTATGACTTTTCTTTTCTGGTATTTCATCTTTGCTCTCCAAAGCTTTAAGATCCTTGTTGTGGGTTTGTATGATGTAAATCCAGGGTATTTTTCATCTTTTGAAACAGCTATTCCTGCTGTCATAAAAATATTCATGTAAACAAGAAAGCGCCAGTGCTGCCATCTCCTTATCCTGCCTTTAAAAACATCTGACTTTGACAAATAATCATACGCCCTTGCTAAATCTTCCTGCTTTTGATATTCTAAAGGAAGATTTTGGTCAAGCCATAATAACCTTTTGTCAAAATCCTCATCAACATTTTCAAATGCATTTAAGGCTATATTGATGTCTGTTGTCTTGAAAACCTTGATTAATGCGCTTATCATGCTTTCTGTTTTTCTTCTTTCTGAGAGCTCTTTTATGCTTTCATCTAAAAGCTCTTTTTTTTCATCTGTAATGGTTTGGAAATCATTTATTGCAGACCTTAAGTCTCCTGCGGAATGCCTTGACAAGGATTTTAACGCATTTTCTTGAAATTTTATTTTTTCTTTTTCTGCAATAATTCTTAAAACAGAGAAAACAGAAAGGTAGTTAAGAGTTTTGAATTCAACTAATTCTGATTTTTTTCTTATAGGGTTAAGCTTTTGCTCGTAAGGGTTTGTTGCTGTCATAACAACAGGAAAGATGCTTTTTTCAACCAGCTTTGCAAGCGCTGAAACTCCGCCGCGGTCTTTCATTCCTGATAGTCCGTCTATTTCGTCAATAAGAATTATCTTGTTTTCTGAGAAAAGGCTTCTTTGATTGATAGCAGAGCCTATTTTTGAGTTAATCATGTCTTTATTCCTGAAATCAGATGCATTTAATTCAAAGATCTCATAATTTAATTCATTTGCAATTGCATAAACAGAAGATGTTTTTCCAGTTCCTGGCGGACCATACAAAATAACTGTGCTTTTGCCTTTTAATATTAGGTTTTTTAGTTGTGATATGGCTTTTTCTTGGCCTTTAACATCTGAAATTTTCTCTGGCTGGTATTTTTTTGTCCATGGAATCATGAGAATAAAGAAGTTATGTATGTTTATTAAGATTTTGGTTGTTAAAGATATCCTTTGGTTATATAAAAGATATTTGCAAAATACAAAAATCTTCCGAAAAAAATTCATAAAAGGTTATTAAGAATGATTTCTTATTATAATACATGAACCAGAAAGATTTAAAGAAATACAGAAAAAACTTAAGAGTACAAAGAAAAGAAGTATTGTTAAACAAGATACTTGATAATAAGAGAACAAATGAGCCTCTTGAGATAATAATAAAGACAGAAGACAATAAAAAAGTAAAAGAAAAAGTTGCAAAGCAGATGCAAAGCCTCGGCAAGATAACACATGTCTTCCAAAAAATACCCTACATAAGCTTAGTATGCATGGCAGACGATGCAGAGCAGATATTCAACAAAATAAACAGAAAACAAACCAGTAGAATTTTTGAAAAAAGCTTTAGATATAGTTTAAATGCTGCAAAATCTGTTGATTTGTCAGGAAAGTTTTCCGCAATTCCAACAAAGATTATATCCGGAACTTACAGAAACACAAAAAGTGATTTGTGGAACCTTGAAATGATAGGCGCATATAAAGCACATTCAAATTCAAGAGGAAATAATGCAAAGATTGCAATAATTGATACAGGCGTTGATTACAATCATGATGAGCTAAGAAAAAATTTCACATATAACAAAGGCTATGATTTTGTAGAAAACAGCAATAACCCTATGGATAAGGAAGGCCACGGAACGCACGTAGCAGGAACTGCTGCAGGAAAAAGCTGTGGAGTAGCTCCTGACGCAACGCTTTATTCATTAAGGGTTCTTAATGAGTACGGTTCTGGGACTGATGCAGATGTTGCAGCAGCAATAGAATGGGCAGTAACAAATAATATGCATGTTGCAAACATGAGCCTTGGCGGCCCAGGCGCATCATCTGCCCTCGAAGAAATATGCAGAATAGCATCGCAAAACGGATTGCTTCTTGTTGCTGCTGCAGGAAACACTGGAGGTGTTGATGCAGAATATCCCGCAGCATTTGGAGATTATGTGATAGCAGTTGCAGCCGTTGACTCAGAGAAAAAACATGCCTATTTCAGCACAATATGGGAAACAAATGATATTTCTGCACCAGGAGTAGGAATATACTCTTCTCTTCTAGGAGGAGGATACACTGTTTTAAGCGGAACATCCATGGCAACGCCTCATGTTGCAGGAGGGCTTGGTCTCTTAATGGCAAAATCCAACAAGCCAAACCTTGCCGAGGAGATAATGCATGAAGCTGCTGAAAAGATCCCATACAACGGAGAGTATGATTACAGGTGGGTGTTTGGCTCAGGGCTTTTAAGAACAGACATCATGGTGGACAACTTTTCTTTAAAAGGAAGAATACAAAGATTAAAAAACATTAAAAGCTATAAATCAACAATAAAAAATGTCGCAAAAACAGCATGGAGGATACTCTACTAAAATGCAAGAAAACAAAAATCTTGAAAATTCAATTGAAAATACCTATAATGCAAAGGTTGAAAAAAACTTTTTTAATGATGACCAGCTAACCAGCAAAATAAAAGAAATGGGCTTTGAGATAAAAAGGGAAATTGAATTAATAGACACTTACTGTCTTAAGCTTTACATTCCAGAATATATTGAAAAAAAAGGGGATTATATCACTGAAAAAGTCCAAGAATTAGCTAATTTAGAACATATATTAAGGGTAGAAAAGGCAGTTGAAATCAAAGCATTAAACAAAAAACAAGAGCAATATAAAACTAACCAAAATCAACAACCTTATTGAGTTGATCCTTTATTCTTTTTTGATAATCAGCAACCTTTTCACCGTCTTCTTTCTCCATGCTTAGAATATTCATAAGATTTTCTATAAGGGATTTCTCATCATTAAGGTTTTCCACTTTGATCTTGCCAATGCTATCCTCTATAAGAATCTTCTCTGTTTCTTCAACTGATTTGTTGCTTACCTCTATCTCATCCATTTCCTTTGTTTTAAGAGCAGAAGTATTTTTCATAACAAAATGAGCGCCCTGGTCATAAATTTTGTCTAAGAGGCTCTTTAAATTTATATCAAAACATTTTCCTGAATCAAGAGTGCCAAAAAGTCTTAATGCAACTATTGTGTTTATGAACTCCTTGCCCTCTATTTTTTCCTGTATTATTGTTTTAATCTGCTCAGGTGTTTTTTTATCACAATCAATTTTCAATGAAAAAACATTGTAGATAATAATTGGCTGATATTCCAGTCTTAATTCATCCTGAATTTTCTCAACAATATAAAATCCTC
Source organism: Candidatus Woesearchaeota archaeon (assembly GCA_018399355.1). Classification (GTDB taxonomy): domain Archaea; phylum Nanobdellota; class Nanobdellia; order Woesearchaeales; family CG1-02-33-12; genus M55A3. Next base: position 7,508 of record JAGYOA010000024.1, on the reverse strand, counting down.
CATTCTCAATCTTCTCTATCTCACTAAAATTATTGGGGAATAAAGGCCCAGGATAAGATATTGTGCCGTATCCCTCTTCTTTTTTGGTGAAGATATAGTGAACATGGCCTCCTGCATAATAATCAAAATTCTTTGGCAGTATTGAAACAGATTGTGAATCCATTGGTTCCAGCTCTTCCGGCTTGAATTCTGTCAATGCGGTGTGAAACATAAATATCTTAAATCCATCTTCCTCTTCTATTGATTTTCTCACCAATGAACCATATTGGCTTTTATCAAGCATTCCCTTTCTTCCGTAAATACCAGTTATCTTTGCATTTGTTTTTTCATCTACAGTAAACTCAAGATTCAGTTTTTCATCTATTTGTTTTCCCTTCATCACATTTGTTATAAGCCCTGCGTTTTCAAGAACATCCATTATTGTTTTTCCGCTTGGTGAAAAGTCATGGGAGCCGGGAATTGTGTAAATCTTAATATTATTATCATTAAGCTTTTTGAGTTCTATCACAACCATTTTTAATGAATCTATGTTTGGCAGTGCTGTGTTAAATAAATCACCGGCTATTAAAACAAAATCAACCTGTTTTTCAATGCATATATCAACTGCCTTTAGAAAAGCCTTTGCATTTGCATCCCTAAGCTTTGCATCATTCCATGATCCTATGTGGCAGTCGGCCATGTGAGCGAATTTCATATTAAAAAGCAATAAACCTTAATATAAAAATTTATAGTTTTTAATATTCTCATAAAACTTATTTTTCAGAATCTCTTTGTTTTTTTAAACGGTAAGTAAGGAATATCACCGCCCCTATTATCCCTGTGAATATAAAAAGAAATATCAATATCAGTTTGTCTTTGTGGCCCTTTATTGCATTGGCTTTTGATGCCTTATAAAGCAAAACCCAGAACAAGACAAATACCACTAAAAAGAAAACCTTAAGCAACAGCATAAAAATATCTACTGTTTCCATACTTTTATCTTTGCTATCTTAATATTTAAATTTTCTGATTTTTCCAAAAAGAATATAAACTAAAAGTTTAACATATTTGTTTATTATGGCAGAAAAAGAGGTTGTTAATGTTATTAAGGAATGGGCTGTTAATTATATTAAGCACAGGGATATAATGCTCAGAACATTGATTGAAATAAATGATAATGGAAATAGCTTAACCGTAAAGTACAAAGACAAAGAGCAGCTTTTTGTTTTAAAACCCTCTCTTGAAGAATCTCTAATTCAGGAATTAGATACTAAAATAACCAGTGTAATAACCCTTAACTCCAAGGAAAACTTTAATTTTTTAATAGACAACTGGAAAAAACTGGTAAAGTTTGAGAATCTTACATTTTTCTTTATAAATCCATACTCAGAGCTTGAAACAAAGTGGTTTATCTCACCTTATATCCATAACAAGATATGCGATGATGATTCTTTTAAGCAGGGCCTCAAAAGCATGTTTGACACTGTTGAAAAAACCAGTGAAAAAGAAATAATGAAAAGAATCTGATTAAATGTATTCTATTGTTCCGGGCGGCTTTCCTGTAATTTCATACAAAACTCTCGCGACATTTGGTATTTCTCCTGTAATTCTTTTTGAAAGCTTTTCAATAGTTTTTTTCCTTGGAAGGAGAATATCGGCTTTCATAAAGTTGTCTGTATTCACTGCCCTTACAAATACCATATATTTTCCAGGTGATTTTTTCCCAATCATTCCTGTTGCCGTATCATTTGCAAGACATGCCAGGCATTGTGATGGATTATAATCATTTAATTCTTCTTCAACAATCTTCTGTGCTTTTCTTACAATGCCTATTTTTTCCCTTGTTACTTCCCCAAGAATCCTTATCAGCAATCCTGGACCAGGAAAAGGCGGCCTGTTGTAAAATTCATCTGGAAGATTTAGGTCTATTGCAAGTTCTCTCACCTGCCCTTTGTACAAATCAGAAAGAGGTTCAATTACCCTCTCTATTCCAAGTTTGGCATAATCTGATTTGGTTTTTATATTATGCTGGCTTTGGCCCTTATCAAACATGATTTTGTCTGCCTTGATAGTTCCCTGCAAGAGATATTTTGCATTGTTTTCCTTGATTATCCTGCTGAAAATATCATAGAATTTATTGGAAAAAACCTTTCTTTTGTCCTCTCCATCTTTTATGAATCTAACAGCATCAAAAAACTCATCATTGGTATCGTAAAGTTCTACTTCTATGCCTATTTTTTTAAATGTTTTTATTACATCCTTCGGCTCATTCTCCCTCATAAAACCTGTGTCAATAAAATATGTTTTCAGTTTATCTCCAAGAGCAAGCTTGCCAAGAAATGTCACAACAGAAGAATCAACCCCTCCTGACAAAGCGTTTATTGCAATTTCATCGCCAACTTCTTTTTTTATATTTTCTATTCTTTCATCAATTGATTTCATTTTTCCCTCTTACTCACATGAATAGTTGTCAAAATATCCCTGAATTAAAACTATAGGGGTGGCCTTGTCTCCGCTTCCTGTTACAAGGTCACACAAACTACCCAATAAATCAACATACTTTCTGGGGGTTGTTCCCTGTGACTCCATTCTGCTGATAAGGTTATTATCTTTTAGTCTTATGCGGTTTTTTATTGCTTCCTCACATTCTTTTCCAATTAGTCCCTTAAATTCATTATCTAAAATATACTTTAGCTTAAGCTCATTTGGAGAACCTCTTAGTCCAGAGGTAAAACTAGGAGAAACAACAGGGTCAGCAAGCTCCCATATTCCATTTGGGTCCTTGAAAGCGCCATCACCGTATATCATTACCTCAACATTCTTTCCTGTTTTTTCTTTTATCTTTTTTTGAATTTCATTAACATAAACTTTTCCATTTTCATCTTTTTCCCTTGGAAAAAGCTTTAAGTCTTCTTCACTCATTTTGTTTGAGCCAAGAAGGCCGTATTTTTCATTATAACCCTTGTCTTCAGAAGGACTGCTGCATAAATCATCCAAACCATAAACTATTTCTGCTCCTGAATTTCTCAGTATCCTCTTTGTTTGCTCTCTTGTGTGTATGTCTGCTGCAAGAGTTTTGTATGTTAAATCAAGAATGTCTGCAGGATTATTTGAAAGCAAAACAGAAAACCCGGAGTCTTCATTTTCAACTGTTTTTCTATAGAAATCAATGTAATTAATTCCTGTATTAGGGTGCTTGAAATCAATAAAATGGTTTAAGTAATAGTCTTCATTTAATGAATTACTAAAAGGATTTATGTTTAATGCATAAAGTTTCTCTTTGTCCATAATAGGATTTCCAACTTCATCTTCTGGGTATTTCAAAAGCATGCTTACATTCTTTGATCCTCTTGCTATTGCCTTTAGTATAAGTGAAAACCTGTTTCTGCTCAATATCGGAAAAACAACTCCTACCTCTCCATGAAACTTGCTTTTTATTTCATCGGCAACTTCGTCAACAGTTACATAGTTGCCCTGCGCTTTTGCAACCACTGATTCAGTTATGCCAATAACATCCTTGTCTTTTAATTTAAATGAATTTTTGCCTTGCGCTTCAATAACAGAATCAGCAACTATATCCACAAGGTTGTCTCCTTTTTTTATCATTGGAGCCCTTATTCCTATTGCGACAGTGCCTATTCTTCTTTTCATATTAACCTTTTTCAAACTATGTTATGAGGGTTGCTTTCTGTAACTGAACTGTTTGTTCTTTTTTCAAATCTTATTTCGCCTGAATACATCTTCTGTTGAATATCCTCTATATTTTTGCAGTTCAAGACATGAAATCCAGACATAATTCCGTCCCTTATTAAAGGAACCCATTCATGTATTGAACCCTTGTATCTCACTTGTCCTGAAATTCCCTGTGGAAGTTTTGAGTATCCTCTTATTCCACCAGTATTTGCCTCTTTTGAACCCATCCCTCTGTAAATTTTTACAGGAAGTCCGGATTGAGGGTCAATAATCATATCCCCTGGGCTTTCAGAAGTTCCTGCAAGCATGTTTCCAAGCATAACTGCATCAGCTCCAATTGCTAAGGCCTTGACTATATCTCCAACCTGTTTTATTCCGCCATCTGCTATTGTTTTCATGTTTTTGGCTTGTTTTGTGGATTGATAAACTGCTGAAGCTCCTGCCCTTGATATTCCTATTGCGCCGGCTGTTGTGCATATTGATCCAGAGCCCTGTCCGCATCTGTATGCATCAAAGCCCAATTTTTCAAGCGTTTTGCATGCTTCTTTAGTTGAAATATTCCCTCCTATAATCAATTTATCTGAATATTTTTTCTTGATGTATTCTGCCATATCTCTTTCATACATTGTATAGCCCTGGCTTGTGTCTATAATACAACCGTCTGCCCCTGCGTTAAAGCATTTTTCCAGTCTTTCATATGCAATTTCAGGCCTTGTCTCAACAGCAAACAAAACCCTTAGTCGTTTTTTTTCATCTTTGGTTGAAAGAGGATATTCTTCATTTTTATCTAGGTCACTCCTTGTAACAAGGTATTTTAAACTGCCATTTTTTTCAACTACCGGCAATGAAAGGATATGATTTCCCCAGAGCATATCATTAGCCTCATCAAGAGTTATTGGCCACTCTGCCATTATTAATTTCTCAAGAGGAATCATCCTTTCCTTAACCATAAGATTTGTATGTTTTGTCCTTGAGTAATCCTGTTTTCTTAAAATTCCAACAACCTTTCCATGTGGTTCTCCATTTTCAGTAACAGGAAAAGTATCTATTGCTGATTTTCCAACCTTATGTTCTTCTCCTATCTTTATTGTTTCATATATTTTGTGTTCTGGAGAAACAGTCACAGGGTTTTCTATAAAGCCGTTTTCAAATCTTTTTACTTGTTTTACTATCTCTGCCTGCTTATCAATGTCTAATGAGCCATCAGGATTCTTAAAATTATAATGAATGCATCCAATCCCTCCCTGAAGAGCTATTGCGATGCACATTTCATCATTTGTTACTGTGTCCATGGGTGAAGCTATTATCGGTGTCTTAAGAACAACATCCTTGCCCAATGTTGTTTCAAGATTCATTTCTTCTCTGTCTATATCAGTAAAAATTGTGTCAAGAATTGTAAAATCATCATAGGTTATGCCCAGGCCCTCTTTAAACAGTTTTTCAGCAGAAATCCCTGATTTTGAATTTTCCATCAAAAATTATAGAATTAGATTTTATTTAAAGATTTATATTGCAAAAAATAAAGATTAAAAAAATTATTTTATATAGTAAATGGCATTTACATAAGCAGTCACATCAACATTAGAGGGTGGAACAATTGCCCTTACTTCTTCAACTGCTTTACCACCAGCTGCTATATCCATATCCATAGCATAGCTATAAGGCCTATAGTTAAAATTGCTTTCTGAAACTTTTTTTATATTTCCAAGCTCAAATCCCATGCTTTCTGCCAATGTTTCTGCCTTCTCTTTTGCATTCTTTGCAGCATCTGCTAATGCCTGTTTTTTATATTCCTTTTCAGACTCCTCTGTAAGACCGAAGTTTACGCTGTGTATCTGGTTTGCGCCGTTGCTTACAGCAACATCCACTATACTTCCTATCTTAGTCATATCATCTGTGCTTACTTTTAAAGTCTGGCTTGCTCTCCATCCTACTAATTTAGAGCCTTCTTCCTGATTCCATATTCTTTCCTCATAGATACTTATCTGCTCTGTTTCCATGTTTTTATCAGCTATGCCTTTGTATCTAAGGCCGTCAACAATTGCGTTCATTATTCTGCTCACTTCATTTTGGGCGTTTTCTGCTGTTTCATTAACTATTGAAACACCTACCCAAATTTCTGCCTTATCCGGCTCAAACTTCAGCTCAGAATTTCCCTGAACATTTATTGTCTGCTCTTGTTTTTCCTGGCATCCTGCAACAATAACTAGTGCACATGCCAAAAATATTCCTAAAATCATGCTTATCTTCATTTTGATTACCTCCATAAAGCATAATACCTTTATTGCTTTTAAATATTTAGTTTAGTTTCGGTTTGGGCCGAAGTATTTATTTAACATTGCATACATAAACATTTTTATTGATGCTTTCATACTCTTTAACATGTCCATACTTTTCAAGTTCTTTTTCAAGCCATACAAGGTCAACCTTTTCATATTCATATCTGTGTGGAAATCCTTTTTCTGTAAATTCAGCTATTATAACTTTTTCTTTTGAAACCCTGCATAACTCTGAAATAAAATCCTCTCTTTTGTTTAATGGAATATGGTGCAAGGTTCCATAACTTACAGAAGCATCAAACTCATTGTTTTTGTATTTAAGTTTTGTTGCGTCCCCTATCTCAAGTTTTATCTTGTTTTCAATTTTGTTCCCAATTAAATCCTTTTTTTGTTCATCTAGTTTTTCCTGAATTAAATCAATAGTTGTAACATAACAATTAAAATCATTTGCAGCGATAACAGCAAGCTCTCCTATTCCTACATCTAATATTCTTTTGTTTCTTAAACCGCCTAGTTTCAGAACATCCTCTCTGTTTATATCCTCTTTCATTTTATCCGTGGGAAAGCATGATTATAACTGCAACCAATATTCCAGCTGCCAATGCAAACAAAGAATATTTTTTGCTTTCTTTCTCAATCTCTGGAAGCAAATGGGTTGCCCCAACATAAATAAGTGCTCCTGCTGATAATGATAGCAATACTCCTAAGGCTGGACCTTTAAGCTTGCTTATAAAAGGCCATGAAACAAATACACCTAATGGTGTTGTTAAGGCAGCTGCAAGGAAGGCATAAAATGAGGACTTCCTTTTACTGAATCCAGCTTTAACCAATAGTAAATAAGTAACAATTCCCTCTGGAAATTCATGAAGAATCATTCCTAATGCAGCAAGGCCTCCAGTAAGAACACTTACACTGAATGTTATTGAATAAATTATCCCGTCAACAAAAGAATGAAAGCCTATGCCTAAAGCTGGAATTATACCAAAGGCCCTTTCATCACATTTTCCGCCGTGGCATACAAAAACCTTCAAAAACCTGTTTATCAGGTAAAGAGAGAAAAATCCAACTAATAGAAAAATAGGGGCATTTTTATTCATTTCAATTGACTCAGGAATAATATGCATAAATGAAACAGAAATTAAAACTCCTGCCGCAAAAGAGGTAAAGTAAACCATATTCCTTTTTCCCCATTCTGAAAAATGGTTTATTGTGTATATTCCTATTGTGGTTATTATGCAGGCAATAAGCCCTGCGATTGCAACAATCCAAAATCTGATTATCATGTTCACACCTCTTTAACTTAAAATACGGCTGCCGGGACTTTCACAAATGATTGCGAGCGTAGCGAGCTCGGTGGGCTTGAATTTTTAATTCAATGCCCGCCCTTGCGTATCAAATGAGCGTAACCATTTGGTTTGAACCCGGGCAACGACCTTGGGAGGGTCGTATCATACCGCTAGACCACAGCCGTATAAGAAGAATTAATAAAAATGTATTTAAAAGGTTTTTGGAAAAGGTTTATTAAGTTAATTTACCTATTACAAACCCTCAAGATGA
>JAGYOA010000023.1 GCA_018399355.1 Candidatus Woesearchaeota archaeon | reverse complement strand
AACAGGAATTGGTTCTGGAATTGGTTGTGAAGATTTTTTAATTAAAAAAGAAAATTTTATAAACATCAGAAAAATAATTTATAAAAAGAAGGTGTTTAAATGAAAATCAAGGTTGGAAAAAAAATATATCCTGTTTTTGAGAAAGGCTCAAAAAAAGAAAATAAACCAAATTTCTACCAGCAAAGCAATCAACAAAGGCCCATGATGCCAAACCAAAGAAATGTTATGAGGCCGCAGCCAAGCTTCAGCAGGCCATCTTCATCTTTTCCTACAAGGCCTACAACAAGTCAACAATCAACCTTGATGAGAGGAATATCTGGAAGTTCAAATGCATCTAAAAAAGAGAATCAAAGCATAACAAAAACATTTTCAAAGATTCCTTCGGATGAGTTAGCGGCCTATGCATCCATAATGATTGGATTAATACTGATAATGATTGCGATAATCATCTGGTAAATTCACTCATCATAGTTATGGGAAAAGATTTTTATTAAACATTCTTCGGAATGTATTATTCAAATCATTTAATATATTTTTTTCATATTAATCCTTCTTGTTGGTAATTTTCTACTATTCTATTAAACCTATTTTTGAATATTTCAAAATATCTTTCATCAAAATTATCATTCACTAAAGGTATTTTATTAAGCATGGATGGATGGATGCTTGCTGCATATATTGATTTTTCTAAAAATGGCTGGATTTTTTTGTCAATACTTTCTAAGTTGGAATTTTCCTGAACATATCTATACAAAACAGGATTATATGTTCCATCAATATTTTTTACCTGAAAAACCAATCCACACAAAGAACCTTTTTTTGTCATGCAAAACTCAATATTTTCTGGTGGCTCTACTTTTGTTTCAAGTGATGGTATATCTTCTTCATTACATTTCTTTTTAAAGAGTTTAATCTCTCTGTTAAGTTGTTTTATGTAAGTATTGAAAAGTACCTCGTCATATATTTCTTTATTTTTCCTGTATCTTACTACGCCCTCTGTTTCTTCCCTTTTCCAGAATATTTCATTTTCCTTCTTTTTATGAAGCTTTATATACATATTAAACCCATTATTATCTTCGAGAAAATATTTAAACGGTTCATCACCTTCCTTAATGTTAACTTCTTTGAAATCTCCTCCTATTGTTTTATAGTAGGGATATATGATGGACTCAATTAAAGTTTTTGGAATTATCGCTTCTTTTTCCTTATTTTTTATTTTTCTACCATCAAAAATATTCTTAGAACATACATAAAGGTAAGGAATAAATTCTAAATTAGGCAGACCTGAAATTGGCTCAACTAAGTTCAGTTTTTTTGATTTTCTTGGTGTTGGTATAAAATTAATATTTATCTTATAAAGTTCTAGTGCATTGTCCATAAAATAGTCTTCATATTTTTCCTTAAGTTTATTTCTTACATTCTTTTCATGATTTCTTTCTACTTCTTTCTCTTTGCTTATTATCTTTTGCCTCCTTTTGAATGAATTTATCATAGCAATCACCTTTTTCTGTTTTACCAAAAATTTTCAATTTGTTTTAATTTTATTATTATATAGTAGTAACTAATATATAAATTTATCGGTATTTTTGAAAAAATCTTTTATGAAACATATCTTGTTTTCAATGCACCTATTCACCAATTTTTCCATATTCATATAAGCGATAAGAACGCTCTTAAGCCCGTTTGGAAAGTCTAGATTTTCATAATTATTAATATAAACAGAATCAATATAAGGCAATTCATTTGGATCATCATTACCAAAGCTTTTTTTCGGAGTGTGATACAATATATCATGCTCATCAGAAACAATATAAGCCTCAAGGTTTAGTTTAGATTCAGCAGACTTAAAGGCCCTGTGTTTCCCATTAAGAATATAAAAGAAATCCCTGCCTTTTATTTCAATTGGAGTTATTAATATCCCAGTGGTTGACATAACCCTATAGTTTTCCTTGCTTAGAAAATTGCTTTTTCTTGTTTTAACAAAACTTAAATTTTTTAGTTTTTTATCATCGAGTTCATACCAATGCGGGATGAGAAGCCTAGTTTCTTTAGGAGTCAACACTATCTTTTCCATAGTTAAAAAAATCAATAATTAAAACTTATATTTATAATTTACGATGCTACATCTTTTCAGGAGCATTTATTCCAAGAAGATTAAGGCCATTCCCAATAACCTGTTTTACTGATTTTATTAAAATAATCCTTGCATCCCTTGTTTCTTCATCTGCCTTAAGAATTTGGTGCTTATGATAGAATTCATTAAACAATTGGGCTAAATCAAGAAGGTATCTTGTAATTAAAGAGGGCTTATATCCAGAAGCTGCACTATCAATAACATCAGGAAAACTGCCTAATGCCTTTATAATCTCTTTTTCCTCTTTTTCTTTTAATAAAGAAAGGTCTATATCCCTTGTTTGTTTTCCTGCTTTTCTTAATATGCTGCATATCCTTGCATGAGCATACTGTATGTAAGGGCCTGTCTCACCCTCAAATGATATTGACTCCTTTGGATTAAAAATAAAATCCTTTAGCGCATCATATTTCAAAATAAAAAAGTTTAATGCGCCAAGCCCGATTGTTTTTGCTCTTTCTTCAATCTCTTGTTTATCAAGTTCATGCCTTTCTTCAATCTCTTTTTTTGCAAGGCTTATCATATCATTAACTATATCATCTGCGTCAACAACAGTTCCTTCCCTTGACTTCATCTTTCCCTCAGGAAGAGCAATCATACCATAGGCTAAATGGTAACATCCATCATAATTTTTAAATCCAATCATCTCAAGAATCTTAAACAATTGTTTAAAGTGAAGCTTCTGCTCTGAGCCAACAACAAAAATTGATTTATCCATCTTGAAATCATTGTATTTTATCTTCGCAAGCATGATATCCTGTGTTATGTAAACGCTTGTGCCGTCTGCTCTTAAGAGTATTTTATTCGGTAGGTTATATTTTTCAAGGTCAGCATAAATATTTCCTTCTTCGTCTTTTTTGAAAATTCCTTTTTTCAAATTTTCAATAACAATCTTTTTTGCTTTGTCATAATGCTCGCTTTCATTGTATGTTTTATCATGCTTTATTCCAAATACATTGTAAGTTTCATTGAATCCTTTTACTGCCCAGTTGTTCATCTTTTTCCAGAGTTCAACTGTCTCCTTATCATTGTTCTCCCATTTTTTCAGCATTTCCTGTGCTTCTTTATCTAAATCAGGATTTTCCTTTGCCTTTTTGCTGTAAAGAACATAAAAATCGCCTACAAAATGGTCTGGCTTTTTGTTTTCTGATTCAGGTGTTTTTGCATCTCCCCATTTTTTATAAGCCAGCATTGACTTGCATATATGGACTCCGCGATCATTATTTAAATTAACCCTATAAACATCGTATCCATTAAATTCAAGAATTCTTGACAGGCTTTCTCCAATAAGCATGTTTCTTGCGTGCCCTAAATGCAAGGGCTTGTTTGTGTTTGGAGAAGGAAATTCAATAACAACTTTCTTGTTTTTGTTTGGCCAGGAGCCATATTTTTCTTTTTGTTTTAATATTTCATTTAGGACTGTTTCATTAAGAATATCATTGTTAACAAAGAAATTCACATAAGGACCAACATTCCTTACTTCTTTTATGTATTTGTTTGATTTTACCTTTAAAGCCAATTCCTTTGCAATCTCTGAAGGGCTCTTTTTTAGCTCTTTTGCAAGGCCAAAACATGGAAAGGCGTAATCTCCCATCTTGGAATCAGGCGGAATCTCAAGTGCTATTTCGTCTTTTACATGAGGCTTTAGTGCTTTTTCTATCTCTTTTTTGAATAATTCCATAAAAACATGTTTTTGTTTGTCATTTATTAATTTTTGGTTATTTTAATATAAAATGGTTAATTAAGCTATTCTCCGATAATTTTTCTTATATCCTCAAATTGGTCTTTAAAGATATGCGCGCTGTTTGAAAAAGTTGCCAGAGAGCCTATTTTGCAGTCAAGCTTTTTTGCAATATACTCCTGCAATACAAATATTTGATAAATGTTTGCGGGCCATCCAAAAAATAGGTCATTGCTTCTTACAACAGCTGTTGCATTAAGCTTTTTATTTCTCATCTTGAAATCAATACTTATCAAGGCAGGAATCTCTCTTTTATAGGCGTTTGAGTCCTGTTCAGGGTCCCATATTGTAACAATACCTCTTCTTGAAAAGCTGTTTTTTTTCATAAGAGGAATCAAAAAATCATCTACCTGGTTTATTTTGCCGCGAAAATTAAAAAGCCTGGGGCCGTATGAATAAGAGTATGCATGAACAGTCTTTCTTGACATTATGACTTCAGCAAGCTCTTCTATAGAAGGATACACCCATTTTTTAAAGCGGTAAAGCGATTCAACCGGCTTATTTATGTCCTTTTCAGGGTTTTCAACCTCTATAAGAAAATTAAGCTCCTCTCTGCAAACCCTGTTGTTTTCATCAACAAAATCAACTCCTTGTTTTAATATATGTATCAGGCTTGATTTCCATGCGCCTATTGTTGTTTCAGAGCTTATCTTCATTTAATTCACCTTATAAAGCTTGTTAGCTTTAAGTCTGCCTCATTTATTCCGTGAAAATCATATGAAAAAAAAGGAATCTTGTATGTTTTCAATATAATATTGAACTCTCTTGGAGAATCTTTTGGGTCAAGCTTTCCAACCCTGTAAAACCTTGCTATATCTCCTCCGTCAAATGCGTTGAAAATCTCTTCTTTAACAGAAAGCAGCTCTTTCATTTCTTTTGAGTATAAGTCTTCAAGCTTCCTTACCTCTATCCTGTTAAACTGCCTTTCACTAAAGCTTTCATTTGCTTTCTTGAAAAGGCATGAAAAAGCGACCTTAAACCGGGTTGGCATTCCGCATGACTTGTATATTGTTTCTTCTGAAACGCAGAAGTTGTCAACCTCTTCTTTAGTGCTTTTTATGAGGTCTATAACATAATTTTGGTTGATGTTGGGATTTTTCCATCCATAGTTCCAAAATCTTATATAATTTCTGCTGAATGCAAAGAACTGCATAAGGTTTGGAAAGGCAATCTTTAGTATCTCTCTGAAGTATTCATCTGATCTTCTTCTTTGCAGAGAGTTTGTTGAAAGAAGGGATTTAACAATGTTTTTGATGAAAATCCTGAAATTTGAAATGTTTTTATACTCAATAAAGAATTTTTCAACATCAACACATATAGTTGATTGAGAGCATGCAAGCCCATAGCTTTCTTTCTGAAAATCCCTATTATATAAAAGCCACTCTTCTTCGTTTAAACTGTATGGGCCTGCCCTTCCAAGGATGTATGGGGCTTCACATATGTCACTGTTCTTGATATTCATTCGTTTTCTTGATGATATGAATCTGCTTGATATCAATTCAATAACACTGCTTTTCTCCTGTATTTCCTTGCTTCCCATATTAAAAATTATATTAAGGCCATCTGAATTCATCTCACAATAATCATTTATAAATTCACAGATTATCTTTTCATTTTCCTTGTTTATGTTTTTTATGTTGATTATAAAGCTTATTCTCTTGCCGTAATCAACACAGTCAGAATTTATCCTTCTTATTACAGGCATGAGCTCTTTTATATCACTTTTTTTTATTAAATGCTCAAAGTCATTCAAACCAATAACATCATTTACATTTGAAAAGCATTTGTTTATTGTGTTATAAAGCTCATTTATTGTTTTGAATTTTGGTGTTTCAATGATTATAGAATTAAGGCGGTCAACCCAGGTTGCCTGCTCAAACTTTGATGCAACATTCTTTTGCTCATAACCGTCAATTGGCATTGCAGGTATACTTGGCTTTGATATTATTATCTTTCTTTTTGACTTGTTTATTATCAGCTCTTCATTTTCATCAAGCGCAAGAGCAAAATACTTTTCGCCTTTATTGCCTTGTTTCACTATCTTTATTATCTCATCCTCAACAAGGTTGTTTAGATAGTACAATAATTTTCTATGGAGTTGGCCTTTTTCTCTTTTTGCATTGTTAATATTTTCCTTGCTTGAAAATTGGTCATTGAGGATATTTTTTATATTCTGATGCTTCTCTGTAAAAATACCTGACAATATTTCAGTTGTTGAGAATTCCTTTTCAGGATTTTTTTTGAAAAATAAAAGCAACTCATATTCAGTTGGTTTCATAACTACTTTATAATACTAACAAATATATAAAAGTTTCTGTTTCAGGAAAAGATTTGTTGTAATTGCAATATTTTTAAATGTTTCAGGTTTTTTCTGAAACATTCAAATTTTCTTTGTAAAAAACCTTTATATTTCAGTAAACCTCTGAATATATTCATGTATAACAAAAACAGGAGGTTAAAAATGATTGAAAAAAAAGATTTGATAGTTGTTTCTTATCTAAGGCAGAATGCAAGGGAAACCTTAACAAGATTAAGCAAAAAGACCCATATTCCTGTTTCTACAATATATGACAAGATAAAAACAAATGAAAATAACTTGATAATAAAGTATACGAGTCTTCTGGATTTTTCAAAGATTGGCTTTAACACAAGAGCAAACCTTATGCTGAAGGTTAAAAGGGAAAAAAGAGATGAGCTAAAAGATTATTTAATGAAACACCATAACATAAATTCTTTGTTTAAGGTAAACAACGGCTTTGACTTTATGGTTGATGTTATTTTTAAGCATATAAAAGACATGGAAGATTTCATTGAAATCTTGGAGCAGAGGTTCAGCATAGTTGACAAGCAAGTGCATTATATTGTGGATGACATAAAAAGAGAGTCATTTATGGACAATCCAAATGTCCTTGAGATAATAAACTGAATATTTTTCGGATTTAGCGAAAATTCAGTCATTTTTTTTAGCAAACCCATATAAACCTTGTTTTATTATCAAGTTTTGGTGAGCCAATGCTTACAAAAAGAGAACTTTTAATCTTAACCCATTTAAGGGAAAACTCTAGAAAAAGCCTTGCAGTGATAAGTCGTGAAACTGAGATCCCTATTTCAACTGTTTTTGAAAAGGTAAACAAGCTTGAAAAAAACACAATATCAAGATATTCTCCCTTGCTTGAATTCAGTAAAATCGGCTTTGGATTGAAAATCAATTTTCTACTTAAGTCAAAAAACAAAAAAAACCTAAAAGAGTTTTTATTAAAAAACAAAAATATTAACTCTGTTTTAAGAATAAATGGTTTTTTTGATTTTTTTGTTGAAGCTGTTTTTAGGGATATGAAAGATGTTGAAAACTTTCATGAAAGTTTAAGTGAATTAAAGATTGAAGATAAACAAGAAATCTTTATTATTGAAGATTTAAAAAAAGAAAATTTTTTTACAAGTCCAGAACATATTAAACTGCTGGATAAATCATGATTCCATATCATCAATTACTTCATCAATTATCTGCTGCATTGGTTTAACTTTTTCCAATGTGTTTTCTTTACCACAAAAAGGGCATATTTTGGGCATCACGCTCTTTTTTGAAGTGAAACGATAGTTGCACTCCTTGCATCTTAGTTTAAGCATCTTAATATATAAAAAATTAAAACTTATAAATCTTTCGGATTAAACTTTTCTTTTCTTTGGGAAAGGCTCCCTTCTTGTCTTTTCAGCGCCTTTTCCTTTGTTTTTAAGACCTCTTGAAATCTTTCCTGACGATGTCAATCCCCTGAAAGTTCTGCCTGTATGCTTTTTCTCATTTATCCAGCTTATTCTCTTATCAGCTTTTACAGAAGGGTGCTCTCTATCCACCAATATTACCTCATACCAGACAAATTTTCCGTCTTTTCCAACATAATAAGAGTTAAGAACCTCGCAATTCTTGAATTTTTTATTTGCCCTTTCTTCTGCTATCTGTTGATAGGTTTTTGAAAGAATTTTCCTTTGTGTATTATGTTTTGGCCTTCTTCCTTTTTTTATGTCAGGTCTTTTTCTTCCGCCCCTGATAAGCCTCTGTCTTACAATAACATAGCCTTGTTTTGCCTTATAGCCAAGAGAGCGCGCAGAATCAATCCTTGTAGGCCTCTCAATCCTTACTGTTACAGGCTGTTTTCTCCATTCAATAAGGCGTTTTGACCATATTTCCTTAAGGTTTCTTTTCGGACTCTTCCAGATATTTCTCACATATTTATATAAACTCATTTTAGCCTCCATTAATTTGTTTTAGTTCAGGCAAGCTACTGCCCACATCCATAAGAAGCAGAAATTCAAGTTTGTTTAAAAAAGTTTCCCTTTAAAAATTTTTCAGTACAAGAATAGCTATAAACACAAGATTTAAATACCATTTTTATTAAGTTGTTTTTATGATAGAGGTTGATGGTTTATTTTCTGGAGCAGGGCTTTTAAAATCAAAGTTAAATATGAAAACTCCCTGCTTTGCATCCTACTCTCCAAATATCGCAGAAATAGAAAAAATAGCAAAGAAGTATTCAAAAAACAAGAACATAGTTGTTATAGGAAACGGCGGAAGCGTTAACTCTTTTGATTATTATATTAGTGCGTTAAAAACAGAAAAAAATGTTTTTATTGTTAAAACAATGGAGCCTGATTTTCTTTATGATATAAGAAAGAAATGTAATAAAAATAACACTGTTGTAATAGCAATATCAAAATCAGGAAATACTGTCGGCGTTATAGAATCACTGCTTTATTTTATTGATTATAAAAATATAATTATTATAACAGAGAAAGAGAACTCTGCTTTAAAGAAAATTCAGGAAGCTTATAAATTTGATTTTATAGAGCATCCTAATATAGGAGGAAGGTATTCAGGATTTACGCCATCAGGATTGCTGCCTGCGGCAATCGCTGGAATAAACATAAGAAAATTATGGCAAGGAGCAAAAAAAGCTTATCAAAAATATTCCAATAAAAAACCAAATGATGCAATTAAAATCGCGTCAATGCTTTACAAGCTTGACAGAAAGGGATACAGTGAAATATTTATGCCAATATACTCTTCAAGGCTGATGGGCTCAGACATTATAATAACACAACTTATTCATGAGTCAGTTGGAAAAAAACAAAAAGGGCAGACATTGCTTGCGTGCTTCGCCCCCGAGTCGCAGCATCATACTAACCAAAGGTTTTTCGGAGGAAAGAAAAACATGGTTGCATGTTTTGTTGTTGTAGATAAAAATGAAAAAAATAAAGAAAAAATTAATGTTCCAAAAAAATTAGAAAATATAAAACTAGGAAATAGTATTTTAAAAGAGCTTGGAAAAAACACTTATTCAGATGCCCTTAAGGCTGAATTTATTGGTACTTTAAAGGATGCAAGAAGAAACAAGATACCCAATATAGTTATACATTTAAACAAGGTTAATGAAGAAACTGTAGGAGAATATCTTGCTTTCTGGCATTATGCAATTGTTTATTTATGCATTTTAAATAATGTAAATCCCTTTGACCAGCCAGAGGTTGATTATTCAAAAAAAATAAGCCTTGAAATAAGAAGAAACCATATTAGTGGTGAAAAATGAAAGAAAACATGTTGAATATTATAAAAAGCCTTCCAGAGCAGATTGATGATTCCTTGAATTTTGCCAAGAATATAAAAGTTTTAGATGAAGTCAAAAAAATAATAGTTTGTGCTATTGGAGACGATGCCGTTGCAGGAGAGATTCTAAAACAATATTTAAAAGATATAATTGAGGTGGAGGTAAACAAAGATTATTTTATTCCTAATCATGTTCAAAAAGAAACTCTCGTGTTTATTGCTTCTTACACCGGAAACCAAGAGGAGGTTATCTCTGCATACAGGACAGCGCAAAGAAAAAATTTAAACATAGTAGTGATAACATCGGGAGGAAAACTTGAAGAGCTTTCAGGAATTGCAAAGACCCAAAAAATTATAGTTCCTAAAGGATTAAAAACAAGAAATGCTCTTCCATATATGCTTTTTCCCATGATGACTGTTCTTTATAACTCACGTATTATAAATAATCCCCTAGAGGAAATAAAAAAAACCATAAATGCAATTGAAAAAACAGGTTTTGAGGAAAGAGCAAAAACTCTTGCAGATAGTCTTTTTGAAAAAGTGCCTTTAATTTATACTTCAGAGAAAATGTCTCCTGCTGCAATGGCCTGGAAAAATCACTTAAACAAAACAACAAAGATGCATGCATTTTTTAATGTTTTCAACGAGGCAAGTTACAATGAGATTGCAGGATATGAAAATATTAATGAAAGATATCATGTTATTATGATATTGGATGAATCAGACTATCCAAAAATAAAAAACATAATGAATCAAGCAAAACGCGAAATAACGCAGACTGGAATAAATGTAACAGAAATGGTAATTAAAGGGGAGTATTTTATTACAAAGCTGTTTTCATCAATATATCTAGGGCAGCTTACTTCTTACTTTCTTGCGCTGAAGTATGAGAGAGACCCTCTTTCAGAGGGTTTTGCTGAAAGAATTAAAAGGGGATTTTAAATGCAATATACTATTGGTGTTGATTTAGGAGGAACTCATATAAAGGCAGGGCTTGTAAAAGATAAAAAAATTGTTAAAAGGGTTTTATTTAAAACAAACTCTTCAACAAAAAAGGATATCTTGAAAAGCATAATAAATGCAATAGAAAAAGTTAAAGTTAAACCAATTAAGGGAATAGGCATAGGTGTTCCTGGGATTATTGACTATAAAAAAGGAGAGGTTATTAAGCTTACAAATCTTCCTATTAAAAATTTTAACATCAAAAAATTTCTTGAAAAAAAATTCAAAGTTCCTGTTTTTTTGGATAATGATGCAAACTGCTTTGTTTTAGGAGAAGCATTGTATGGTTCTGGAAAAAACAATGATATTGTCATTGGCTTAACCTTAGGCACAGGTGTAGGTGGAGGGATTGTGATTAATAAAAAGATTTTTCACGGCCGTTTTAATGCAGGAGAGCTTGGACACATGAGCATAAAGCATGATGGAATAAAATGTATTTGTGGCAACTTTGGGTGTATTGAGCAGTATGCAAGCAAGCACGGAATAATGAGAACTGCAAAAAAACTTAATGTTAAAAGCACAAGGGATATTTACAGACTTGCATTAAAGGGAAATAAAGAAGCAATAAAGGTTTTTGACAAAACAGGATTTTATCTTGGTGTTGCAATAACCAACTTAATAACTGCGTTTGATCCTGATGTAATAGTTATTGGCGGAGGAATATCAAATTCATGGGAATTCTTTTCAAAAAGCATGATACAAACTGTTAATCAAAGGAGCTTTGTCAACAAAAAACCAAGAATCGTTAAAAGAAAGTTAAAGGGCTCAGCTATATTAGGAGCTGCTTCGCTTGTAAAAATACAGTAATTTCATTAAAAAATGGAATTTAATAATATAACAAAGCTAAAACTGATTTATTTTTTCAAATCATTATATTTCTTTTTGCCTATAATTACCTTGTTTTATTTTTCAAGGGGTCTTAACACATTCCAGATAATTTCTCTTGAGGCAGTGCTGATAATAAGTGTTATGTTTTTTGAGATTCCTACAGGAATTATTGCAGACAGGATTGGGAGGAAATTCTGCATTCTAATCCTAATAGGATTTTATATAATTGGAAATATATGGACTATTTTTGCATTTTCATACATTGAGTTCATAATGATAGAAATAATCTTTGGAATGGCAATTGCTTTTGGCTCTGGCTCAATAGAAGCATTGGTTTATGACTCATTAAAGGATAAGGGAATAGAAAAACAAATGAGCAGAGTTTGGGGCTCTATTAATTCTTATATGTTAATTGGAACAATGGTTGCTGTTACAATCGGAGGTTATATGGCAAGAAGTCATAATCCAGAGAGTTTTGTTTTTTTGTTGTGGCTTTATACATTTGGAGCAGTAATTGCATTTTTTATCTCATTTTTTATAAAAGAAAAGAAGCATCAAAAAGAAGTAAAAAAAGATAATGCCATTGTGTTATTCAAGGAATCAACAACCCACATACTTAAAAATAAATCACTCAGAAGAATAATTTACCTTTTTATGTTTACAATACCTTTCACCCACATCATAATTTTTCTTTTCCAGCCTTATTTTCTGGTTGCAGATGTTCCAAATGAGTTTTTTGGAGTTGCAATTGCATTAGGAATGATTCTTGGAGCATTTCTAGTTAAGTATGCCTATAAGATTGAAGAAATCCTTGGAATGAAAAAAACAATCTTTATTGCAACAATCCTGCCAGGATTGATTTATCTGGCAATGGCATTTTTTATAGGGCCTTTAATGTCCTTTGTCTGGTATATTTTACTTAGCGGTTTTAGCCTTTTAAGGAATCCATTGTTTTCACAATATCAGAATACACATATACTAAGTCACAACAGAGCAACTGTATTATCAGTTATATCTATGATCTCCGGTTTATATTTAGCAGTTATGAGGTTAGTTATAGGAAAGATTGCAAATAGTAATCTACTACTATCATTTATTTTTATGGGAGGGATAATTGTTATTGGTTCTATTTTGTTCAGAATTGACGAAAGATGTATCAAGGTTGAAGTGTAAATTCTTTAAACTTTTTATCTATAAAACTATAGTTCTTTAAAACAAAAAGATGGCTTTTGCATTTGCAGTCAGAGCAGCCAAATTTTTCTATTTCGCTTATTGAATTTTTTGAGACTAACCCTGTTATTCTGCATTCCTCTCTCTTATTTGATTCTTTGTAAAAAACTTTTTTAATCTCGGTGTTTTTATTTTTTAAAAGATAATCAATGTGCCAATGCAATTTTTTGTTCTTGCTTAAATGCCTTTCAATCCTTTTTTCAATGCTGTTTAAAGCCGAGCCGACATAACAATATAATCCCTTCCTGAACTTTATCCTGCCTAAAGCCCCAATCTTAATAATAGAATCCTTCTTAACCTCAATAATAATACAATATGCCCCCTTCATAAAAATAAAAAAGAATAAAATGTTTTTAAATTTAACCTAAATAAAATTAATCAGGACATACTTTTATATATTGTTCTCCAGATTTAGCATATATTCCTTCAATACAATAGAGGATATGTGTTCCTGGTTTTATTGTATTATTCACATATATAGGATTTCTAGTCTGAATATCTATGGGGTGCAAAAAATTGTCATCGGACTCTACCTTTATATGAACAAAATTATTTCCTATTTTTTTATCTATTACTTCGCCTTCAAAAAAACTGTCTAAACTCAATTTTTTATTATTTGAATCCATATTTTTCATCTCCATATTATTTATTTGTTACTATTGTGTAATTAATGTTAAAACTTATTTAAATACTTTTCTATTTTTAGTATTGACTTGAGTTCAATTAAATATAAAAAGCTATAAGAATACCAATTATTTATGATAATAAAAAGGGTGAAGCTTGAGAATATAAGAAGCTATACAAAACAGGTTGTTGAGTTTCCGATGGGTTCTATTATGCTCAGCGGGGATATAGGAAGCGGAAAATCAACTATTCTTTTTGCAATAGAATTTGCTTTATTTGGTATAATGAGAGCCTTGCCCGGGGGTTCTTTATTAAGAAACGGAAAGAAAAAGGGAGCCGTAGAGCTTGAATTCTCAATAGAAGATAATGAGGTTATAATAAAAAGGGCATTAAAAAAACAAGGCGATGATATAAGGCAGGATTCAGGCTATATAATAATCAACGGAAGAAAGCAGGAAGCAACTGCTGTTGAACTTAAAACAAGAGTTCTTGACTTGTTGGGCTATCCAAAAGAGCTTGTCACAAAAACAAAATCTCTTATTTACAGGTATACTGTTTATACTCCTCAGGAAGAGATGAAGCAGATCTTAATGGAGGAAAAGGAAACAAGGCTTGAGACATTAAGAAAGGTTTTTCAGATAGATAAATACAGAAGAATAAAAGAAAATTCACAGGTTTTGGTTAGAGAAATAAGGGAAAAATCAAGGGAACTCCAGGGTATAACTGTTGATTTAGACGACAAAAAGAAAAATATCAAAGAGAAAAAGCAGGAAATAAAAGAAATATCAAAAAAAGCAGATGAGATTAAGCCAAAAATTGATGAAATTAAATCAAAATTAAGACAGAAAAAAGACTCATTAGAAAAAATTGAAAAAGACACAAAAAAATTGAATGAGATAAAAAACAAAATAGAATTGCAGGAAACAAGGTTAAGGGATAAAATTAATCTAATACAAAACTATAATGAAGATATAAAAAAACTTGAAAAAGAAAAACAGGAACTTAATGAAAAAATAAATAATTTAAAAATAGAACAAATAACACAGAACGAAAAAGAAATTGAAGAAAAAATAAATACAAAACAGGAAAGATACAACAATATTTTTCAAATAAGAACACAATTAAATGAAAAGATAAATTACCTTAATGAAAGAAA
>JAGYOA010000022.1 GCA_018399355.1 Candidatus Woesearchaeota archaeon | reverse complement strand
GTAAGTGATAAGTTTTAAAAACTATAAAAATTAAAATTGAAACAGATAAAAAGAGGTATACATTAAAATGAGCAATATTTTGGTATTAGGGGGAGCGGGATTTATAGGAAGCAATTTGGCAGAGCAATTAGTCAATGAGGATAATAATGTTATTGTTGTTGATAATCTTTTTTTGGGAACAGAATCAAATCTTGATAAAATAAAGGATAAAGTAAAGTTTTACAAGCACGATTATTGTGATTCTGAGTTTATTAAAAAACTGATTGATGAAAACAAAATTGATTATATTTATCATTTTGCAGGATGGAGCTCTGCTCCTATGTTTGATGGAAAGGAAGCAGAGGGATATGCAGTTAATATTGTTGGATTTGCAAATCTTCTGAGAGCATGCATTAATACAACTGTAAAGAGAGTTCTTTATGCTTCTACATCATCAATGTACGGCTCACTTGATATCCAGGAAGAATCAGTAAAGGTGTTTCCTCCTAATTTTTATTCAGTAACTAAATATGCGATGGAGCATACTGCAAGATTGTTTTATGAGATGTATGGATTAGAGAGCATTGGCTTCAGGTTTTTCTCTGTATACGGAAAAAATGAAAAACATAAAGGAAAATATGCAAATCTGATTTCTCAGTTTTTGTGGGATATACAAGAAGAAAATCCAGTTGTAATTTACGGAGATGGAACCCAAACAAGAGACTTTACCTATGTAAAGGATATTGTTGCTGCTCTCTCACTTGGAATGAAGGTTGATGGAAAGTTTGCAAAAGGCTCTTATTATAACATTGGAACTTCTGAAAGCTATACTCTTATTGAGATGGTAAGGATTCTGGAAGAGCTAACAGGAAAACAAGCAAAACTTGAGTATATAGAAAATCCGATTAAGAATTATGTAAAGCATACAAAGGCATCAACAGCAAAAATAGAGAAAGATTTTAACTTTAAACCAAGTTTTAGTTTGAGGTCAGGAATGAAGGATCTTTTAGAATGAAAGCAATAACAGGTGATCAATTATGAAAGCAGTGGTTTTGGCAGGAGGTTTTGCAACGAGGCTTTACCCATTAACAGAATTTACACCAAAGCCCCTTTTGCCAATAGTTGGAAAGCCTATAATCAACTATATCATTGAAAAACTTGAGATGATAGACGAAATTGATTTAATCTATGTTTCAACAAATAAAAGATTTGAAAAGCATTTTCAAAACTGGCTTTCCAATCTAAATTCAAAAAAAGAGATTAAGCTTATCATAGAAGGTACATTGAATGAAAAAGAGAAAATGGGGGCTGTAGGTTCTTTGAAGTATTTGATTGAAAAAGAGAATATAACCAGTGATTTGATGATAGTTGCAGGAGACAATCTTTTTGATTTTAGCTTATACAGTTTTATTGAATATTACAAAAAGAAAAAAGCGCCGGTTGTTGCTTTTTATGATATTAAGAGTATAGATGATGCAAAAAGGTTTGGTGTTGCTTGTGTTGATGTTAATCAAAAAGTAATTGATTTTGAAGAAAAGCCTCAGAATCCTAAAAGCACCCTGGTAAGCACATGCTGTTACCTTTTTCCTGAAAATTCTCTTGAGCTTCTTAAAGAGTATATTGATAATAAAAACAATCCAGATCATCCTGGCTCTTTTATTAAGTGGCTTTCAGAAAAGGATTCTGTTTTTGGTTTTACTTTTGATGGAAGATGGTTTGACATTGGCCACATGGACGCATATAAGCAGGCAAATATAGAATATGAAAAGAAGCTATTTCTTGATTAATCATCTACTGTGAATAGCTTTGAATCATTGACATCAAATAATTTAATTCTTGCGCCTGCATCTAACCATCCGTGTGCGTAGCTTAATGCTGCAAAGGCGTTGACATAGTCGTCTTTTTCTTTGAAATAGTTTGCATCATCGTAATAACGCTGAGCCATATCAAGAAAATCATCAGCAAAATCTTTTTTGGATAAGTCTTTTGTTATGTTCTGCTTGGCCTTTTTTAAGGCCTGACCTGTAATATCAAAATAATGGTTCAGTTTTTCATCTGTTATTTCTCTCATATGCATTAATTATTGTTGTTTGTTTTTATATCTTTCTAAACTAATGAATAATTTTCGATTCAATCAAAAAAGTAACATTAATCTCGGAAAAATACATCTTTTTTCTTGGAAACCCTTATTAAAAATCATTGCTATAATCTAAATAATATGAGCCTTAAAAGAAAGATTTCCACCATGTTATTAATTGGAACTCTTAGCTTAACAAGCTATTTTGCTGCAGGATGTACAAATAAAAGTGAATTAAAGCCAATAGTGCAAGAAAAGGTGGTTTATGTGACCCAAGAAAAAAAATGTCCTATATATGGAGAAGCAGGGAATAATATAGATGAGCTTTTGAAATATACAAATGAGATAATAAACATTAATCCAGAAGAGCATGGAAATTACATAAAAGATATCAGCAAAATTGGAATTGAAAATGGTTATGACAAAGACATAATAAACATGATGGATGATGAAACCATTGAAAAAAGAGTAAATGAGATGCCCAATGAAAGAAAGATAAGAATAATAGAGCCTTTAATAAAAGACGAACTAAAAAACAAATATCAAAACTTTCTTGAATTTCTTGATGAGCAAAAGCCAAAGGTGGATAGCTTTTACAAAAATTTAGAGAAAAAGGTAAAAGGTTATTTTACTGATGGAGGTAATGAAAATGGGCCTGATTAGAACAGTTTTATTCGGTTTCACATGTTTTACCCTTGGTTATTACATGGGTGGCGGATTTGAAAATAACAATATAGAAGCAGAAATGAAAAAAACAGAGTATGTGAGGCCTGCTTATTACCAAACCATTGATGAAAAACTTCCCTATGAGATAAAAGAACATGATGGAATTGAAAAAATTATGTATAACAATAAAGTATAAGCAGGAGGGACTAAAAAATGAAAAAAGATTCAAAAAAGAATAAGAATAGTTACGAAGAAGATGAAAATGAACCAGATGTTTGGAAGCTAGCTGATGAAGAAGAAGCTGAAAATGAAAATGCTGCAGAAGTAAAGAACTCTTCAGAAATGGGAAATATGTTAAATGAAAGAAGACAGTCATTGGGACTAACTAATTACCAATGGTCTGATAAATCAGATGGAAATTTGGTTTATATAGTTGGGCATGCAAGAGAACTAAGAAAAGTAAATTCTGCTTTCAAGAGGCAGTTAATACAAAGAAAATCATTGCTTTACAAACTAACCTACAACACTCTTGATTTTTTCAAAATAAATATTTTTGGAAAAGATTATAGCATTGATGAAATACTTGGTTCAGGAGAAAATCATCTTTCAGAGATAAACTCAACGCTTGTTTCAATGACTTCTGACTTAAACAAAGTTTATAAAAACTTGGTAAAAAAAAGAACCGAAAAAACATTGAATATGAACAAAAGGATTACAGAAAATGACTATCTAAACCAAAATCTTGAAAAGATTGTAAGAAATTACAGTATAGCAAAGAGAAAATTTGTTTCTATGAGACCTCAAGAAAAAGGATATTTTAAAATCAAAAATCTTGTTGATAACTTAGAGAGAAAAAGAGATGTAACAATTCATAATTTGCATTTAAATGAGGAGAATGTGATTGATTACTTGAAGATAGACCCAAAACTTGAAAAAATCGAAAAGATAACATCAATTTACATATTCACTTCTGAAGAACTTGTAGATAAAACAAAAAGGGTACTTGATTTTATTAGAATAACAAGACCTATTTATGATCCATTAAACAAACAAAGTGATGCTATTAAGGCTCTTTTTAACAGCGTAAATCAAATAGAGAATTATACATACGATGTCCAGAATATAGTTGGCAAGGGCATAAGGGAAGCAATAGGTATTGAAAAGAATCCAAGGGGACTGGTAAATCAATACAAGGATTCAAATAAACTTCTTTATTCTATACTTAGCGATGTTTCTAATGCTTATGACAAAAGACTAATCGAAACAAATGATAAGTTCAACAAATATCTTACAAATGGATAATAATGGAAGACAAAAAAACAATTGATTATGTGGTAAGAGAGAACAAAGCAAGCCCCAAAACAGAGAGTTTCAGGTATGGAAAAAAACTATCTTGTAATGATAGAGAAAAAATAGTTGAACTTTACAATAATAATCAAAATATAAGGGTTAAGGATATATGTAGCAGTTTAAATCAGGAAAGAGATGAAGATAAAAAAACTGAATTTAGTGTGTCAACATTGTACAACATACTTAAAGAATACCAGCAGAATGGAATAAATATTGAATGGAGGCAGAACAAGAAAAGAAAAAAAGCAAAAAATGAATTAGTAAAACAGGAAAACTATCTTGTTCCAAAAACAAATGAAAAAATAAGAACAATTTCTGCCTTGTATAAAAAACCAAAACAGTATGTAAACAAGGTTATTGGCAAGGGAATCTATAAAACAAAAGATTTCTTTAAAAGAAATATAAGTACCATAGCAAAATATGCTGCTGTAAGTGCCTTATCATTTGCAATGGGATTTATGTTTGGAACTAATGGAGTTGATAAGCAGGGAATTGCAAAACCAATTAATGATACTAAGGGCAATATAGAAGAAAAAATTGATTTCAATCAGGAAAACAGAAAGAATAATAGTTACAGTATTTTGGAAGCAGAAAATACACAATTTTACTTTTCTCTTCCTGAAGAAAATAAAACAATTTCTGAATTTAATAAAAAGATATGTTATACTGAAGAAGAATACTTAGAAGAAAAAACAGAAAATGATTACTTCCTTAAAAAAGGGGATAGTTTATGGGAGATTATGGAAAAGAATAATGCAAGGCCTGAGCTATGGGAGTTTCTCTATGCATCAAATGAAAAAAAAGGAAAAACAAAAAATGAGATTTTAAGACAGAGTAAAATAAAAGAGTTTGCAGAAAAACATGGATTTGATTTCTTGAAAAATAACGGAAAAGGAAAGTTTGAACCTTACAATCTAGGCTCGCAGTATAAAATAAAAGATGGGCTAGCATTAAAAATTAACCAGTCTTTTTCAAGTTCAATGAAAACTATTACCCCTGAGATTGAATCTGAATTTAACAGAATTTTCTATAGTTGAGGTAATTCTCAAAATGAATGAAGAAAAAATTCAGAGAGAAAGAAACAGGATAGAAAGCAGAATAGAAAAGATTGATTACAATTACCAGCTTCTTGAGTTATCGCTTTATGAAAACATTTTTGATGAGGATATTTCCCTTCTTAAGGAAGTCAAAACTACTATTTCAGGTTACTGCAGATCAAAGTATGAACAAAATAATGAGTTAATGAAGGACTATCATTCAAAGAAAGAAAAAATGAAAAAACTTTTTGACAAAAAAATTTTTACAGCGATAGAAATTGTAAATCAAAACATCAATTCAATTAGAAAATGTTGTTTAAATAAGGAAGAAAATGAAACTTACAGAAGTTCAATACAAAGCAAGAAAGAGTTTTATTTCAACAAAGAGATTGTTTCTGACTATTATAAAAAATTCAATGAAATAAAGCAAATCCTTGAAAAATGAAAGAACAATATAAAAATCTAATCAAAGAGACAGAACTTAATTTTGATAACATTAACCAAATAATAGATGGAAAAATAAATAATGAAGAAGAAAAAATAAAAAAAGTTAAAAGCAGAATAAGAAATTCTGTTATAGCATTGGTAATTGCATCCTTAATTGGATTTTCTTCATACGCATATAACCATTTTAAAAAACAACAAGATTTATCTTTTCAGAAATCAAGGTATTATCAGGCAGCTGAAAATGAAAGACTTGAAGATATCTTAAAAAAGGTTTGTAATGAAGATTATGAATTAGACAATATAATAAGCATAAATAAAGGATTCAATGATTTTTTTGATTCAACTATTGAAAAAAATGAAATAGTTCATTTTCCTATAGGTTATGTTGAAAATAAGAGTCTATTAAAAGATTTTAATAATGAAAAAACAAGTATTATTTCAAAAATTTCTGATAGAAAAAGTTTAGTAGATAAATTAATATCAGAGACGTCCAAGGAAAATATTGACAGAGTTTATGGATTATTTGGCTGGATTAATGAAAAAATTAGAGTATTTGATCCTCTTACTTATGATGAGTGTTTTAAAAATGATGCTTTATTAGTAATAAAAGAGCTCTCTTCATTAGATGAGTACATAAACAGAAAATTGGAAGAGAAAGAGACTGAAATTGACCAGAGGATTGTAAAAATTAGTGATTCACTCGAATCAAATAATTGGAACAAGCCCGGTTCTTTTGAAAAACTTGAAGGATTTATTTTAGAAGTTGATGAAATTAAAAATTCTTATATCTGCTTAAGAATTAATGAAAAAATAAGTGATGTTGAAAAAATAAAAGACAGTATACTTAAAACAAAACACGATTATATCAGAATTGTAGAAAATTTAAGAGAGGATATAAAAGAAGAAACAAAAAATATAGATAAGTTGGTTGAACAGGTAAAATCTTTTTTTCAAGATGGAATAAAAGATTATGAATTAGAATCTCTTAATGATATCTCAATAAAATCCCAATATTTTGATGATTACAAAGGATGGAAAGATGAAAAACTTATTAACTTGGAAATAAACCAATATTATACAGAACTAAACAATTTAGAAAGAATATTAAACGAGAAGTTTTCATTTGCATTTAAAAGTATAAGAAATAAAATTAATAAATTTGAAGATATATGGTATGTAGATAATTCTTTTTTCTGGAATAACCTTACAAAAGAAAAGGTTAACCAGCTTTATAGCGATATAGGTGAATTAAAACAATGTAATCTAGAATATTCTATAATTAAAAACAATATTTTCTTTGGTGGAAGAAACAATCTGGATGATAAGCTAAAAAATCTTGAGTATGTTATGATATATAATACCAATGAAAAAATAAAAAACGCAGAATCAGATTTTTTGGAATTAAGTAAATTTGTTAATAGAAGTGAATGGAACTCTCCGGGAACTGTGGAAATCATTGAAACCATTGATTCAAAACTTGATTATCTAAAAAAATTTTATTTTTGTTTCTCAGATGATAAAAAGGTTTCAAAAATTAAAAAAATGTCTGATTATGTTGAGAACAGCAAAAAGCAATACCTTTCTCTTTTAAGCAGGATTGAACAGGATATTAAAAACAGAACAAAAATTGCAGAGAATATAATCAAAAAAGTTAGTCCGCTTATGAAAAATGGCCTTCAGAACAAGGAATTACAGTTAATAAAGGAATTAAAAGACCAAGCAGATTTATTGAAAAGTTATGATTATTGGAAAGATGAAAATATGATTAATGAATACATAAACCAATATGAATCAATGAAAAATGATGCGGCATATCTCACAAATAAAAGGTATAATTATGCTATGAGTCTTTTAGACAACCAAATTTACGAATTTCAAAAAGAGATTTCTTACGCAGAAAAAAAAGGGATTATCCAAGATGCAAGTAAAAGACTCGAATATATAATGGAAAATGAGCTTTTTATGATAAGATATAGGTACTATGTTCTTGAAAGTCAAACAGGAATAAACAGGACACAGAGGTTAATTAATACAATTAGTGGATACCTCTGAAAGAAATTTATTCAAAAGCTTTATAAATCACCTGTGTTAATTTCATGCCATGACCAAAACAGTCAAACATATTGGAATTATTCTTGACGGAAACAGAAGATTTGCTAAAAGGCTTAACCTTAGTCCTTGGAAAGGTCATGAATACGGCTCTAAAAAGCTAAAAGACCTTCTTGTTTGGTGCAAAGATCTTAAAATAAAAGAGCTTACATTATACTGCTTTTCAATGCAGAATTTTAACAGGCCCAAAAAGGAATTTGATTATCTTATGACCATATTTAGAGAATCTTTTAACGAAATAATGCAAAACAAAGATATTAGCAAATATAAGATAAAAATAAACGTGATTGGAAGATACAACCTGTTTCCTAAGGATATTCAGGAAAATATTGAAAGGATAACCAACAAAACAAAAGAATATAATAATTATAAAGTAAATATTGCCCTTGCCTATGGTGGAAGAGAAGAAATTGTGGATGCAGTTAAGAAAATTGCTAAAAATGTAAAAGAAAGTAAACTAAATCCAGAAGAGATAAATGAAAATATTATATCACAAAACCTTTATCTTGAAAGCGAGCCTGATTTGATAATAAGGACTGGAGGGGATAAGAGAACAAGCAATTTCCTTACATGGCAGTCTATTTACTCTGAATGGTTTTTTATTGAAAAGATGTGGCCGGAGTTTGAAAAACAGGATTTAATAAATATCATTGAAGAATTCAAAAAAAGAGAAAGACGCTTCGGAAAATAAATTAAAAGCTTTCTATCTTTTTTTTAATTTCTTTTATAACAAAATCAGGAGTTGATGCTCCTGCTGTTATTCCAACTAAAGATTTGCCTTTAAACCATTCTTTTTTTATTTCCTTGGCTGTTTCAATTTGTTTAGTTTCTGTTATTTTGCTGCATATTTCCCTTAACCTTTTTGTGTTCGCGCTGTTATAACCTCCAATAACAACCATTAAATCACATTTTTTTGCTGTGTTCATTGCAGAATCCTGCCTTTTCTTTGTGGCATCACATATAGTATTTATTATTTTTAATTCATTTACATTACTTTTAAGAACCTTGGAAATTTCATTAAATTTTTTAATGGACTGAGTCGTTTGTGATAATAAGCATGCCTTTTTAACAAAAATATTTTTTGTGTCTTCTTTGGTTGAAACAACAATGATATTTTCTGCATTGCTTACAATACCCTTTACCTCAGAATGCCCTTTATCTCCAAAAAGTATGAGGTCATAACCTTTATTGTTAAATTCTTTTACAAGGTTCTGCACTTTTTTAACAAGAGGGCATGTTGTGTCTATTATATCTAATTTTTTTGATTTAGCTTTTATTATGTTTGATTTTGTTGTTCCGTGTGCAGTTATAATCAAAATTCCTTTTTCAATATCATCTACTGATTTTATCTCTTTTATTCCTCTTTTTTCAAGCAGTTCAACAACCTGTGGATTGTGTATAAGCTGGCCAAGAACAAATGCATTTTCCTGCTTTAAGGCCATATCAACAGCCCTCTTAACTCCAAAGCAGAATCCCATGTTTTCAGCGCAGATAATTTTCATTATTGCATCACTCAGTTTATTCTGTATTTTTTAAGAATTTCCCTTGTTTTAATTGCCTCATTTATATCAAAACTTTCTGCTACGATGTACTCTGGATTAATTTTTTTTATTGCAGAAACAACAAAATCAATATTAATGGTTCCGCTTCCAAGACCAAGATGCTCATCATCCTTACCATTATTGTCATCAATATGCATGTAATTTACATACTTTCCAAGCTTTTCAACATAATCTTCTTCAGAAATTACTAATTTGTGATAAACTGCTTTATGCAAATGTCCAATATCAAGGTTATGCTTTAACTTATCAAATTTTTCAAAAAAATATAATAAATTATCCGGATTTGCCCATGGGCCCTTTGAATCATTTTCAAAAGAAAGATGTACATCGTATTTTTCACCAAATTCAAGCAATTCAGAAAATAATTTATCAATTCTATTCTTGTCTTTTTCAAATTCAAGATAGTCAGGAAGGTGAAAAACTATATTTTTAACCCCAAATCTTGCTCCATACTTTATTTCTGATTTTAGGATTCCAATTTGGTGGTCATTTACAAGATTGTCAGGATGCAACAAATCAGTGACTTCGCTATGTATTGTGTATGTAAGGCCGTATTTTTCCTTAGATTTATTTAACTTTTCTATATCACTTTCACCAAACTTAATCTGGATTGTCCTGTTGTTAAGCTCAATCAGCTTAAAGCCATCATCAACAAGGGACTCAAGCCAGAAACGGCCAATCTTCATACTTTTAGTGCTTACTCCTATCATAATAATACCAAAAAATGCTTTTTTTATAAATCTTTGTTAAATTCATTAATTGGTTGGGTAATAAAAACATTTAAATCAGGTATTTTCTAATTCTTTTAAACTATCAAGAGCCTTATAATAATCATTATAAATACTAAAAACAGTTGAACCAGAACCAGACATTAAAGTATTTAGTGCTCCATTATCTATCATTTTTTTCTTTATCTCATTTATTAAAGGATATTGTTTACAGATAGAATATTCAAAATCATTATGAAGGTTATTTGCAATTTTATTGATATCTTTCTCCTTTATTGCATTGATCATTGTGTTTGTTTTTAATTGTTTTCCAGTTTTTTCATAATCAAGGTTTTCATAAGTATATTTTGTTGAAATATTGAAGTTTGGTTTCGCTAAAACAAAGTAAAATTTTTTGGTAAAGGATCTATTCTATTTATTTTTTCTCCCTTGCCTGTCACATGGGTGGTCCCTCCAATGATAAAGAAAGGAACATCCATCCCAATTTTTGCTGCAATTTCAATCTTTTCTTTTTCACTCATTTCAATCTCAAACAATTTATTCATTCCTTTAATTACAGCAGCAGCATCTGAACTTCCTCCGCCAAGTCCAGCTGCCAAAGGAATATTTATGTTTTGTTTTATTTCCTTTAATGCAAAAACATCATCCATATCTTCAACAGAAACCCTTACTATATCACATCCAGCCTTTTCAAGCTCTTTTATCTGCTTTATTGTTGCATCTGCATCTTTTGTTTTAGTATTGCACATTGATTGTATTGTTATTTCAGAATTGCCTCCTATGTTTACATTTCCAACATTGATAAGCCTTGTTTTTCTTCTTTTCATAATCAACAATCCCTTTTAATCATAAAATCTGCTATATCAATCAGAAATATTTTTCCTTCCTTTTTTATATTTGATTTTTCCAGTGCTTTTTTTGCCTCAGAAACAAGTTTTTCAGCAAGTTTTTCAGAATAATCAAGAGAACCTGATTTTTTTACTATTTCCCTTAATTTTGAAATGTCCCTCTTGGTTACATTTTTGTTTCCCAAACATTTATTTATGAATTCTTTATCATCCTGAGATGAGTTTTCAATTGCTTTTATAATCAACAATGTTTTCTTTCCTTCCTTGACATCAGAACCTGCAGATTTTCCAAGCTTTTCCTCATCACCAAAAAATCCAAGGACATCATCTTTTATCTGAAATGCAATGCCAAGAGGAATTGCATAATCACTTAATATTCTCATTTCATTTTCATCAGCACCTGCAGCTATTGCTCCAAGGTGCAGTGGCCCTTCAATTGTGTATTTAGCTGTCTTAAACTCATGGATTTTAATTATATCATCTTCATTTGGATTTTGTTTTGATGATAAAATGTCCAGAAACTCTCCATAACAGGTATTTTCAATGATTTCATTGAATTTTTCAAGAATCTTTATTTTAATTTGTTCATTAAAGCATGATTGTAAAATCATTTTTTTGCTTAATGACTCAAGAATATCTCCTGCAACTATTGCAATTCCCTCTGATTCTCTTTGTCCAAGATTTTCATTGCTGTTTTCATATATTTTGTGGAAGGTTGGGCCACCTCTTCTGAAACTGTCATTGTCAATAATGTCATCATGGATAAGAAAGAATGACTGCATCAGCTCAACTGAAACAGCAATATCAAGAATAGAATTAAAATCCTTTCCATCAAATAACTCATAAGAAACCAAGGCAAGAACTGCCCTTATTCTTTTGCCTCCTCTTAAATTAAACTCTTTTATATGCTCAATAAGCTCAGTAATCTTTCCATCTTTTTTCTTAGAAATTTCTATCTCAGAATCAAAAAAATCCTTAATCTTTGTATTAATTTTCTCTTTATAGTTATTTAACTTGTCAATTGTTTCCATTCTGAAAATTATCTATATCAGATATTTAAATATTACTCAGTGAAAATTTGGGCCTGAAATCTGTATATTTTATTATCAGGGTTTTTCCATGCATCATTGCTCATCCATGCTTTTTGGCATAAATGTCCTAAAAATGTTTTCACATCCCATTTGTATTCTGTTGCAACTTGAGGTAATAATAGGCCAGACCCAAGGTTAGATCTTATTATCAATCCATCTTTGCCAATTCTTATTTTTTCCATGTATTCTTCAGGATTTTCAACCTTAATAAGCTTGGGAACAGTAAGAACAGAAATCTCTATTTTTATATCTTTGAACTCCTGTTTTTGCAATGGAGGGAATCTTGGATCTTCAAATGCTGCTGCTATTGCTGCCTTTATCACTGCTTTGTACAATGGAAAGATTGGCTCTGGAAAACCAATGCAGCCCCTTAGCTGATTGTTTTTAATTAGTGTAACAAAAACACCCTGATTATCAGAAAATTTTTCAACCTTGGTTATATCAGGATTTTTGTTGTTAAAACAGCAAGAAATAGACTCTCTGGCAAGATTTAAAAGGAGCTTACCTTCCTCCTCAGACATCATTTTAATTCTTTTTTGGCCTCTTTCCTTAGCTTTTCTACCTTGTCACCAATTCTACCTGCGGCATCATACAATGACTGCCTTGGTGTTTTTTTGCCGTCTGTCTCAACAATAACCAAAGGTATCCCTATCAAAGGATGTTTTATATTGTAAGCTGCAACATTTACATGCTTATCATTCCAAAGTTCATCTTTTAAAATGTTACAGAAAGTATTGCCTTCTCCTTTTATCTCAAAGCTTAGCCTGTTTTTTTTATCCTCAATGACATTTATCTCCATAAAAACACCATAAACTAGAATTCATGGCTGATTTATAAAGATTTCTATTTAATCTGAAGTCTGAAGCAACTTACATTTATCCTGTGTATTTTTCTCTTATGAAAGCTTTGCGATGCCTTCAACGGAAAGCTAAAGTCCCATCTGTGAGTTATTTCAAAGCCGTAATCTTGTGATATCTTTTCGATAAAAACCTTGGTTTCAAGCTTGTGAAAGCTGTAAATTACCTTTGCTTTATTAAATGCCTTTTCAAGAAAAATTTTATCACTATGTTTTTTCTTGGTTCCAAACGGTGGATTCTGGATAACAACATCAACATTTTCTTTGAAATTCTCTATTCTTTCATTTAAAAAAACTGCTTTATTTATAAGATTTTTTTTTGTCTGTTCTTCAGCAAAAGAAAGGTTATTTTCTGATATTTTCATTGAATTTTTATGGTCCTCAATAAAAAAAAGTTTTTCAGCACCTAAAACAAGCGCCCCTATACCTAAAATTCCAGTTCCGCTTCCAAAATCAGCAATCTTCTTTTTGTCTATATCTTTAAGAAGATAAGCATTCCATAAAACCTCTGCCGCTATCTCTGAATCAGTTGGATACTGTTCTTTAGCTACTTCTGGAGATTCAAATACTTTTAGTTTTGACAAAAGAATAGCAAGCTGTGACTTTGATATTACCATTTTTAAATGAATTGATGATTTTGTTTTTAAAATTTTGTATTTTTAGAAAAATTTTTAAATAAGCTGTAAAATATATTGAAATGCGGGGTGATATGGATTAGTATTAACTTATTTAACAGAAAAAAGAGAAATATAAACAGTTCTAATATAAATAAAAACTTGAAGAGAGCGTTTAATGCAATAAAGGAGGAATTTGAAGACCACCTTAATGCAATAAACGAGAATACAGGCGAAATTCAGGCAAATTATGAATTTATGTGTAGGCTTGACTCTAAGATAGATAAGCTTAATGAAAAAATAGAAGAGATACAATTTTTCATGAAAAATGTTACTGAAGAAGATGATGACAAACAAGAATTACAAAAGAGTTTATTATACAAGAATATTTTTCTTACAAATAAGGAAAAAGAAGTTTTTCTTGCAATATACACTTTAGCTGAAGAAAAAGGACCTATTTTATACAACTCAATAGCAAAAAGAATAGGAATATCAGAATTTGTTGCAAGAGAATATGTAACTAATTTAATAGAAAAGGGAGTTCCAATAATAAAAAAATATATTGAAAGTGAGGTCTATATTGATATTGAGAAAAATTTCAAGCATGTCCAGGCAAAAGAAAACATAATAGGAATAAGTGAAAATATGGCAAGAAGGTTTTCTAACTGAGATTTTTTATTACTGTGTATTTTTTTATATAATTTAATACATCTTTCCTTTTTTTGAGCATTATCTTGTAATATTTGCCATGAGCATATCTTTCACAATCTTTGTGAGAATAATCCCTGCATATTTTTGGTCTAAAGGGATATATTTTACATAAGCCTTTATTATCAAGCGATTCGCATTTTGTTTTAAATTCAATAAACCATTTATTGTCATGGTCTTTAAAAACAAGAATATTCTCATGCAGAACATACCATATTATGTGTTGGAAATCTTCTTTACTCCTTGGTGTGTCAATTTCTATTGCAACATGTTCACAGCAGATAGTGCATTCTTTACATAAGTTTTTAGAATCCTCACTTTTTTTCATCGAGGAAGTTGTTTTGTATTTATTTAAAAAACTTTTGTTATAAAAAAGTTAATTTCTAAAATATATTTAATAAAGAATATTTTATCAAAAAATGTAATGCTATGGAGATAGGTATAATAGA
>JAGYOA010000021.1 GCA_018399355.1 Candidatus Woesearchaeota archaeon | reverse complement strand
ACAGACAGCTTAAGTCCAAATGCAAGCTGCACATTATATTTCAATGATGAGGCAGTTGATACAAGCTCATCTGTGATAAACAATACAAATACAGTATTAACTGCAAATGATACAATAGGAGACGGAACTTATACTGTACACATTAACTGCACAGATTTAGCAGGAAATACAGATGACAGCGAGGAGATAAATGTTACAGTAGACACAATCCCTCCAACAGTAACAATTACATTAAATGATTCAACACCAATAAAGGCAGGAAATTTAACATTCACATTAAATTTTAATGAGACAATGGATGAAACACAGACTCCTTTAGTTGAATTTAATGGAACTAATATAGCAGAAACAGGCTGGCAAAGTTCAACACAATGGATGGGATGGTATAACTTCACAAATGAAACAGAGAGCAACTATACAATAAATGTAACTGCAGCAAAAGATATAGCTGGAAATGTAATGGATGAGGATGCATCAAACTGGTTTGTCCTTGATACAACCAGCCCGGTAATCAATAATGTTTCCAGCTCTGTAGGAAACCATACAACTGAAAGCACTGCAACAATATCAGGAAATACAAACGATAACATAGGAGGGTCAGGCATATCATCTGTAACAATAAATGGAGCAACAGCTACATTAAACATATCAACAGGTGATTTTTTGTCTTCAGTATCTTTAAATGAAGGCTCAAACCAGATTACAGTTATAGCATATGATAATGCAGGAAACAGTGTTACCAACAGTTCCCTAACCATTACAAAACCCTCTACTTCAACCGGAGGAGGAGGTTCATCTTCATTCTCAACAGAAACTAAGGTTATTGGAAGTGTAACACCAGGAGCAACAAAAGAGATAATATTCTCAGGATCAGGCACACATGGAGTTACAGAAATCAAGTTAACTTTTAATGACAGTGTTTCAAGCCCAAGAATTCAGGTAGGAATTGGATCATTACCTTCAGGAGCATCTGCTCTCTCTTCAAACAAAATAAAAGTTTACCAATATGTTTCATTTACACCTACAAGAATAGAAGATAATAATCTTAACAAAGCGGTTATAACATTTAAGGTAAGAAAATCATGGGTTTCACAGTATGGA
The DNA here is from genome assembly GCA_018399355.1 of Candidatus Woesearchaeota archaeon. Taxonomy (GTDB): domain Archaea; phylum Nanobdellota; class Nanobdellia; order Woesearchaeales; family CG1-02-33-12; genus M55A3. Next base: position 13,498 of record JAGYOA010000021.1, on the reverse strand, counting down.
TTTGAAAAGAACATGATAAAGCTTCACAGATACAATAACAACAAATGGAATGAACTTAAGACAACTTATCTAAGAGAAGATTCATTATACTACTATTACAACACAGAATCTCCAGGATTCTCAACATTTGCAATAACAGGAGAACAGAAAACTACAACAACACAGCCAAAAGAAGAAGAGCCTGTTCAGCAACAAGAGCCAGCTGAAGATATTATTTCTGAAGAGACAATTGATGAACAGCAAGAGACTAAAGAAGAAGTAGAAGAACCAAAAGAAGAATCAAATAAAGAAGAAGAGATCAAAACAGAAGAAAATAAGCTACCTATTGCAGAATTAATAATAACAGTATTAATAGTGTTCTTTGTTGGATTGTTGGGATACTTTATCTTCACAAAAAAGCACAGCTATTAGATTTTTTTATTAATTTCTTTTTTTAGTTTTTCAATATAAATCTTAAACTGGATTTCCACTTCTTTCCAATCATTATAACTTATTCTACTGCCATAATAATTAATCCCCTTCCTTCTTGTTCTTACTTTTTCAAAAACTGCTTAACAAAATATTTAAGCCACTTATCAGCTTGTATTAAACAAAATTTATTTTTAGCACCCTAATAAGCCTTATCATGGTGATCTAAAGAAATAATTCTAACAATATTGCCTTGAATTTTATAGATAACAACAAAATGTCCAAATTGAATCCTTCTATATCCGGCAAGAACATTTCTTAGAGGCTTATAATGATCTGGATTCTCTACAATATCTATTAATTTTTTCTGAATTTTTGTAAATAATGTCTTGTCCTTCTTTTTTAGTTTCTTAAATGACTTTTCAAATTCTAAACTAAACTCTATTGTATAATCCATCTTACAAGCTATTTAAATAATTCAAGGCTTCCTTTTGTTTTAATTTCCTTACATTCTTTCCAGCTTTCATATCTTTTTCAATCCTTTCATATCTCTCAATATTATCTATCATTACTCTCTTTCTAACAAGCTCTAAAATAAATTCCTGCAAATTTCTATATCCTAACTCTTTAGTGTAATCTTTAGAAGCTTTGAATAAATTTTCAGGCATGCTAAGACTGATCTGTTTTAAAGTCATTTTAATACCTCCGTATTTATAAATACTTAGAAATACGTACAAATATATAAGCTTTTCCAATAAAATATTTCATATTCAATAATAAAAAACTGTTTTTAATAAGAACTTCGCAAAAAATTCCGCAAGATTTTCAATAAACACTAAAGCCCAAGCTCTTTATCTATCTGTTTTGCCATCTCCTTAAGATCATCAAAAGTTCTCTTCATATCCTTCTCTATCTCGTCAATAAGAACTTTAAGATTTGAAACCCTAAGAATATAGCCCCTCTTTTCACTCACAACCATTCCTGATTCAATAAGCCTGTTTATATGATGTATAACTGTGCCTCTACTGAGCCCTGTCATGTAAGCAAGCTGGTCGCTTGACAAGGGTCTTTGCTTTCTCGAGCTTTTCAAAAGCTCTATAAACACTCTGAAGCATGAGCTGTTCTTATCCCTTAAATTAAACAACCCAAGAGAAGAGCCAAACCACTGCAAATCATTGTTTATATCTTTTTTACTGGACTTTCCCTGCCTTATTATTGTAATCCTTTGATATATCATATCTTTGCTTTATCTTTATCTATTTATAAACCTTTTCCGAAAGATTTATATAGTAGTGTCTATCTTAATATGAAATGGTTGACTTTAAATCAACAAAGTTCAACAATTTAATGAAACAACAACCATACAGGAAGAGATAAACAAACCCTTTGGAAGGGTTTTCAGAACAAAACCAATGCCTCAACAAAGCAAAAAGAATTTTTATGGTGTTTAAAATGAAAAAAAAGCAAAATATTGAGGAAGAAATCAAGCAAAAAGATGAAAAAATCAATGACTTAGTATGCACTCTTCAAAGAATGCAGGCAGAGTTTGAAAACTACAAAAAAAGAATAGACAAAGAAAAAGAAATATCAATAAAACACGCATCTGATGATATAATAATAAAAATATTGCCAATAATAGACACATTTGAAATTGCGATTAAAAACTCAAAAGAAACAAATAAGCTCTCTGACGGAATGAAGCTTATCTACTCGCAGCTTTACTCAACACTTGAAAAAGAAGGGCTAATGCAGATAAACCCTATAAACGAAAAATTCAACCCTGAAAAACATGAAGTATTGTTATGTGAGGAAAGCGAAAAGCCGGAAAACACAGTATTAGAGGTTTTGCAAAAAGGTTATATACTTAAAGACAGAATAATAAGGCATGCAAAGGTAAAGATTGCAAAAAACAAAACGAGGTGCGAGAATGATAATATCAAAAAAGACTCCTGTGAAGGATGTTCTTGAACTGGGCGATGACTGCAAGATGTGCGGCAACTGCTGCAAATACTCATCTGGTTATCTTGTTGAGGATGATATTATAAAAATAGCAAGATTCATGAGACTCACAGTGGAAGAATTAAAGGAAAAATTCCTTGAGCAGGTTGAGATATTCAACACAAAAGTATGGAAGCCAAAACAGCTTAAGGGAAGCAAGCCATACGGAAAATGCATATTTTACAACGACCAGGTTGGCTGCACTGTACATGAGGTCAAACCATTGCACTGTAAAATAGGCAATTGCAATATTTATGGAGAACAACTCAACCAGTGGTTTATGCTTAACTACCTTGTTAACCCGGATGATCCGGAATCAATAAGGCAGTGGAATATTTTTTTAAAACAGAATGACCCAATACCAGGAGGGTCTTTAAATGAACTTGTCAAGGATGAAGAAAAACTGAAAAAAATACTTAGTTATGAGGTTTTAAAATGAAAATAGAAAATAATGGAATGCAAAAACAGAAAATATACCTGAGGGCAGGAGGTATAATGAGGTTTATGCTTGGAACAAGCAAGAAAATAGATGATATGGTTATGTGCAAGAGCAATGAAATAGATTTAGTTACAACTGACCAGGATCTTTATGAAGCCCTCGGCTCAATAAAAGATTATGATAAATTCAACCAAAGAAGACTGGTGAAGTTTCTTGAGGTTGTGGAAATCGGCTCACTGGAGAGAGTAAAGGGAAAACAAAGAACAATACTAACGGATGAGAGAGTAGAGCAAATCAGGAAAATAGCTTTAAAAGATCAAGAAGAAGGAGGTAAAGATGCCTGAAAAGAAAATTAATATGACAATATCAGACGGAGATTCATTTTTTTCGCATGAGTCATCCATAAACTTCAGCCCAACACAGTTTATACTTGATTTTAGGTGCATAACCCCAAGGATAGATGCAAGGTCGCAAAATGCAACACTTGCATTAAAGCACAATGTGGTTATGATGGAGCCTTATCATGCAAAGCAGTTCCTTGGAATACTTTCCAAGGTTGTTAAAAAATACGAGTCTGAGTTTGGCAAGATAGACAAGCCGAATTCTTTGAAAAAACTCGAGAAAAAAAGAAAAAAATCCAAGAAAAAAACAGAGCAGGAAATACCAAAAGCTCAGAACTATTTTGGATAAAAAATTTAGGGGGTAATTAAAATGGCTAAAGAACAAACTAAAAAGGAGAAGATAATCGGAATTGATTTAGGAACAAGCAATTCAGCTGCAGCTTTCCTGCAGGCAGGAAAACCAACAATCATTCCTAGTTCAGAGGGAACTACAGCATACGGAAAAGCATTTCCATCTATAGTAGCGTTTGCAGACGACGGGCAGATGCTTGTGGGAGAACCGGCAAGAAGGCAGGCAGTCTCAAATCCTGAGAGAACTATAAGTGCTGCAAAAAGAAAGATGGGCACAAACTACAAATACAAGATAAACGGAAAAGAGTATACTCCGCAGCAGATCTCTGCCTATATTCTTCAGAAAATAAAAAAAGATGCAGAAGAATTCATAGGCGAGCCAATAAGCAAGGCAGTTATAACATGCCCTGCCTACTTTGATGACAACCAAAGACAGGCAACAAAAGACGCAGGAACTATTGCCGGGTTAGATGTTGTGAGGATAATAAACGAGCCAACAGCTGCATCTCTGGCTTACGGGCTTGACAAGGCAGACAAGGAATTAAAGATAGTTGTCTTTGACTTCGGCGGCGGAACCCTTGATGTTACAATAATGGACTTTGGCGACGGAGTATTTGAAGTCAAGTCAACAAGCGGAGACACAAACTTAGGCGGAACAGATATGGACAATGCCTTAACTGATTATTTAATTCAGGAGTTCAATAAAAAAGAGGGAATTGACTTAAGTAATGATACAACAGCCATGCAGCGTTTAAGGGAAGCGGCTGAAAAGGCAAAGATAGAGCTTTCAACAACACTTGAAACAGACATAAACATTCCTTTCATAACATCTGACGACAATGGACCAAAGCACTTTAACATGAAAATAAGAAGGTCAAAGCTTGAAGAGCTTGTAGAGCCTATAGTGAAAAAATGCAAAGGCCCAATAGAACAGGCAGTAAAGGATGCAAAGCTAACTAAGGAAGACATAGACAAAATCATACTTGTCGGCGGACCTACAAGAATGCCTATTGTAAGAAAATTCATAGAAGATTTTATAGGTAAGAAAGCAGAGCGCGGAGTTGATCCTATGGAATGTGTTGCTCAGGGAGCTGCAATACAGGCAGGAGTATTGGCAGGAGAGGTAAAAGACATACTTCTTTTGGATGTAACTCCTTTAACCTTGGGAATTGAAACTTTGGGTGGAGTGAGAACTCCATTAATAGAGAGAAATACAACCATTCCAACCAAAAAATCTCAGATTTTTTCAACTGCTGCAGACAACCAGCCAGCTGTGACTATAAATGTTTTGCAAGGTGAAAGACCAATGGCTGCAGACAACAAAAGCCTTGGAAGATTTGACTTAGTGGGAATACCTCCTGCTCCTAGAGGAGTGCCTCAGATAGAGGTTTCATTTGACATTGACGCAAATGGTATTGTTCATGTAACTGCAAAAGACTTAGGCACAGGAAAAGAGCAGTCAATAAAAATTACAGCAACCCAAAAATTAAGTGAGGAAGAAGTGGAGAAGATGAGAAAAGACGCAGAGGCTCACGCAGAGGAAGACAAGAAAAGAAAAGAAGAGGTTGAAACAATAAACCAGGCTGATAGTCTTGTGTATTCCACAGAACAGACATTTAAGGAATTTGAGGGAAAGGTTGACAGCAAGGAGCTCGAGACAGTTAAAGGCAAGATAATGGAATTAAAAGAGCTTCTAAAGCCAGAAAAGAAAGATATCGAAACCATAAAGAAAAAGATGGAAGAGGTAAATGAGATTGTGCAGAAGATGTCAACAGAGATGTACAAAAAGGTTGCAGAAGAACAGGCAAAGAAACAACAGCAGCAAACAGGAGAATCAGAAAAATCCAAGGAAAAAAAGGACGATAAGGTTGTTGACGCAGAGTACAAAGAGGAGAAAGAAGAAAAGAAAAAATAATTTTTTCTTTTTTAAATTAATAACAAATGGCAAAAGACTATTACAAAATACTGGGAGTGTCAGAGAATGCATCTAAAGAGGATATTAAAAAAGCCTACAAGAGACTGGCCAAGAAATATCATCCTGACTTAAACAAGACAGAGCCTGACGCTGCTGAAAGATTTAAAGAGATTAACGAGGCAGCATCTGTTTTAGGGGATGAAAAGAAAAGAGCTCAGTATGACCGCTTTGGCTCAACATCAGAAGGCTTTGGAGGAGGCTCACAGGGTTTTGATTTCTCAGACTTCGGGTTCTCAGACTTCGGTTTTGATTTTGAGGATATATTTGACACTTTTTTCAGCCGAGGATTTGGAAGACAAAGCCGCGGCCCAAGAAGAGGAGCAGATTTAAGGTATGAGTTGGAAATAACCTTAGAGGAAGCTGCATTCGGAACAAAGAAAAATATAGTTGTTCCAAGAATGGAAAAGTGTGAGGAATGCAAAGGAACAGGAGCTTTATCAGATTCTGATATCGCTGTATGCGATAAGTGCAATGGCAGAGGAAGAATTCAAAACATAAAAAGAACCCCTTTTGGAATATTTTCCACAACAACAGCATGCCCAAAATGCCATGGCGAGGGAAAAATCATAAAAAATCCATGCCCAAAGTGCAATGGCACAGGCTTAGTGCATCATGACAGAAAGATTGAAATAAGAATCCCAGAGGGAGTAGATGACGGCAATGAATTAAGAATAGCAGGCGGAGGAGAGGCTGGAGCAAAGAACGGCTCTCCAGGAGACCTTTATGTTGTTATAAATGTAAAGCCGCATGACATGTTTCAAAGAAAAAACAATGATATTCATATTGATGTTCCTATAAGTTTTGCCCAGGCAGCATTAGGGGATGAGATAGAAGTCCCAACTCTGAAAGGAAGGGCAAAATTAAAAATACCTGCAGGAACACAAACCAATACAATATTCAGAATGAAAGGAAAAGGAATTCCTAATCTTCATGGATACGGCACTGGCTCAGAGAATGTAAAAGTTATAGTTGAAACACCCACTAACCTTACAAAAAAGCAAAAAGAGCTTCTGAGAGAGTTTGAAAAAGGTACAAAAAAGAAAAAAGGAGTTTTTGATTTTCTTTAAAGAAAGCTATTCTTGACTATCGAAAAGTTTAAATATGTGTTTTCTATTTTATAATAATAACAAATTTTGAGGTGCTAAATATGAAAAAAGAGATAATTTTGGTTGGGGTAGTACTTCTCTTGGTTTTTGCAAGCGGATGCGGTCTCACAGAAACAAAGTATGTATGTCCTGACGGGACTATTGTGACAAGGCTTGACGAATGCGAAGGACAAGAAACTCCTGTAGAAGAGGAAGAAGAAGAGGAAGAAGAAGAGCCTTCAGTTCCTGTTGAGCCTGAAACTCCTGTAGAAGAGGAAGAAGAAGAGGAAGAAGAAGAGACAGATGAAAAAGTTATAACAAAAATAACAGCCAATGAAGGAGAGCTTGTTTCACTAAAGCCTCAGGCCCGCGATCCTGATGAGGATGATGAAATAACATACACCTTCAGCGATCCTTTCAACTCAGACGGAGAATGGCAGACTGAAAGGGGAGATGCAGGAACTTATGAAATTACTGTTACAGCAAGCGACGGTACACTAAGAGACTCAAGAAAGGTTCTTGTTATTGTTGAGTCAGTAAACAGGCCGCCTGTTCTGCAGAGAATACCTAATGTAACAGTGAGAGAGGGGGAAACAGTCCGCTTGAGTCCTGTTGCAACAGACCCTGATGGAGATGCAGTAACAATAACATACTCAGGATGGATGGATAAAGCAACTTACACAACAACCTATGAGGATGCAGGAACTCATACAGTAACAGTGAGAGCATCTGACGGGATTGATAGTGTAAGCCAGGATGTAACCATAAATGTTTTAAAGGTTAACAGGCCTCCTGAAATTATAGGAATTACAGCAGAAACCTCTTGAAACAAGTAGGTTATTTTTTTCTTTTTTACTCCTTTTGAATACTAAACAATAGAAATCTTTTTATATGAATTGAAATTATAATAAATAAAATGAGATGGGGGGTTTTATTTTTTATATTGCTTATTCAGGTTGCGCTGGTTAGCTCGTATATAGCGGAAGTAACTGTCAGCGAAGGAGACCTTGTAGTTCTTAAGCCTGAGGCAGTAGACCCTGATGATGATGAAATCACTTTTTCTTTCAGCAGTCCTTTTGATGAACAAGGGAGGTGGCAGACAACCTATGATGATGCAGGCAGCTATATCATTGAGGTTAATGCATCAGACGGAGAATTTGTTGACAGAAAACAGGTTTTGCTTATAGTGAATGAGACAGACAGGCAGCCTTTTTTCGAATTTGCTCTTGAGGATATTCATACCAAAGAAAATCAGGAGATAATGTTCTATATAAATGCAACAGACCCTGATGGAGACGAAATAAGCTATTTTTCATTTAATATGCCTAATAATGCAAACCTTACAGAAAATTTGTTTTACTGGAAGCCGGGTTACGATACTGTAAGAAAAAACTGGTTTGAAAGAATTCTTTCAAGATATTTCAATTATGTTACAAAAAGGACATTTGATATCACTTTTATAGCAAGGTCAAAAGACAAGGAGACAACCCAAACTATGGAAATAGTTGTTGAGGATGTTAATAGGCCCCCTGTAATCCACAGTATCAATGATATTCCTGTTGATAAAGAGGATGATGTTTTTATCACAGTGAAAGAAGGAGAAGAATTAATTATAAGGCCTTATGCAACAGACCCTGACGGGGATAATGTCAGATACTGGTATTCAGGTTTTTCTGATTCATCAACAAGGCATGTTGATTACGGAGAGGAAGGAATCCATAATTTAGTTGTCTATGCAACAGACGGCAAGATATTCAGCTCGCAGAATGTAACTGTTTTGGTTGAAAAAACAAACAGGCCGCCAGTAATAGAATCCATTAATAAAACAAATGTTTATGAGGGCGAAGCAGTTAATTTTAAAGTAAGCGCTTATGATCCAGACGGCGATGATATAGTTTACCTTGTTGCAGATAATATGCCTGGTGGCGCAACTTTCACAGATAATACCTTTGAGTGGACTCCTGATTTTGATACAGTTGAAAACGGGAAAAAAGAATTTATAATTGGTTTTTATGCAGCTGACTATAACCTTACTGCAGAAAAAATAGTGAGAATAACTGTTAATGATAAAAACAGGGCTCCAATTGTTGTAAATGCAACTCCTGAACAAATAATAAAAATATATGAGGGAGAGATGGTGACATTTAAGGTTAATGGATTTGACTATGATAATGATACTATAACATACAAATGGAAGTTTGGAACCTTTGAAACATACACTGATGGAAATATACACTCAAGAATATTTACAATCCCAGGAAGAAAGAATGTTGATGTCATTGTTTCAGATGGAATAGAAGAGGCATCATACAGGTGGACAGTTGATGTATTTGAAAGAACAACAATTCCTCAGCCAGAGGAGCAGATCTTTAAAAGATATGTTATAGATGGCTAATAAACCTAAAGAGCAATATAATTAATGAATGGCTGATGCAAACCTTCTTGTAACCTATGGCTTAAAATTTACTTTTCTTTCGCCAATCTAATAACATCTGTGCTTGAAAAAAGCGAAATATTAAATACTCCATCATTCAGCAAACAATAAATTGAGGTGATTTTTTGAAAAAAGCTATGCCAAATAAACCTAGTTTTGTGTTTGTTATTTTACTGGTTTGTTTGATAATCATTGTTTCTGTTCTTTTGCTGCAAAAACCAAAGGAATGCCCATCCTGCCCTGAGTGCATATGCCCTGACTGCGTTATGGACTGCTCTTTATGTCCTGAAAAAATAAAAACAGAAACAAAGACAGTGGAAACAATAAAGTATGTTTGCCCTGATGGAAGAGATGTTGACAGAAAACAGGACTGCCTTAATCAAGATGATATTGATTTTGAGCCTGTAATGACAAATCAAGAAGGAACTTCCATAAATGAGGTTAATGTTAAGCCAGCTTGCATAAGAGGAAATAACGGAGGATTTGTTTACTTTAATACATCTATTTTACCAAAAGAAATCATATTTCAGGTAAAGGAAAGCATCGATGAGGAATACAGGGAAATACACAGAATGAACGGAGTTTTTTATAAATACACTTATTTTGAGATATGCGAAACATGCTTAAGCAATGCTGACTTCAGCATTGAAAAAGACAAGGTATATCTTTTTAGGATAATGTTTAACATGACAGTCCTTAATAAGGTATATTATTCAAATGAGCATATACTCGACACAAGGGAAAATTCAGATTATATTAAAAAGAAATGCTGAAACATTGTTACTTCTTACAGAAAGCTTTAAATATAAATGGAAATCTCCTTTTATAGTGAATAATAAAAATGGATGATATAAAGGCTTTTAACAGATGGAGTGTAAAGGAAATAACTGTAGCGGATGCAGGGCTTAAGGATTACATAAACCTTGATGTAAAGATAATACCTAAAACAGGGGCAAGATATGCAGGGGCAAGGTTTCATAAGTCAAAAACATTCATAGTTGAAAGATTAATAAATAAGGTTATGGTGCCTGGCCACAAGGGAAAAAAGCACTTTATAACCTCTCATAAATCAACAGGAAAGTCACAAACAGCTTATTCTATTATTGAGGAAACATTCAAGATCATTGAGCAAAGAACAAAGCAAAATCCTATAGCTGTTTTTGTAAAAGCTTTAGAGAACGCCGCTCCAAGGGAAGAAGTAATCACAATAGAGTACGGCGGAGCAAGATACCCAAAAGCAGTTGAGTGCGCTCCTCAGAGAAGGATAGACCTTGCATTAAGGTATATGGTTCAGGGAGCTTATGTGAAGTCATTTAATTCTAAGAAAGAAGCAGTAAGCGCATTGGCAGATGAAATAATACATGCATACAATTTAAGCAATTCATCAAATGCAATATCCAAGAAATTAGATGCTGAAAGGCAGGCAGATGCCTCAAGATAATTACATATAATTTTTAAGAATGTATTTTTCCAGTCTTTTTATTGTTTTATCAAGTTCTTTATGTTTTTTTGTTTTGTGTATTTTGTAGGAATATATCAGAGGATTAGTTGTTATTGCTTCGTACACCTTTTTTCCTCCTTCTTTTGATACCATTTTTTCTATTGTTTTTCTGAATCCCTGTTTTTGTTTTTTATTGCCAGATGCCTTAATCAGGGGATTGATAATCAAATTTAGGTATTTCTCTTTTTCTCTTCCTTTGTATCCATTGTTCTCGGTTTCAGAATAAACAGAGGAGATTAGTTCACTGAAAGAGTCTATTCTTCTTTCATCATATAATCCTGTAACAGCATACCTTATCCAGCTAGAGTAAGGAACGCTTAAAAGAAACTCTTTGGCTTTATTGGAATTCACATTTTCAACTGCATGTTTTATTTTAAAGTACAAATTATCTTTTTTATAGTGGTCTTCCATAAACAGAGATTTACTTACTAATATATAAATGTTACTGTTAAGTGGTTAATTTAATAATTCAAAAGCTTTAAATAAAGACTTTCCATATAATGTATTATGCACAAGAATTTTGTGATGGTTGACGGCCTTGACGGCTCTGGAAAAGGGGTTATTGTTAATGCCCTTAGAAAATGGGCCGAAGAAAAAAACCTTAATATTCTGAATTTAAAAGACTTCTGCGATGAAAATAAAAGACTGCCCACGCCAGATGAAACAGCAGATTATGATGCAATAATCTCGTGTGAGATGACAAACTGCTGGATTGGGTCTGCTTTAAGGGAAGAAATCGTAAGAAACAACAAAAGAGATTATTCAATATTGTCAACAGCACAGGCATTTGCACTAGACAGAGAGATACTTTACAAAAGAGTTCTGATTCCTGCATTAAAACAAGGAAAATATGTTTTTCAGGAAAGAGGAGTTATAAGCTCGATTGTTTACCAGCCATTACAAGGAAATATAGCACTCAGCGAGATAATGAAGATGCCCGGAAATAAGCTGGCTATACAAAACTCTCCTGGGTTGATGATAATAGCTGTTGTAGCCCCTGAAACAGTGATGCACAGGCTCAGGCAGAGAGAAAAGCAGGACAGCGCAATATTTGAAGAAATAAACTTTCAAAGAAAATTAGAGCAGCGATATAACAGCCAGTGGCTGAAAACCCTTTTTCAGAACCACGGCTCTAAGGTTGTTTACATTAATACAAACTTCCCGAAAACCACAGAAGACACAGAAAAAGAAACATTAAAAATATGGAATGATTTTAAAGAAGATAAGTTTAAAGAGCTTTGATTATTGTTTTTTTTCCTGGCCTGGATCTTTTTCTTCAATAAATTCATCTAGTTTTGTGTTTGTCTTTGCTGTTTTGTATTTTATTCCGTTCTTCATTTTTCAACCTCTTTATTTTAATCCAGTGCTCCCAAAGCCGCCTTGGTTTCTCTTGGTTTCATCAAGCTCTTCAACTTCCTGAAACTCTGCTTCCTCAAACTTATTAAATATCATCTGGGCTATTTTTGTTGCCTTATTTACTTTAAATTCTTCTGAGCCGTGGTTTATTAATATAACACAGATTTCTCCTCTGTAACCAGAATCAATTGTGCCAACTGAGTTACATAAGGATATTCCATGGTTCAATGCAAGTCCTGACTTCGGCCTTACTTGGGCCTCATAACCATGAGGCAGTGCTATTTTTATTCCTGTCTTTACAAGCTTTCTTTCCCCTGGCTTAAGAATACAATCCTCATCAGAATAAAGGTCAACACCTGCATCGCCCTCATGGGCATAGCACGGAGTTATTGCGCTTTCACTTACTCTTTTTATTTTTACCTTAAGCTTTTCTGTCAAAAATATCCCTCTTTTTGCAACAAAAAATAGAAAGCAGAGATAGTATTTAAATTAAATCAAGATTAAAAATATATAATTAAAACAATTATTGTTCTGATGGAGAAAAGCTTTGTTTGGCTTTTTTTTTGTTTTTTAAAGCCTAATATGTTTTATATTAAAAAAACACCATGCGAAAAATCTTTAGTTCCATAAGAAAGAAAGCTGATTTTCCATTTGAAAAAACTGTTTCCACATGAAATTATTCTGCCTTTGCCTTGAAATCAAACAAAGAAACAACTTCATGCTTTATTAATTTTCCATTTAACGCATTTATCTTGATATTAATTGTCTTAAAAGAATGAGTAACAAAAGTTATGTTCCATAATTGCCCTTGCTTTATATTTTGAAGTATTGCAATCTTTTTGTTTACGGTTTCATTAGGATAATATTTTTTTCTTGTCTGCTCTGCTTTTTCCAGAGCCTTTTCAAAATTTATTTTAATATCTTCAAGATTTATGCACTTAACCTTTTCCCCTGGCTTTTTGAAAACATCCTGCTCATCTTTTAATGATATAACATCATTCACTGAAAATGTAGACATCTTGTCTTTATCAGGATTATAATAGCCGAACTGCCACTCAGCACAGTTATCCATAGTGAATACATAAGTTAATTTTGATTTTTTGTTTTTCTTGCTCCAAACTAAAAACTCATCGCTTTCATTTAATTTTTTCAATGCACTCTTCATTTCCATATGTTTTCTGAAAAAGGCTTTGTTTATATAGTTTTTCATAACACAAAAAAGAATTAGTTGATTTTTTTCTTTTGAATAAGGGGAACCCTGTCAACTATCAGTTCTCCAACTGCTGCAAATGGGACAGTGACTAAAGTAACAATTAAAACAACATTCCATGTTATTGGCTCTGAAGTAGCAAATTTTACTGCAATAAGGTCTTCAACTATTCCCATTATCACACCAAAAACCAAGAACTCCAGAAATACTTCAATTCTATTTTTTGGAAATATATGTATCCTATCAACTATCAGCTCTCCAACTGCTGCAAATGGGATAGCAACTAAGGTGACAATTAAAATAATAGTCCATGTTATAGTTTCGCCTGTTGCAAACTTAATTGCAATAAGGTCTTCAACAATGCCCATTATCACACCAAAAACCAAGAATTCAAGGAATA